>JANYLN010000132.1 GCA_025357795.1 Planctomycetota bacterium
ACCCTTGGTTCGCAGTCCAGCCGTGGCGCCATTCACACGCCGACCCCACCCCCTCACCGCGGCGGCGCCTGTCCCCATTTCAGTTTTGTGACAAGCGTGTGCCACGGCGCGTACGCCGGGTTCTCTACCAGCAGGAAGTCCTGTTCGCTCCGTCGCACGATCACATGATCGCCCACTGCCACCGGCAGCATATCCTGCCCGTCCACGATTACCCGCGTCCCCTCGTTGATCCGCTGCGGCGTGATCTGCACCGTCACGTCCTCGTCCACCACCAGCGGCTTGTGCGTCAGCGAGTGTGCACAGATCGGCGTGATCGCAATCCCCTTGACCGTTGACTGCAGGATCGGCCCGCCCGCCGACAGGTTGTACGCCGTCGAGCCCACCGGCGTCGCCACGATCAGCCCGTCGCCGACGATGTGCGTCACTTCCGTGCCGTTCAGGCTCAAGCTCAGCCCGATCATCCGGAAGGGCGGCCCCGCCTGCACCACGCAGTCATTGACCGCGATGCTCGAAAGCTTCTCCCGACCGCCCCCGTTGACCGTCACCTCCAGCATCATCCGCGGGCTGATCAACGCGTCATCGGAGAGCACCCGGTCGATCTGCCCTTCGAACTCGTCCAGACTGAACGCCGCCAGGTACCCCAGCTTGCCCATGTTGATGCCGATCAGCGGCACCTGTCTGCGGCACATCGTCCGCGCCGCCGCCAGGATCGTCCCGTCCCCGCCCAGCACGATCACCCGGTCCGCCTGCGCAGCCATCACTGGATCCAACCGGCCCATCTGCGCATCGAGGATATCCGCCCGCGCCGCGACCAGCTCGCGCACATGCCCCAGCGGACCCCTGGCGTTTGCCTTCGCCGGGTTGGCGATGATGTAAACCTTCGGTCGTGCCTGCGTCTGCATAAGACTTCTCACCAAAGGCATTGCCGCCGCGGCTGTTGCCGTTTCCCATTATCCGCTGCTTGGCGCCTTCTTGTGCCTGCCCTTGCCTTGGCTGTTCTTGCCGTAATTCGCCGCCGCCGTCCCTACTGCCCACCCACCATCGTCTTCACATCGCTGCCCCGCCACTTCCCAGCCGTCTCCGCCCCCAGCACCGCCAGCACCGCCGCGACGATCCCCTCGGCATCGATCCCTGCCCGCCGCAACTGCCAGCTCCGCGACCCGTGCGGCACGAACTCCCCCGCCGGAATCCCCAGCAGCCGGAACCGCTTCATGTCCACCGCCAGCCCCAACGTGCTCGACCGCTCCAGCACCGCCGAGCCGAACCCCCCAGCCGTACTGTGGTCCTCGACGGTAATGACCGGCTTGCCGTTGAACGCCGCCTGTAGCATCTCGTCATCCAGCGGCTGGACGAACCGTGCATTGTACACGCTCACCTCGATCCCCCGCTGCGCCAGCTGCCGCGCCGCCTGCATCGCATAGGCCGCCGGCATGCCGTACGCCAGGATCGTCACGTCCTCCCCGCCGCGCAACCGCACCCCCTTGCCCAGCTCGAACGGCTCGGTCTTCGCCGCCAGCGGCGCCGGCACTCGGTCCCGCGGGTATCGCATCGCCACCGGCTTGCCGCAGCTCATCGCCAGTCGCATCGCCGCGTGCATCTCCCCTTCATCCGCCGGCGCCATGCACACGATCCGCGGCAGCGTCCGCAGAAACGCGATGTCCAGGAACCCGTGGTGTACCGCGCCGTCCCCGCCCACCAGCCCCGCCCGGTCCATGCACAGCACCACCGGCAGGTTCTGCAGGCTCATCTCCTGGAACACCTGGTCGAACGCCCGTTGCATGAAAGTGGAATACACCGCCACCACCGGCTTCAGGCCCGCCTTGCACATCCCCGCTGCCACGTCTACCGTCGCCGACTCCGCCAGCCCGATGTCCAGACACCGCGTCGGGAACTCCGCCGCGAACCCCGCCAGCCCCGTCCCGTCCGGCATCGCCGCCGTCAGCGCCACCACCTTGTCGTCCTGCCGCGCGATCTCCAGTAGCGCCTCGCCGAACGCATCCGTGAACGTCTTGGCGTTGTCCCCCTTCGCCTGAACCTCGCCGCTCTCGAGGATCTCGAACGGCGCCGGGCTGTGGTACGCCGTCGGCTCCGCCTCCGCCCACGCGCAGCCCGACCCCTTCGTCGTCAGGATGTGTAGCAGCACCGGGTGCGGAACGTCCTTGACCACGTTGATCAACTGCACCAGATGTTCCACGTCGTGCCCGTCCACCGGCCCGATGTACACCAGCCCCAGCGGCTCCCAGATCTGGTCCCGCACCAGCGTCGCCTTCACGCTGTGACGCAGCTGGTCCAACGCGCTCAAGACCTGCTTGCCCACCAGCGGCAGCCGGTCCAGCATCCGCTTGGCGCGACGCTTCGACGCCTCGTACGTCGGGCTCACCCGGAACCGCGCCAGGTAATCCGCCATGCCCCCCTGCGTCGGGGCAATGCCCATCGTGTTGTCGTTCAGCACCACCAGGAACTGCCGCTTCAGCATGTTCAACTGGTTCAGCCCCTCGAAGGCCACCCCGTTGACAATGCTCGCGTCCCCCACGATCACCGCCGTCCGGTTGCTCCGCCCCAGCAGCTCATCCGCCTTCGCCAGCCCCAGCGCCGTCGGAATCGCCGTCCCCGCATGCCCCACGTAGAACAGGTCGTATTCACTCTCCGCCGGCGACGGAAACCCGCTGAGGCCCCCCGTCTGCCGCAGCGTCTCGAACGTATCGTGCCGCCCCGTCAGCAGCTTGTGCGGGTAGCACTGGTGCCCCACATCGAACACCAGCCGGTCCACTGGCAGGTCCAGGCAGTAGTGCAGCGCAATCGTCAGCTCCACCACCCCCAGATTGCTCGAAAGGTGCCCGCCGTTCCGGCTGACTACGTCGATGACGTGCTGGCGGATCTCCTCCGCCACCTGCTTCAACTGCGGCATCGAAAGTTTCTTCAGGTCCTGCGGACCGTGTATATGCTGCAACAGTTCATTCATTCTGCCTGCCTTACTCGTCTTGCCCTGAGCGCGTCAAGAGGAGCCCCGGCCGTGGATACGGACGATTCACATCCCGTTCGCAGTCCCGGCTTCCGTTTGTTCTTCCCAGCCGGGCTCCATTCTACCGTCTCAGCTGCTCCGCTGAATCACGAATTCCGCCAGGGCCCGCAGCGGCTCCGCCCGCTCGCCGTAGCCCTCCAGCGCCGCCGTCGCCTGCCCGACCTCGCGCTGCGCCGCCTGCATCGTCGCCTCGACCCCGTGCAGCCTCACCATCGTCTGCTTGCCCGCCTCGGTGTCCTTGCCCGCCCGCTTGCCCAGCTGTTCCGCCGTCGCCGTCGCATCCAACGCGTCGTCTGCCAACTGGAACGCCAGCCCCAGGTGATACCCGTACCGTCCCAGAGCCGAAATATCCGCCTCGCTCGCCCCCGCCGCAATCGCCCCCAACCGGCACCCCGCCACAATCAGGGCCGCCGTCTTACGCTCGTGAATGTACCGGATCGATCCCTCGGTCGGCTCCTGGTGCTCGCCCAGCATGTCAGCCACCTGCCCGCCGATCATCCCGCTCGCCCCGGTCGCCCGCGCCAACTCCCGCACCATCGCCGCCACGGCCGCGGCGCCGGTAGGGGCGCTTACCAGCCCATTTCGCCCATCCAGCCCAGCTTCACGCCGGCGTCGATTGGCCACAACCTCTTCAGTGGCGCCGTTGGTGGCATACCCGCCGGCTCCGAAATCCCCACCCACCGTCAGGATCTCAAACGCCAGGCTCAGCAATCCATCGCCCGCCAGGATCGCCATCGCCTCACCGAACACCTTGTGGTTAGTGGGTTTACCGCGCCGCAGATCGTCGTCGTCCATCGCAGGCAGATCGTCGTGGATCAGCGAGAATGTGTGTACGCACTCGATCGCCGCCGCCGGTGCCAGCAGCTGATCTCCCTCAGCCCCAAACAGTTGCCCCGCCCCAAACACCAGCCCAGGCCGGAACCGCTTCCCCCCCGCAAACAGGCTGTACCCCATCGCCTCCACCAGCCGCGCCGGCACATCCGACAGGGCCCGCAGGTACCCGCGTAGGGCCTCGTCCGTCCGCTGCCCGCTGTTCGCAAGTAACTGCCGGACAAGTGCTAGCCGCTCAGCCGAAATGCCCGCACGATCTGTTGCTGACTTGTGCAAGTGAAGCCTTACCTCTTATCTGCTAACTACTAGCAGCCGCCCATCGCCACTACACGGAAAAGGCCATTGTAAGGCTCATGATAGGATCACACAATCATAGATACCCGGCAGGCAGGTCGATCACACTTTCAGAAGTATCAGAAATATACATCCTGCTGCGTAGCGCACACACAACATATTGCACCAGAAGGCCTTACCGCTCATGTCCAGCCCCTCACTTCCCCCCGGCCGCAGGGACCTCCGCTGCCCGGCCGAACGACCATTCCCCGATCGCACTCCGCTGCAAGTAGATAATCTGATTGTTCTTGCCGGTAACCTCGATACCCTGGCCATCGATCTGCAGGATCAGTCTGCCGCTACCCTTGCGAGGCAGTTTCAGTAAATCCAACCGCAGGGCCCGCACATTATCGGTCGCCATTGTCATCAGCGTCTCGGAGTCCAGCGTGGCCGACAGCCGCCCCCGCCGCATACCGTCAAACTTGCTCAGAATCGTCAGCGGCTTGTCTGACTGGGTTGTCGGGGCCTTTTTTATCGGCCCCGCGTCGGACATATCCTCATAGCGAGGCGGTCCGACAGGCTGACTCTCCGCCGCGGGCTTTGTGGCCGGAACCTCCGTAACAGGCATGCTTTGCGGTGCCGGCTGAATGATCACCTCCGGCTGGCTCTGCGGTGCCGGGGCAGGGGGCTTTGCCTCACGGCAACCCATTGCACCAACAAGCGTTACCACTGCAACACCCGCCAATGCAGAACCCCAACACCTCAACCGGCTGTAGACAGACATGGTCATCCTCGCGATCGCAAATCTGCACCACGCCCCTCACCGGCCGCGCCGCAACCTTCGGCCCAGCCAGGCGCAATGTCTCTGATCAGCTTACACGATTCTAAGGCCCCCGTTGCGGGCCGAACAGCCACAGGCAGTCGTTTCAGCTGACTACAGCCGCTCGTCCGGGGCCGTCTGACGTGTGATCCGGATGGCCTTGTTCTTGCGGAATCGCCCCAGGCGGCCGGCATACTTCGTCTTACCCTCAACGAGGATCTTGAGATCCTCATTGGCGTTTTTATCGGCCATCAGCAGATCGCCCGGCTGCAGGGTCATCAGGTCCCGCAGCGCGATCGTCGTCTCCGCCAGGAACGCCTTCAGTTCAACCGTCGCGCTGGCAATGTTGTGCTGGATCTTGCCCAGCTGCTCCGAATTCACACCCTTCTTCTTGTAGCTCAGCCAGCTTTGCGCAGCCAGCTTCCCCATCACCGGCTCGACCACGTTGAAGGGGATGCACAGGCTCATCGTGCCAGCCCGCGGCCCCATCTTTAACTCAAAGCCGATCACGACGACAACTTCATTGGGTGCCACGATTTGCACGAGGTGCGGATTGGACTCAACCGCGGGCACTTCGAACTCGACCTCAACCAGGTTGCTCCACGCCTCGTTGAGGCTCTGCAGCGCCCGGTCTGTGATCTTACCCACCAGCCGCCACTCGATGCTCGTCAGCGGCCGCTGCGGGATAAACAGGTCATTGTTCGAACCGCCCAGCAGCCGGTCGATCACCGGGTAGATGATCAGCGGGCTGATCTCCATGCACATCTGCCCTTCCAAAGGATGTGCCGACAGGAGGTTAAAGCACGTCGGGTTGGGCAGAGAATGGATGAACTCGCTGTAGGTCAGCTGCTCGACCGTCGCGACCCGGACCTCGATGATCGTCCGCAAAAATGCCGATAGCGACGCCCCGAAATTGCGACAGAACCCCTCGTGGATAGCCTCCAAGGCCCGGATCTGATCCTTGCTGACCCGCTCCGGCCGCTTGAAATCGTACAGCCGGACGTCTTTGGTCGCACCCGCCTTGACACCGGGCGGCGACAGGACCTCCGCGGTCTGTTGGTCGATCTGCCCGGAATCCACCGCGGCTAATAGCGCGTCAACTTCGGCTTGATCGAGTACCTCAGCCATCTCGCTGGTCTCCTCCCCAGCACATCCTGCGGCGCGCAAACACTGCGCCGAACCACCCACATTAGAAATTATCGGAAGCAATGCCCGAAAATCTTTAGCCGCCGTACCTTACGTGTCAGACCATCAGGCCGGGCCAGTCCACGTCCACCTCGACCGCACCCTCCGGCCCGCTGACCAGCCGCACAGGCCGCCTCACCGGAAACGGCGCCGCAGGCCAGAAGTGCCCGAAATTGCACTCCGCCACGATCGGCACGCTGCCCGGCACATGCACCCCCAGCAAGGTAGCCACATCCCCCGAGATGTCGCGACCCTCGCTCGTAAACCCCCCAAGCAGCACGCCCCCCAGCCCCTCGAGTAGCCCCGCCAATCGCAACTGCGTGACCTTCCGATCCACCCGCCCGATCGACTCGTTGACGTCCTCAATCGCCAGCCACGCACCTTCCGGCCGCACCGCGTCCTGATACCCCGTACCCGCTAAAGCCGTTACCAGCGTGAGGTTGCCGCCATACAGCTGAACCGGCCCCGTCGGCAGGGGGGTCCGCGTCACCAGCCGGCCCTTCAGAACATGCGCGGGCGCCTTTGCCTCCAGCAGCAGCCGCACGTTCGACCAGATCTCCCGCCAGCGGCACTGCTTCTGCTCGCCCGACAGCGCCCGCCCCGCATCGCTCGAGAGCATGTACATCGGACTGGTGTGATGGATCGACACGACAGCCGGGTACCTCGCCGCCACCAGCAACAGGCAGGTCCACTCGCTGAAGCCAATGAGAATGACGGGTTTCCGCCTGCGGGCCACCACCGAAAAATCGATCCGCTCCAGGATCCGCAGCAGCCACGCCCCACCCCGCAGGGCAACAATCGCCCGCACGCCGTCGTCCGCCAGGGCCCCCTGCAGGTCACCAGCACGCACAGCGTCGTCGGCCCGCCCGCCCTTCTCAGGCTGGAAGGGGGCCCAGATAAGCTCCGGCAAGCCAGTGATTTGCCAATCCGCCCCGATCTCCCGCTGGATCGCGCCGACCAGGTCGTCCCACTGGCCAATGCCCAACCCCGGCATGTCCTCACCCGCAGGCGACGCCGGACAGCAAATATGTACGATCGATTGCTCAGTCGTGTCCTTGTAACTCATGGAGCGGCAGGATACCGATCGGCCTGCCGCTCGACCAGTCCTGCGGCCCACCACAATGATGCGTAATTGCCCCGCGCCTGGTTATGCCACCGATGCAATTGCTTCGTATGATCCTTATGCGTAAGCACGGAGGTCGCCATGAGTAAAGCCAACCTCGAGTTCCATAACGTCACGTTTCTGTATGACACCGCCAGCGCAGCGGTGTTCTCGGACCTCTCCGCAGAGTTTCCAATCGGCTGGACCGGCATCATCGGCGCCAACGGCGGCGGCAAGACAACCCTGCTGCGCCTCGCAGCCGGACAACTGGCGCCGACGGCAGGGCGGGTGATCACCCCGGGCAAGGTGATCTACTGTCCGCAGCGGACAGATGACCCCCCGGATCAACTGGCGGACTTCAACACCGCGCTGGACGCACCGGCCTGCCAGCTGCGAGGCGAGCTCGCCATACAGCCCGACTGGCTCGAACGCTGGCCAACGCTCAGCCATGGCGAGCGCAAACGCGCCCAGATCGCGACCGCCCTCTGGCAACAGCCCGATGTCCTCGCGATCGACGAACCAACCAATCACATCGACCGCAACGCCCGGCTGCTGCTGGCCGAGGCGCTGCACGGTTATCCCGGCGTGGGCCTGCTGGTCAGCCACGACCGCGAACTGCTCGACGTGCTCTGCACCCGCTGCCTGCTCCTTGAACCGCACGCGATCACCCTCCGGCCAGGCGGCTACACCAAGGCCGTCGAGCAGTCCCACACCGACGCCCAGCGGGCGCGCTCGCTCTACCGGCACACGAAACACGAGGTCAAGCGGCTGGAGCGAGAGGAGGCCACCCGCCGCCACGAGGCCGCCCAGCAGGACGCCAAGCGCTCCAAGCGCAAACTCGCTCTGCGGGACAAGGACGGCCGAACGAAGATCGACCTCGCCCGGGTAACCGGCAAGGATGGCGCCGCCGGCCGCAAGCAGAGCCAGATGCAGGGCCGACTCCAGCAGGCGCAGGCGGCCCTGGGCTCGCTGCACGTGCCGCCCAAGCAGACGCTCGGCATCACCCTGCGCGGCCAAACCGCGCCGCGCAACAGCGTGCTCGATCTGCCGGAAGGGGCAATCGCCCTCGGCGGCGCTCGATCGCTCCATCACCCGGCCCTGCGAATCGAGCCGACCGATCACATCGGTCTGATCGGCCCCAACGGCGCCGGCAAGAGCACCCTCCTGCGACACATCCTCACGCAGTTGTCACTGCCAGCCGACAAGGTCGTCTACCTGCCACAGGAGATCGAGCGGTCCGAGGCCGCCCGCATCCTCGCGGCCGTGCACGCGCTGCCGGACGCTCAACTGGGTGATGTGATGACGGTCGTCTCGTGCCTGGGCTCCGACGCCCGCCGCGTCCTGGCCACCGACGAGCCGTCCCCCGGCGAGATCCGCAAGATCCTGCTGGCACTGGGGATGACGCACCAGCCTTGGCTGATCGTAATGGACGAGCCGACCAACCATCTCGACCTGCCATCGATCGAACACCTCGAGGCGGCGCTGACTCAGTGCCAGGCGGCCCTGCTGCTGGTCAGTCATGACCTGCGGTTTCTGCGGGCCTTGACCACGGCCGCCTGGCAGATCGCACCAGCCGATGACCGCCCAGGGAGCGACACGGTGTTGACCATGCGTCGCCGGATAGGCGCAGCCTATGACAAGACATCCTCATCGCAGTAAGATGCCCGGATCTGGCGCATCTCCCTGCCGCGCGGCAGGGACTCGTTTCCATGTGGCTGGCGGCGTCCCCCAGACGCTGCCGTCGTCGCATGTGCGCCTGCAGGAGGACAAGACATGGAAACCCTGATTACACTGTTTGCCTACTGGCTCTCAATAATCGCCCAAGTCTTCAGCAACCCCTTCAACCACGAGTACTGGTGTTCCCGCTGCAAGACCCGCCCTGGCGGCGCCACCGGCCGCGCTGCCGGACACCCGCGTCATTCCATGAACCCATAGTCACTACCCGTCAGCATCGAGATCGGCAGGATGCCCAAATCCAAGCGATGCCTCTTCGATCTCCCTGCCGACGAACGCCACGGCAACGACTGGGTGCTGATCGTCGACGATGCCGTGCAGGACTTCGGCCGGCCCGGCGCGCGATCCGCCCCCGCTAACCTTTCACCACAACCGTGGCCCGCAGACCCCGCGCGGCGTTGTCCTCCACCGGGTCCCACACGCTGTAGGTGCCCTCGCCTAGTTTGATCGGCACCAGGACCGTCTGGTCCGGCGCCAGCGACACGGCCAGCGCGTGGATCCTCTTGCGCCCCTGCGCACTGAGGCTGTGCGTGTAGTAACCGTTGTTGGTGATGCGGAAGGTGACCCAGCCCTCTTTCAGAACCGCCGGCATGTGAATGGCGTCATCGGTCAGGACCACATCGACGAGAGGGCCCTTGGTCTTCGGCCCGTGCTTGGCCGATGTCTCGGGCGCCGCGATCAGCACCGCCAGCAACGCCATGGCCAGCCCCCACCGGGCAAACGGATATGTGCGACTCACGGTTCACTCCTTTCACGACAATGAACGGACATCGCACTATTATAGGAGTCGCCAGCGCGTCCTCGTGCCGCACTGCTGCGTCAGCGACACACTTGCGCGGCCCCAGATTCCGGCCGGGACCGCCTAATCGTCCACGACCACCAAGCTGACTCTCTCGCCGCTGTCGGCATGGCCCTGCATCTGGCACCAGACCGTGTAGACCGCTTCCTTGAGCTTGATGGGCATCAGTGCGGCATGGCCCGGCCGCAGCGCAATCGGCAGCGAATGGATCTTTCCGTGGCCCATCAGCGTCAGGCTGTGATTCTCCTGCCCCGCATTGGTGATGCGGAGGGTGACCCAGCCCTTTGCCACCACCGCGGGCATCTGGATGGACCCCTCACGGATCACTACATCGATGAGATTGCCCTTGATCTTCGGCACCACAATCACCTGCGCTGCCGCCAGCGGCGCAAGAACCAGTGTAGCGATCATGGCGCAAATCAGCAGACGCCAGGCAACCAAACGCGTACAGTTCACGATCGAGACTCCTTTTTCAGCGATGCGGTCAAGCACGTTCGCCCATTACAGACGAACCAGCCGCACGTCTTATTCGACCGAAACACAAGTCATTCTGGTTGGCAAGGTCTCACTGGACGTAGGCCACCGCTTGCATGCCAACCGTTGCGTGCTCCGCCGTCGAACAGTAGACCATGAAGGTCCCTTTTCGCAGCTGGATCGGCACGAGCACCGTCTTGCCCGGCGCGATCGGCGGGGCCAGCTCCCAGGTCTTCTTGCTGTCCTGGGCACGCAGGCCATGCAACGCATCGCCCTTGTTGCTGATGCGCAGGGTGACCCAGCCGTGCTTGAAGGACGACGGCATCTGGATCGCATATTCCGTCAGCATGACCTCGACGATCGGTCCTTTGATCTTAGGAGCCTTGTCCTTGGCCAGCACAGCTCCGTCCGTGGCAAACCCCACCGCCAACATGCAGAGTAACACCACCTCTGTCCGCAAGAAGCATCTGCCCATCCGAATCGACTCCTTTCGAAGACCCCGGGTTATCTCGGCGGCTCGGGCCCGCACACTGCATTCGCCTCGCCTAGCCAGCCATCGTGCCCGCGGCGGCCGCAAACAAGAGAGGCCCCGTCACCGGAGCCTCTCTTGTTACAGCAATCTATAGAATCGCGGGCGGCCAGGCCGACCGCGTCAGGGAAAACGCTCGCCTAGCACTGCGACGCCTTCAGGCACGCCTCGGCCTTGCCGACACAACCCAGCACCGCCAACTTCCGCTTGACGACTTCCTTGATCGCCTTGCGGGCCGGCCCCAGGTACTTGCGCGGGTCGAATTCCTTCGGGTCCTTGGTGAAGACCTCGCGGATCTCGGCCGTCATCGCCAGCCGCAGGTCCGTATCGATATTGACCTTGCAGACGCCCAGGGTGCTGGCCTTGCGGATCGCCTCCTCGGGTACGCCCATGGCCTTGACCATCTGGCCGCCGTACTTGTTGATCTTCTCGACGTATGACTCGATCACCGTGCTCGCCCCGTGCAGCACCAGCGGGAATCCCGGCAGCAGCGCCTGGATCTTCTCCAGCCGGTCGAAGGCCAGCTTCGGCTCGCTCTTGAACTTGAACGCGCCGTGGCTCGTGCCGATGGCGATCGCCAGGCTATCCACGCCCGTCGCCTTCACGAACTCCTGCACTTCCTTCGGGTCGGTCAGGAACTTATCAAGCTGATCGGCCGACACGCCGACAACGTGCTCTTCAATGCCGCCCAGCCGGCCCAGTTCAGCCTCGACCGAGCAGTAGTACTTGCGGGCATGGGCATGCTCGACGACCTTGCGGGTCTCGGCCACGTTGACCTCGAACGGGTCGTGGCTCTTGTCGATCATCACCGAGCCGTAGCCCTCGTCCACGCACTGGTTCGCCAGCTCCACCGTGTCCCCGTGGTCCAGGTGCATGCAGATCGGAATATCGGGGTACTGGGCGGCCGCGGTCTGGATCAGCGCCGTCAGCCACTTCGGGTTGGCGTACTGGCGGGCCCCCTTCGACAGCTGCAGGATCACCGGGGCTTTTTCCTCGGCGACGGCTTCCATGATGCCCTGAATCAGCTCCATGTTGTTGACGTTGAACGCGCCAACCGCAAAGCCCTGCTCATAGGCGACCTTGAACATCCCCTTCGTGTTTACCAGCGGCATCAGCCAACTCCTTCTTCCCAGTTTCAACCTGGTTCGGGTCCCTTTGTGAACTGCTTCACGTGGATCGAAGGGTCAATCTTACAAATCCCGCCGGACCAATGCAACGGCCCCGCCTGCCGCCTCGGCCCACGATACGGATTTTGGCCTCGCCCCATCGATTTTTTCCCCGCCCTCCGCCGGACCCGTTGCCCAAATCGGCCGAACCGCCTAGCATGCCGCAACCTAAGGGAAAAGGGGTCCGACCCCTCTTCCCGACTAGCCAAGGAAGGTAACCACCGCATGGCAGAAGAAAAACGCATCACCCCGATGGCGCAGGACTTTTCCGCCTGGTACATCGACGTCATCAAAAACGCCGATCTGATGGACTACGCCCCCGTCCGCGGCTGCATGATCTTCAAGCCCGCCGGCTACGCTATCTGGGAGGCCATCCAGCGCGGCCTCGACAGCCGCTTCAAGGCCACCGGCCACGAGAACGCCTACTTCCCCATGCTGATCCCCGAGTCCTTCTTCAACAAGGAGAAGGAACACGTCGAAGGCTTCGCCCCCGAACTCCCCTGGGTCACCGAGGCCGCCGGCGAAAAACTCGAAGAACGCCTCGCCCTGCGCCCGACCTCCGAGACGATCGTCGGCTGGGCCTTCCAGAAGTGGATCCAGTCCTGGCGCGACCTGCCCGTCCTCGTCAACCAGTGGGCCAACGTCTTCCGCTGGGAAAAACGTACCCTCCCGTTCCTGCGGACCAGCGAGTTCCTCTGGCAGGAGGGCCACACCGCCCACGCCGATGAAAAGGAAGCCCGCGAAGAAACAATCCGCATGCTCAACGTCTACGTCGACTTCGTCCAGAACGAGATGGCCCTGCCCGTCTGGGAAGGCCAGAAGACCCCCTCCGAGAAGTTCGCCGGCGCCATCGACACCTACTCCATCGAGGCCATGATGAAGGACGGTAAGGCCGTCCAGGCCGGCACCAGCCACTACATGGGCACCAAGTTCGCCCAGGCCTTCAACATCCAATACCTCGACAAGGACCAGACCCTCAAGTTCGTCCACACCACCAGCTGGGGCGCCAGCACCCGCCTGATCGGCTGCCTGGTCATGGCCCACGGCGATGACAAGGGCCTGCGCCTGCCGCCCAAGATCGCCCCGGTGCAACTGGTAATGATCCCCGTCGGCCCGGCCAAACTCCGCGAGAAGGTCCTGGCCCGCTTCGATCCGCTCTTCCAGCAGATCAAGGCCGCCGGCATCCGCGTCAAGGCCGACGCCCGCGAGGAATACTCCCCCGGCTGGAAGTACAACGAATACGAACTGCGCGGCGTGCCCCTGCGGCTGGAGATCGGCCCCCGCGACATCGACAACAACGTCGTCATCATCGTCCGCCGCGACACCGGCGAGAAGATCACCGCCAGCCAGGACGGCCTGATCGACATCATCAACAACCTCCTGACCGACATCCAGCAGAACATGTACAACCAGGCCCTCCAGTTCCGCCAGGACCACTCCTTCGAGGCCACCACCCTCGCCGAACTGACCGACATCCTCGACAAGCAGTTCGGCTTCGTGCTCGGCGGCTGGTGCGGCAGCGGCGCCTGCGAGGAAGAGGTCAAGAAGGCGACCAAGGCCACCGCCCGCAACAAGCCCTTTGGCGCCCCCAAGCAGATGCCGACCTGCATCACCTGTGGCCAGCCGTCCGTGGCGACCGTCTGGTACGCCCGGGGTTACTAAGGGCACGGGGTGCACCGCACACCAGTACCCCCGACTCCGGGGCGGTCAGACAGGGCCGCCCCACGCTCTTGGGTCCCCGGGGATCCGCCGGCGACACTCCGCCGGCCTATAGTTAGATGCGTCCTGCGAGATACGAGCCGGTCCTGGAGACCTTGACCACATGAGCAGCATTGCCACCCGCCAGATGGGACAGATCATCGATGAGCGGCTCGACAACGGCCTGCGCGTCGTCATCGAGCCGATGCGCGACGTCAGCAGCGCCGCCGCCGGCTTCATGGCCCGCGCCGGCAGCCGCGACGAGCCCGCTGACTGGGCCGGCGTCAGCCATTTCCTCGAACACATGTGCTTCAAGGGCACCCGCAAACGCCACTGGTCCCAGATCACCATCGACTTCGACAACATGGGCGCCTACTACAATGCCTTCACCAGCCGCGAACACACCTTCTACTTCGGCTGGGTCCGCCGCGCCGACATCGACAAGCAGATCGAACTGCTCTCCGACATGGTCCGCCCCACGCTCCCGCCAGAGGAGTTCGACACCGAAAAAAAGGTCGTGCTCGAGGAGATCGCCATGAGCGATGACGACCTCGACCGCCACATGTACGACCTGCTGCACGAGAAGGTCTTCGCCGGCCATGGCCTGGCCTGGCCCGTCCTCGGCTACAAGCAGACCGTCGAGAAGCTCAGCCGCCAGAACATGGTCGACTACCACGACCAGTACTACAGCCCCGCCAACGTCGTACTCATCGTCGCCGGCAACGTCGAGCCCGACGCCGTCCTCAAGACCGCCCAGCAGGTCACCGCCCACTGGACCAACGTCGGCAAGGTCCCGCCCCGCCAGGCCCCTGCCCAGATGCACGCCGGCCGCGCCGTCCAGATCCACGAGCGCTTCAAGCAGCAGTGCGTCGCCTACGCCATGCCCACCGGTTCCGCTGGGGTCGGCGAGGAACGTATCGAGGCCATCGCCTCCATCCTCGGCGGCGAGAACTCTCGCTTTTTCTGGAACATTACCCAGAAGGGCATCTCCCCCCGCGCCGGCGTCTGGGGCGTGACCTACGCCGACTGCGGCTTCCAGTTGCTCTACTCCTTCGGCGAACCCGACAAGTGCGAGCAGATGTGCGACGCCATGCAGCGCGAAGCCCGCAAGGTCCAGACCGACGGCATCAAGCCCGAGGAACTCCAGCGCATCAAGAACCGCCGCCGCACCGGCCTGGCCGTCGACGGCGAGGCCGCCTACAACCGCCTCATGCAGATGATGCAGGACATCGACTACCACGACCGCGCCCGCACCCTCGACCAGCGCCTCGCCGAAGTCGACGCCGTTACCCTCGACAGCCTCCACGAACACCTGCGGAAATACCCCCTCGTCGGCAACGGCTACTTCGTCAGCGTCGGCCCGCGCAACTGGCCCCCGCTCCCATAGCCGCCGATCGCGGCCTTTGAGGGCAACCCGCCCCACGGGCCCGCTCCAAAGGCCGTTCCCGCCGACGCTGTTGCCGGTAGCCATCACCCGTGGGTGCATCCTGATTTCCGTGGCGGCCGGGATCTGCCCGCCCGGATTCGGGCCTGCCTTGCCGTTTCCCTGGAACTCTCTGCGTCCTCGGCGCCTCTGCGGTGAACCTGCCGTCGTTCCTCTGCCACCGCACATAGCATGCACCCGCGCCCCCATCGTTCCTTATTGTCCTTCCATCGCCCCTCCGCTTACAATACCCCCGCCCGGCCGCGCCGCTGCACGAACCGGCGGCCCTATGGAGCGAACGACCATGCAGTCCACCAGCGTACTCCTGTCCACCCCCATCCGCGCCGCCGTCGCCACCATCGACATCACCGACCTGGTCAGCCTGGAGTTTCGCGGCAAGCACCGCGGCCCACCCGCCCAGCCAGGCCGCCTGACAGGCCGCGTGATCCTCCTCACCGACGGCACCCACGAGATCCTGCTGATCGCCCTCGACCTGCTCGAGCTCTACGAGCCCTGGATGACGCGCTTCCAAAAGGCCCTCCGCCACTACCTGAAGGTCCCGGTCGAGAACATGCTCGTCTGGTGCAATCACATCCACGCCGCCAGCAACAGCGACGGCATCGCCGAAGTCCCCCTGGCCGACCGCCTCGCCGCGGCGATCACTACCGCCCGCGCCGATTACACTCCTGTAGAGTGGTCTTATGCCGGCAAGGACCTCGGCCCCGGCTGGACGATCCGCCGCCGCTTCACCATCGCCGACCTGGAAACCTTCTGCGTGATGTTCAACGACGCTTGCCGCGTCGAGTCCCACCGGCTCGAGGTCTCCGCCCAGGTCCGCTCCTACCTGCAGGACAAGGGTGTCGACCCCGCCGCCTGGTCCGGCAGCGGCACACCCGCCTTCTGCGAATCTCCCGCCGACACACGACTGGACCTGCTCAGCCTCCGCCGTCACAACGACCGCCGCCCGCTGGCCACCATCCTCCGCTTCCCGGCCCACCCTGCCATCGCCAGCCACACCAAGATCGGCAACGCGCTGTACCCCGACTTCATCGGCACGCTCCGCAGCCAGTTCGAACAGGACTTCGGCGGCACCGCGATCTACCTCCAGGGCCCCTGCGCCGACATCCGCCCGCTGCACGAGCACTACGGCATCGAGGCCGCCGCCGCCTATGGCCGCCGCCTCGCCTGCGAAGCGGCGCGCCTCGTCAAGGGTCTTCACTACAAAACAGTAGAAGGGGCCGGACTCGCCAAGGAGTTTGCCCAGGTCTCCTTGCGGCCGGAGTACATGTGGAGCCTCGAGCGCCTGCGCAAGCAGCAGCAGCAGGCCGCCGATAACTTCGCGGCGGAACAGAATGCGGCCCAGCGCTTGGCCCTGGGTCGACGCATGGAGGTCCTCCGCTGGGTCGAGTTCCACCAAGTCACGCGCCCGACGATCATCCCCGATGCCGCGCTCCGGAAGGGCACCTGGCCCATGGAGGTCTCCGCCGTCCGCCTCGGCGACGCCCTCCTCGCCAACCTGCCAGGCGAGATCTTCGCCTCAACAGGCGCGGCCCTGCGAGAGGCACTCCACCCGAACAGCGCGCCCGCGATCGTTACCGAACTCGCCGGCCCCTACGCCAACTATGTCAGCCCCGCCAACGAGTACGGCACCGGCGGCTACGAAGACACCTGCTGCTTCCTGCACGAGACCGCCGCCCAGCGCCTGCAGCAGGCAGCCATCCAGGCGGCTATCTCTTTGTCCCACGTATCGTCGTAGATCGGGTCATCGCCGCCATGTCACGGCGCGGAGTACAACCCGTGCTCCAGCAGATCGCTGGCGGCCTGGTAATAGGTGATCGTGTCGAACAGCCGATCCGCTGACAGTGCCCCCGGCGTCTGCGCAGCCAACCCGTTGACCTGCCACGCGGCCGCCTCACGATTCGGCCCCAGCAGCGTCAGGCTATCTTTCTCGACCAGGCCCAGCAACTGGTACGTCCCCAGCAGCGCCCGCCCCGGCGGATCGTGCAGCACGTCCCGCCCGAAGAACTTGCTCGTGTACGACATGTTCAGCAGGCCCAGCAGCGTCGGCACCAGGTCCATCTGGCTGCACAACGTGTCGCACTGCCCGGCCGCCACGATCCCCGGCCCGTAAATGATCAAAGGAATGTGATACTTCGCCACGGGCACGTCCACCTTGCCCGCGCTGTTGGCACAGTGATCCGCAATCACCACGAACAGCGTGTCGGCAAACCACGGCTTGTCCTTTGCCTGCCGGATGAACTCCCCGATCGCGTAGTCGGTGTACTTGACCGCCCCCTTGCGATTGCTGCCCGAAAGCGTGTCCACCTTCTGCGGGTACGTGTACGGCTGATGGTTCGAGGTCGTCATCACCATCGAAAAGAACGGCCGCCCCGCCGCGAACGACTTGTCGCACTCTACAAGCACCCGACTGAACAAGTCCCCGTCGCACACACCCCAGACGTTGCGGAAGGTGATCTCCGCCGGCGTCAGGGTCGACCAGTCAACCACCTCGAAACCATTGCCCCCAAAGAAGGCGTTCATGTTGTCGAAGTACCCGTTGCCGCCGTAGAGGAACTTCGCGTCATAGCCCTTGCCGCGGAAGAGCTGCCCCGCCGTGAACAGCCCCCCGCAGTTCGGCCGCTTGATGACCGACGTCCCCGGCGTGGGCGGCAGCGAGGCCGCGATCGCCTCCAGCCCGCGGACCGTCCGGTTGCCGGTGGCGTACAGCCGCCGGAACAGTAGTCCCTGCCCCGCCAGCTCGTCGAGGTTCGGGGTCAGCCGCCGATTGCTGCCCAACGCGCCCAAGAACACCGCGTCCAGGCTTTCGACCGTCACGATCACGACGTTGTGCCGCTTCTCCGGCCCCGGGTACTCCACGTGCCGCGTGATATCGAACGGGTCCTCGCTGACAAAGCGGCTGTTCGGCCCGGCCAGCAGTTGCCGCAAGTGCCCGAAGACCCTCGTGCGATCCTCCGTGCGATACAGCCCCGGATAATCGATCGAGTTCTCCCACACCGCCGATACCAGGCTGTACAGCCCGTTACGCGCCAGCTCGTTGGCGTAGTGGTTTTCCGTCACCTTCGCCCAGCCTGGCCGCACCACCAGCAGCGTCGCGCACGCCAGTAGCGCATACACCAGCCCCGCCGCCAACCGCTGCCGCAACGTGCTCGAGGATTCATACGATCTCAGGAACGGCCTTCGCGTTAGCAGCACCAGCGCCGTTGCGCACACCAGCAGCACGCCCAGGATCGTCTTGACCGGGTAGGACTCCGCGGCATTGCCGATCAGCTCTTCCGTGTAGACCAGGTAGTCGATGGCGATGAAGTTGAAGCGCGTGCCGAACTCCTGCCAGAACAGCCACTCCGCCGCCACGTCGAACAGCACCAGGAACACGCCCGCGAAATACAGGACCAGTCCCAGGTACCGCGTCGGCTTCCAGCGGAATATCCGATCTGGCATCAGCAGCAGGTACACCGCCGTCGGCAGCATGCAGCAAAAGTACGTGCCCAGGTCAAATACCAGGCCCATGCCGTAGACCTTGAGCAGCCCCACCGCGCCGACCTCGCCCATCTCCCCGAACGAGCTGACCAGCAGGGCCGTCCGCAGCGCCAGCGATGCCGCCAGGAAAATCACCCCGAACAGCAACAAGCTGCCGAAGCGCATGTGCAGCAGCTTCAGCAGCGCCCCTCCGGTCCGCACAACTCCCGTCCCTGTTCCCAACGACTCCGCTGTTTCTAACGCCAATCAAACTCCTGCGGTGGGCATTTGCGACCTCACGCCGCCACCAACCGATCGCGTTAGCCTACTCGCAATTCGATCGAAACACCACGTCTCCCGGGCTCGCCGCCCGCATGGATTGATGCTCATCCGGAACACACACGACCGTCGCAGCCGTACGCCTACCCAGGCCACCCAATGGAAACGCACCCGTCGTCACAAGGACAACGGGTGCGTTGGTTTCGTCTCCGCCTGGAATGCGGAATTCCGCTATACGTCCAACCGCTTCACGTTGAGTGCATTGGTCTCGATGAACTGCCGCCGGGCCTCGACGTTCTCGCCCATCAGGATCGAGAAGATGCGGTCGGCCTCGCGGGCGTCCACCTGGAACTGCTCGGCGTCGGTGTCGTCCTCGGTGATCCGCACCCGCAGCAGCGTCCGCATGGCCGGGTCCATCGTCGTCGTCCAGAGTTCCTCGGGATTCATCTCACCGAGGCCCTTGAACCGCTTAAGCTGCACCCCCTTGATGCCAAACTGCCGCACCGCCTCGGGCAGCTGCGTGATGTTCTCCATGTCCCGCGTCGCCACGCCGTCATGCAGCAGCACGTACCGCGCCGGCTCCGGTTCGCCCGCCGCGTCCCGCTTGCGGGTGGCAAACAGATCCTCCGGCGCGATGTGGCGCTCCTCCAGCTGCCGCAGCCACCCCTCCAGCGTCGCGCACTCGTACAGGTCCGTCCGCTCAATGCGATGCTCCGCCAGCGCCCCGTTGCCGCCGACCATTATCTGGCTTTCCAGCTGCTCGACCTCACCGTGCGCGGCCTCTTCCGCCTGCACCAGCTCCGCGAACTCCTTCTCGGTATAGACGAACATCGTCACAGGCTGGCGCAGCCCCGGCCGGTACGTGACCGCCCGGATCCGCGGCAGACCCGACTCCGGGTCCCGGTGCCGCCGCAGCAGCTCCTGCGGGTTGATGCTCCGCCGCAACAGCAGGTGGAACTGTGTCCAGATCCCGTCGATGATGCCGATCAAGTCCTGGAGTTCCTGCCCGCCGACCCTGCGGGGCGCGGCCCCTTCGCGAATCTCCAGCTCCGTGCCATCCAGGCCCCACATCGTCAGACGCGTCGCCAGCATCGACTCGTCCCGGATATACTCGCCCCGCCGGCTCTTGGTCAGCAAATACAGCGGCGGCTGCGCGATGAAAATCTTGCCTGTCTCGATCAGAGGCCGCATGTGCCGGAAAAAAAACGTCAGCAGCAGCGTGCGGATGTGACTGCCATCCACGTCCGCATCGGTCATGATCACGATCTTGCCGTACCGGCACTTCGACAGGTCGAAGTCCTCGCCGGCGATCCCCGTGCCCAGCGCCGTGATGATCGTGCGAATTTCCTCGTGCCCCAGCATCTTGTCGATCCGGGCCTTCTCGACGTTCAAAATCTTACCGCGTAGCGGCAAGATCGCCTGCGTCTTGTTATCGCGAGCCTGCTTGGCCGACCCGCCTGCCGAATCGCCCTCGACCAGATACAGCTCGGTCTCCTCGGCGTTGCGGCTCGAACAGTCCCACAACTTGCCCGGCAGGTTCCCGCTGTCCAGAACCGTCTTGCGGGCCAGTTCGCGAGCGCGGCGCGCGGCCTCGCGAGCCTGCGCCGCCTGGATCGCCTTCAGCACGATGTTCTTGCCGTCGACGGGGTTCTCTTCCAGCCAGGTCTTCAGGCAGTCGTACACGAACGACTCGACAAACGTGCCCACCTCCGGGTTCATCAGCCGGACTTTCGTCTGCGCCTCGAACTGCGGCTCGGGCACCTTCACCGAGATGATCGCCGTCAGACCCTCGCGCAGGTCGTCCCCTTCCAGCTCCGTCGTCCCCTTAGTCAGGTTCCGTTCCCTGGCGTACGCCTTCAGCGCGCGCGTCAGGGCCGTCCGCACGCCCGTCATGTGCGTGCCACCGTCGATGTTGTGAATGTTGTTCGCAAAGCACAGAACGTTTTCGGTGTAGCCGTCCGTCCACTGCAGGGCGATCTCCCCGACCAGCCGCTGCTCGACGTCTTCCCTGATGAAGTAGACCGGCCCCTTGTGGATCGCCTGCCGGCCCTCCGACAGGTGGCTGACGAACTGCCTGAGTCCGTCGTCGAACTTGAACGTCTCGCTCTTGTTGCTCTGCTGGTCCGACAGCGTGATCGACAGCCCCGGGTTCAGATACCCAAGCTCGCGCATCCGGGTCGACAGCATCTCGTAGCGGAACTTGGTATCTGGGAAAATGTCCTTGTCCGCCATGAACTCGACGCGCGTCCCGGTCTTGCGGCTCTTGCCGATTTCCTCCAGCCCCGACACAGGCTTGCCGCGGACGAACCGCATGTGGTGCGCCTTGCCGTCGCGGTAGACCTCGACGTCCAGCCACTCCGACAGCGCATTCACGCAGCTGACGCCCACCCCGTGCAGCCCGCCCGAAACCTTGTAACTGTTCCGGTCGAACTTACCGCCGGCGTGCAGCTTCGTCATCACGATTTCCAGGGCCGAGACCCCTTCCTCGTGCATGTCCACCGGGATGCCCCGCCCGTCATCGATCACCGTGCATGAGCCGTCGGCGTTCAGGCGCACGCTGATGTTCTTGCACACACCCGCCATCGCCTCGTCGATGCTGTTGTCCACCACCTCGTAGACCAAGTGATGCAGCCCCGCCGCGCCCGTGTCGCCGATGTACATCGACGGCCGCTTGCGGACCGCTTCGAGCCCTTCGAGGACCTTGATGCTCTTGGCGGTGTATTCCTGCGCACCGTTGGTCGCCTGAGCGTCGATCTGCGCAGACTCTGTCTGTTGCGTCTGTACGTTTTCCAGATTGTCCGACATAACACCTTCTTTATAGCTTAGTCATTGTATTCAAGGATTTTAGGCGTTTGTTCGACCTAAGTCAGCACCACCTTCACCTTGCGCAACGACATATCCGGCAAAGCCTTGCAGAGCGCCTCAAACGCCTTGCCCCGCAAGATCATTTCCAGCAGGCATTTGCCCGCCGCATCCACCACCGAAAGCGTCAAAACGCCCCCGTGTACACCCGTCACCTGCACCCGTCCGACCAGCTCCTCCGGCAACAGAGGCCGCAGGTTTTCTTCTACCGCCAGCAGGCTCTGCCGGTTGCCCTTGAGGTAGTACTCTACCGACCGCAGGACCGACCCGATCTGCAACGGATCGCGGTCCCGACCACCTCGTCCGCTCGGCTGCTTCGGTTTAGGTCGTGGTCCCATGACCCATCCTTGCTATTGTCGTCCTACGCCAAACTTACCGGCATCACCAGGTACAGGAAATCGCCCTCGCCCTTGAGCACGCCAGGCCGGGTCGGTTCCTTCAGTTCGAAAACCACCTGCTCGTCGTTCATCACCTTCAACGCATCGACCAGGAAGAACGGATTGAACCCGATCGCGACCGGATCGCCCTGGTACTCGGTGGCCATGCGGATCCGGGCCTCACCCCGCTCGGGCGATCGGCTCGTCAGCGTAAGCGAGCCGTCCTGGAACTCCATCCGCACCCCCTTGGACTCCTCGCTGATCAGCAGCGCTGCACGCCGAATCGCCGACAGGAACTCCAACCGGTTGAGCTTCGCCTTCTTGTCACAATCCCGCGGGATGACGTCGTCGTACTTGGGGAAGTGCCCTTCCACCAGCACCGACGTGATTACCGCCCGCGGCGTGCGGGCCAGCAATTGGTTCCGGCTCAACTTGACCTCCACTTCCTCGTCGCCGCTGTGCAGCATGCGGTTGAGCAGACTGATCGCCTTGGCCGGCACGATCGCCTGCACGACCTCCTCACCGCTGGCCTTCTCGAGCGGCCCCGACGCCTTCGCCAGTCGCCGTCCGTCGGTAGCGACCATCATGAGCTTCTTGCCTTGCCTCTCCCAGAGGATGCCGTTGATCGCGTACCGGGTCGACTCCTTCGCCGCCGCATACGCCGTCTTGTCTGTCAAGTCGCGCAGAACCTCCGCCTTGATGACGAAGTCCGGCTCTTCCTCGAACGGCGCGATCGGTGGAAAGTCCTGCGGGTCATGGCCGAAGATCTTGTACTCTTCGTCCTGTCCTCGGATGATGCACGAATTTTCCCCCGTCTCGATCGTCAGCGTCTCATGCGGGCTCTCGCGGGTCAGCTGGCCCAGCCGATCCGCCGGCAGGAGTACCTCGCCCGGTTCCGTGACCTCGACCTGGTTGACCACCGCCCGAGCAGCCACCTCCAGGTCCGTGCCTTCCAGGAACAACCCGTTCTGATCACATGACAGGCGAACCGATTTGAGGACCTCTTTGGGACTCCGAGCCGAGACAACCGACCCGACCAGTCCCAGTGCCTCCTGGAGTGCCTGCCTGCTGCACAGAAGCTTCATGGGTGTACTCCTCGCGTTAAGCGTGCCACACAGCGTATTTGCTCACGGCCGTTTCTGTCTTAGATAGAGAGAAGGGATTATTCTCTTCTCTTCGTCCTTCTTCATCAGGACTGTGAAACCTGTGAATTGCGGCAGTCTCACCGATAACTCGTTGCCTTACACGCAGTTGCGAATGATCCTCTTCTCACGGGTCCGGCCCGCCGCTGTGTGTAACCAGCCATCTTCGCTGCGCTATATTCCACTGCGGTTCGTCCAGGGCCCAACCCTGTTAGAAACAGACCCGAATTTTACACACAAACTCACACAATTGACAGCCAGTACACACAAGCAGGCCCGTTTTCGGCCACCCCGACACACAATTGGTGCCATCCACGCTAATCAACCCTAACAAACCGCTCCCACCCCCACGCACCAGTGGAGGGTCCTCTCTGGCCGTCAACGTCGCCTGCGTCGTCCACGTAGTCTACGGACTCCCTCTCTGCAGATTCCCCGTTACCTGCTCGAGCATCTGCCGCAGGTGCGGATCCTCCTGGCACAGCGCCTTAATCGTCTTGCACGCATGCATCACCGTGCTGTGGTCCCGGCCGCCGAAGTACCCGCCGATCTCTTCCAGGCTGTGACTTGTCAACTCCCTGGCCAGGTACATGCACACCTGCCGCGGCAGGGCGACGCTCTTGGTCCGCCGCTTGCCCTGGATATCCGACGCCCGTACGCCAAAGTCCCGGCTCACCTGTTCCAGGATCTGCTGGATCGTCAGGCGCCGGACCCGCCGATCCCGCCCACTACCCAGCGCCTCCTCGGCGATCTGCAGCGTCACAGGCTGGCGATACGCTTGGCTCAAGCCCACTACCTTGGCGATCGCCCCTTCCAACTCCCGCGTGTTTGTCGTGATCGTCGAAGCAATGAACTCGACAATGGCGTCCGGAATCTCCACCTGCCGGATCCGCGCCTTCTTCCGCAAAATCGCGATCCGCGTCTCGTAGCACGGCTGGTCGATCCGCGCCACCAGCCCCCAACTGAACCGGCTCACCAGCCGATCCTGCAGCGATGGGATCTGCTCCGGCGGCGAATCCGCCGCCAGCACGATCTGTTTCTGCGACTGGTACAGCGTGTTGAAGGTGTGGAAGAACTCCTCCTGGCTCCGTTCGCGGTCCGCCAGGAACTGAATATCGTCCAGCATGAGAATATCCGCGTGCCGATACCGGTAGCGGAACGTATGCAGCGTTCCCAGCTCCACCGCCTCCATGAAATCGTTGATGAACGTCTCGCACGACAGGTAGAACACCCGCGCCTGCTTCTGCCGCGCTAGTACCGCGTGGCAGATCGCCTGCAGCAGGTGCGTCTTGCCCAGCCCCACGCTGCCGTGGATGAACAGCGGGTTGTACGCCCGCCCCGGCGATTCGCTCACCGCCACGCACGCCGCATGCGCCAGCCGGTTGCACGGCCCGACCACGAAGTTGTCGAAGCTATATTCCTCGATCAGCGGCAGCGACTCACCCGACAGTCCCACCGGTAGTTCGTTCCCAGGCGGGTCCTCGGCCAGCGCCTTGAAGCACACCGTCACCAGGTGCCCCGTCGCCGCCTGCGCCGCCCCCACGAACGCCTGCAGACAGTGCTCGTCGAGATACCGCTTCTGGGCGGTATTGGCCGCCAGAACCTGCAGCTCCCCGCTGGCCAGCGGCCCCGGGCGCAGAAGCTCGAACCACCCGCGGACCAGCCGGGCGTAATGCACACGCAAATAGCCCAGAATGTCCTGCCAGATCGGCTCGGATAGCTCTTGTACCTGTGTATTATCGGTCATCGTTCTAGTTACAAACAGAACCTGTCGGTTTATCAACACACGATGACCTTGCTGCGCCCAGCTCAGGTCATCAATTGGATGCGTCAAACGAGCGCCCAGTCTACCATGCCAACTCCCGATTGCCAAGAGGTTGGAAACTGGCACTGTGTGCTGTAAGTGCCTTTTATGTCGCGTCTTACGTGCTTTCTATCCACTGCCTACTGCCCCTGTGAAATCTTGTCGTTCGCCCCGGCCGTTTTCGCCGCCGGATCGATCCGAACCAGGGCATCCTCCCCCAGCCGCTGCAGGATCGTCAGCCGATCGCTGACCCGCAGCCCCACCACCGTGTCCTGCTGCAGCTCCGGCAGCAGCCCGCCGCCGGTCAGGATGGCGTACAAAGGCCGCTCGTTCCCCTTCAGCAGTGGGATCAGCGAGTTGACCTGCCGCTTGCCGACCAGCCGGAACCGCCAGCCAGGCGGGGCATAGTACACCGCCCCGTAGCGCGGCACCGTCGCGACCACGACCTCCCCGCCCGCCGCCGAACCCAGCGCCTCCAGGGGCCGCACCAGCTCCTTCGAACACCGCGACGCAAAGTACTCCCGTGCCGGGCCATACGCGATATCGATCGCGAACGCCCCGCCCGCGGCAATCAGCGGCACTACCGCCAGTGTCAACCGCCGCTTCCACAGCAGCCACGTCGGCGCCACCAAGGCAGCCAGCACCGCCAGCCGCACCGCCAGCCGCACCATATCGACTCGGTCAAACCGCTCGTGCTCAAGGATCACGATGCCGATCGCCCCCGCCCCCGCCAGCGCCAGCGTCCCGAGCAGCCCAAAACCCAGCTGCGCCCGGTGCCGCGCCGTCAGACCCGCCAGATATCCCCCCAGCAACGCAAACGTCGATGGAAACGCCGGCAGCACGTAGTTCGGCATCCGTGCCTTCGAGATCGTGAAGAACACCAGCACCGTCAGCCCCCAGATCCACAGGAACTTCTCCGCTGGTGGCAATCCCCGCCGTGGCCGCCGGTCCCAGCTCGCCAGCCCCACCAGCAGCGACCACGGCATCAACCCCCCCACGAACGCCCCCGGGATGATGTACCAGGGCGCCGCCGCATCCAGCCCGCTGCCCGCCATGCGATCGAGGTTCTGCTTGAGGAAGAACTCCCGCGGATACTCCGGGTACCGCCACGTCATATACCCCACCCAGCTGCCGTAGAGCACCCCGATGATCAGCACGCCCAGGACTGGCCGCATTCGCCGGATCTGCCCCGGGATCCCCCGCCAGCCCCCCGACAGCAGCAGGTACAAACCGATGATCAGCCCCGGCAGCAGGATCGCCACCGGCCCCTTCGTCAGACACCCCATCGCCATGCACACGTACATCAGCACATACCAGCCGCCGCGCCGCTCCAGCAGACATCCCCGCGACCAGCACAGCAGCGCCGCTGTCACCCACATTGCCAGCAGCAGATCCATCCGGATCACGTGCGCCCCCATCACCCCCGCAACCGACACAGCCAGCGTCGCCCCCGCGATCCACCCAGCCCCTCGCCCGAAGAACTGCCCCGCCAGCAGCCCGGTCAATACGACCGTCGCCGCCCCGACGATCGCCGACGCCAACCGCAGCGCCCACTCGCTCTCGCCGAACGCCTTCACCGACCCGGCTAGCATCCAGAAGTACAGCGGAGGTTTGTCGAAGTACGGACGATCCAGCAGTTGCGGCGCCAGCCAATCGCCGCTCTGCACCATGTGCCGCGCGATCAGCGCGCACCGGGCCTCGTCCGGCTCGCTCAGCACCATCGTGCTCGCGCCCAGCATGTAGAACGCCGTCAAGCCGACCAGGGCGGCCACCACCGACCACCCCGTCAGGCCCCCCCGGCGTCGCAGAAACCCTACAGCACCCTGCTCGAGCATCGCCGATGGCCCGAACTTACTCTCCAGCACGAAACGCCTCCCGGCGGTTGCCGCACAGCGATCACTCAAAGGGCAGGGCAGTCCCGCTCCCCGAAAATCAACCCACCCGCTGCGACGCCCCAGCCAACGCCTTGCTCACACCGATCGCCAGCGTCAGCAGCGTGAACAGCAGGTACTGGCTCGGCAGCCGCCGCCCGCCCCAGAAGTTCCCCGCCGGCTCTGCTGGCGCCGTCTCAAAGCTCGGGAACGCCAGCGAAAACGCCGGCGCAATGTGCGAGTCGATGCAGATCGCCAGCGCCGCCGCCACCGCCAGCATCCCCAGCCACGGCATCCCCGCCAGCACCGCCGCCCCGCCTAGCGCGCTGCTCCAGGCAAACGCGTCCCAGCGCATCGTCGGCTCCTTCTGACGCCGCCGCACGGCATAAAACCCGAACGCCAGCATCGCCAGCCCGATCGGCAGCAGTACCTTTGGGGCGTACACGCCCCCCTTGCCGATCAGGGCCAACCCCGCCAGGTACCCCACTACCAGCGGGATCTGCACGTAAGGTTGTTTCAGAAACCCCGGCAGGATCGGCGTCCGGCCATGCAGTTGCCGCTTCAAACCCGTCGCCAGCACCTGCAGCGCGACAACCCCGCCCAGGCAGAACATCGCCATCGCCGCGCTGCCCGCCAGAAACTCCCGGCCGTGTACCCACAGCCCGCCCGCAAACAGCAGCATCAGCGGGTAGCTCGCCGTGCGGATCAGCCGCGGCAGCTCCCGGCTCTGCGCCAGGTTCGGGTTCCCCCACGAGAAACCCTGCTCCGCCGGCACGTCCTTAAACGGCCGCTTGTATGGGAAAAAGGCCGACACGCTCCGCTTGTACTGCAGCCACGCCTCGCCATAAATCCCGTCGAGCGTCCGCTCCTCCGACAGGATCTGTAGCCGGTAGATCAGTGCCCAGACAACCAGGAAGATCGCCGTGAAGTACCAGTTGTTGATAAACAGGCACAGGCCCAGGTCGATGCAGAAGTTTCCGACATAGAACGGGTTGCGCGACCAGCGATACGGCCCGCACACCGTCAGCTGCCGGTTCTGCTGCAAACACCCCTTCGCCCACAGGTGCATCGCCGAGCCCAGCAGCACCAGCCCGGTCCCCACCAGGGCCGTCCCCAGCCCAGGCCGGGCCAGAAACAGCCCGAACACGATCAACCACCACCGCACCGGACCTCTATTGAGTCTGATCTTCATCGCACAATCCCAAGTTCAACTCGGACCGCTGCTGGCCGCATTCATACCGCTCCGCCGCCGGCCCAAGATGGAAAGGATACCGTATTACGGGACCTGAACCAAGAGCCCCAAAAGGGCAGGGGGGCCATCTCTTTCCCGCCCCAGCCGTTCTGGCCGTAGCCTTGGTTCGCAGTCCAGGCGTGGCGCCCGCGCCGTGTCTTTGTTCGACGAAGGACTGTTCGAGTTCCCGCTTCAGCGGGGCCGTGGCTGTGGCCGTTGTTGCTGTTGTTATGTGTGGAACAGCCGCCCTCGGCTGTCTTGTTCTGGCTGTGGCCGTGGTTGCTCTGGCTGCGGTTGTAGTTGTAACCGGCCCGTGGAGGCCGAAGAGTTACTCGACAAGGGCTGTGCGGGCGGTGCACTCGCGAATCGCCGCAATCAGGGCCTCCGGCGGCGAGGTCTTGGTCAGGTAGATGGCCGCACCGGCGGCCTTCATCGAAACAGCGGCGTCTTCCTGCTCATGCATCGACAGGCCGATGATCTTGCTGCTGGGCAGCAGCTGGATTATCCGCTGAGTGGCTTCCACTCCGCTCATACGCGGCATCGATACATCCATCAGGATGACGTCCGGCTGGATCTGCAGGGCTATCTCCAGGGCCTCCAGGCCGTCAGCGGCCTGCCCCACGACCTCGATATCCGGCTCCATCTGCAGCAACCGCGTCAGGCCCATCCGCACGACTTCGTGGTCGTCGGCCAGCAGGACGCGGATAACACTCTGGTCCTGCGGCGTGCGCTGATCAGCCTGCCTGGCGGCATACCCGCCTGTGACTACCTGGCTGCCCACAGTTTTCGCGGGAACAGGGCCCTTTGGCGAGGCGCACGGCGCCGTCAGGCTGATTCGAGTGCCTCCGCCTGGTTGGCTGTCGATCTCCATCGTGCCGCCCACCAGTTCGATCCGCTCGCGAATGCTGAACAGGCCGAATCCACCGGCTGCGTCTCTTCCGGATGGGGGCGAGGATGGATCGAAGCCCGCTCCCTTGTCAGCCACAACGATCTGGATATTCCGGTGATTCTGGCGAGACATGCGGACGGTAGCCCGATCCGCATGCGCATGCTTGACGATATTAAACAGCAGCTCCCTTGTCGAATGGAACAGGAAGACGGCTATATCCTCGGCCTGTGGATTGGCCAATGGGTCGGCCTGGACCTCTACGTTCAGGCGGTACCTATCGTGCATCCACCGGCCGAGCCATTCGAGTGTGGCTGCCAGGCCCATGTCGTACAAGATGGGCGGGCAGAGCTCCACGGACAGCGACCGCGATGCAAGAATGGACTCGTCGATGGCCTGTTCCACCCGCTCCAGCGGTTCGCGCAGGTTCTTGTCGAGAGCCTTCCGGCGGACGATGCTCAGACTGAACTTGGCACTGGCCAGCAGCTGCTGGAAGTGCTCGTGCAGGATATAGGCCACGCGGCGGCGTTCTTGATGCTCCGCCATCGTCAGTCGGCCGGCCAGCACTCGCAACTGGGAGGCCCGTTTCTCGGCCACGGCGGTTCGCTCGAGGACTCGCTGTTCGAGCTCCGCGTTGATCTGCTGGAGTTGTTCGAGCAACCGCCGTCGCTCGGTGATGTCAACGCCGGCCGACAGTATGCATGTCTGCCCGCCCAGTTCGATGCGTTCGGCAGAGACCAGGAAGGTCAGAATGGCGCCGGACTTTTGTCGGAAGCGGCATTCGACGTTGTGGGCGCTGCCCCCGCTTTCGAGCAAGCGGACCAGGTTCTCCATTACGCGAGGATCTTCGAAGACCTGCAAGTCGGCGGCTGACCGCCCGATGACTTCCTGACGGCTATAGCCGGAGGCCGATTCGAAAGCCTCGTTGACCTCCACGTAGCGGGCATCCTTGAGGGTGGCGACGGAGATGACGGCAGGGCTGGCCCGGAAGGCCTTGGAGAATTTCTCTTCCGACTCACGCAAGGCCTGCTCGGCCCGTTTGCGTTCGGTGATGTCCTCGTACGATCCAAACACCCCAATAATCTTGCCCTGTGTGTCTCGCAACGGAATCTTGCTCGTCTGCAGCCAGATGACTCGCCCGTCGGATGTGGTTTGCGGCTCGACATAGTTCAGCTTCGCCTTGCCCGAGGAGATGACTTCCTGGTCATCCGCACGGTACAGGTCGGCCTGCTCGCGCCAGGCCATGTCATAGTCTGTCTTGCCTACCAGCTCCTCCGGCGACCCCCGACCGGCGTCGTGGGCCAAGTGGACGTTGCATCCGAGGTATCTCAATTCCGTGTCCTTCCAGAACACACGCACCGGAATCGTATCCATGACCAGGCGAAGCATGTTCCGCGATTCCGATACCTGGATGACGCTTTTGTGTGAAGCCTCCATGGCTGCCGTGCGATCCAGCAACAGCTGCGCGTTTTCGATCGCACCGGTAGCGGCAGCAGCCAGCACCATCAGAAGGTCCAGATCGCTGTCGTCGAAAGGTCCGCCAGCCTTGTTGTGAATCTCAAAACACCCCAGCAGGTCGCCCCCGCGGCTGATGATAGGCACATCGGCTAGCGTCTGAAATCCAAAAACCTTCTGGATGTCCGCAACGACGTGCGGATCATTGGCGGCGTCGTTGGAGGTGTAGGGCATGCCAGTCGCCATCACCCGTCCCGGTGCGCCATAGCCAAGGGTGAATTCGTAGTGAATCGGGGTGATCCGTCCCTGCAGGTTGTACTCCGTAAACACCATTCGGCCTTCCACCATCAGGCCGGCAGCGCCGCCGGTGGCGCCGGTCAATTCCATCGCGGAGGCTACCAGGGAGCGTATGATGGCGGGGGTCTCCATGACCGTGCTGACTTGCTGCACGGCCTGAGAGAGGAGTCGGAGGTTCAGGGTGTTCGCCACCATGGCCTTGTCCTTTTGCGGTCGGCCCCGCCGAATCTCGCCCATGTTTCGGCCGTGCAGTCATCCAGATTTCCCGAATGGCCTTGCCCAAGCCGACGCACGCACCTTCTCCCCGGATTCTATGGGGGGATTCTCGGATTTGACAGCCGCCTGGGGTTATTGCGTGCTTCTGACGGCGAACACACTTCTCGTTCGTCACCACGACCCATCCGAAGCCCTCGTCCATGCAAGG
>JANYLN010000149.1 GCA_025357795.1 Planctomycetota bacterium
CGGGTTCCATCGGTCATCACGATATGCTTGCTCTGCCGCGCCACATCGAATCCGACCTTTTTCAGGACACGGATTGCATCGAGGTGATTCACGCCGGGTAGCTTGGCCACGCCTATACCTCGACCTCGCGAACAATCTTGTCGTGCCCTAGTTTTTCCGCGAGGTCGAGGTATAGGCGTGGCCAAGCTACCCGGCGTGAATCACCTCGATGCAATCCGTGTCCTGAAAAAGGTCGGATTCGAGGTGGCGCGGCAGAGCAAGCATATCGTGATGACCGATGGAACCCGGATTATCACTATCCCGCGGCACAACCCGGTCAACGCAATCACAATGGGCCACATTGTCCGGGACGCCGGACTGACCATTGAGCAATTTCGTCAGATGCTGTAGTCGGGCCGATCACCAGCATGAATTCGCTCACTGTCCAACCGGCTGAGTTGCGGTTGCGTGAGCGGTCGTGAGCAGCTCACGATATCACGTGTTAGACTTATGACAATAAGAAGATAGCAATTGTAGAGGTATGACCTTCATCCACACAGCACACACAGGCAAACGCTCCCTCAAGGCCCGCCAGATGGCCATGCGTCGGCCCGTCATGGGCTGACGGGGCCACCCGGTCGCGCACCGCAACCACTTCTCCCCCAGCCTCATAGCGGGCAACCTCAGCATCCGGAACCGGCACGGCAGCATTGCCACGGGCACCGAACGCCCTAGAATGGCGGAATTGCCGCACATTGCCGATACATGAAATACGAAAGCCCATACGCGATAGAACGAGAAAGCAACGAGGTGAGAATATGCCCCGCAAATTCATGATCACCGGCGCCCTGCCCTACTCCAACGGCCGGCTGCACGTCGGCCACATCGCCGGGGCGTACCTGCCGGCCGACATCTACGTGCGCTATCTCCGCGCCAACGGCGACGAGGTCCGCTTCGTCTGCGGCAGCGACGACCACGGCGTGGCCATCCCGATCACCGCCGCCAAGGAAGGCCGGACCCCGCAAGAGGTCTCCAGCACCTACAACGCCAAGCAGAAGACCGACTTCGACGGGCTCGGCATCCAGTTCGACATCTACGGCGGCACGCACCAGCCTGGCTTTGCCGAGCTGCATGCCCAGTTCAGCCAGCACTTTTTCAAGAAGGTCTACGACAACGGCTATTTCACGAAAAAGACCACCAAGCAGCTCTACGACGTCCAGGCCGGCAAGTTCCTGCCCGACCGCTACGTCAAGGGCACCTGCCCGCACTGCAAGCATGAGAACGCCTACGGCGATCAGTGCGAGAACTGCGGCCAGAGCCTCGACCCGCTCATGCTGATCAAGCCGATCAGCACCATCACCAACACCGTGCCCGAGGTCCGCGAGACGGTCCACTGGTACATGCAGCTGGGTCAGTTCAACGAAAAACTCAAGGCCTACCTGGAAAGCCACCCGAACTGGCGGCCCCAGGTGCTCAACTTCGCCAAGGGCCTGCTGGCCGAGGGCCTGCCCGAGCGGGCGATGACCCGCGACCTGGAATGGGGCATCCCCGTGCCCCTGGACGATCCCGATGCCACGGGCAAAGTGCTCTATGTCTGGTTCGACGCCCCGATCGGCTACGTCTCGTTCACGGCCCAGCACGAGCAGAACAGCGGCAAGAGCACCGAAGAGTACGCCCGGTGGTGGAAGAGCGACGACTGCAAGGTCATCCACTTCATCGGCGAGGACAACGTGATCTTCCACGCCCTGATCTGGCCGGCGATGATGATGGCCGAGGGCTCCTACCGCCTGCCCGACGAGGTGGTCGCCAACTCCTTCCTCAATATCAAGTTCCCCGGCAAGGAAGAGGAGAAGATCTCCAAAAGCCGCGGCACAGCCATCTGGATCGAGGAGTACCTCCAGATGTTCGACCCGGACCCGCTGCGGTACTACCTGACGGCCATCGCGCCGGAGAGCCAGCGGACGGCCTTTGACGTGGACGAGTTCATCCAGCGGAACAACAGCGAACTGCTGGCGGCCTTCGGCAACTTCATTAACAGAATCCTGGCGTTCAATGCCAAGACCTTCGACGGCAAGGTCCCGGCGCAGGGCGCCCTGGACGACGCCGACAAGGCCCAGTTGGAACTGCTGCGGACCTTCCCGGCCAAAGTGGCCGACCAGATCGAGCAGTACCGTTTCAAGGCGGCCCTGGGCGAGGTGATGGAACTGACGCGGCAGGCGAACGCCTACGTCAACGTCAAGCAGCCCTGGCACCAGAAGAAGACGGATATGGCCGCCTGCGGCACGACAGTCAACATCTGCATCCAGACGATCCGCTGCCTGATGACGATCATGCAGCCGTTCCTGCCGTTTTCCACCCGCAAGATCGCCACGATGCTCAACATCGATGAGGCATCAGCGTTCACCTGGAACAAGGCCGCGGACCAGCTCCCCGCCGGCCACGCCCTCGGTACGCCCGAGGTGCTGTTCAAGAAACTCGAGGCAGCGGAGATCTTCGCCGAGCAGAACAACCAGGGGTAGGACTAACCGTGACAATATGACGACACCACGTTCCTTACCAGTTGGCTACTGGCTAGCGCATCGGTCAGTATGAGCCCTGCCGGCTGGCGTTTGCAGCACAGACCGATGTGCGATAGGATCTCACGCGACAATACGGCTCCCGAAGCTCGGGGGCCGTATGTCCTATCGGCCTTACCCTGCTCGCGCGGAGAGGGTATCAGCCCCAAACCCTGGCGAAAGCAACGAGCCCCATGGCCCATACGGTAACGGTCCGAGCAAGAGGTCTGGTTGCACTGATGATCGCGCTGCTGGCGGCCACCACACAGACCGGATGCTACGTCCACAATCGCCCGCTGCGGACGGATCTGCACCCGAACGTTCAGGTGCCGGACAGGACCGCCATCCTGTTTTATGTCGATGGCATGGGCGATGAGGTCTTCGAGCAGCGGCTCGCGGCCGGCGACCTGCCCAATATCAAGAAGTACATCATCGATCGCGGCCTGCGGTACAAGCGGACCGTCACCTGCATACCCAGCATCACCTATGCCGCGACCGCCACGATGCTGACGGGCCTGTCGCCTGGCCATCACGGGCTCGTGGGCAACAAGTGGTTCGATCCCTACTCCATGCAGTTCCGGGCGTACGGATTCATCAAGACCTACCGCACCGCCCAGAACGACATGTTCGGCCAGACCATCTTCGAGCTGCTGCACGACCAGGAGACCTTCAGCATCCAGGTGGCAACCCGCCGGGGCGTCACCCGCGAAATCGACAACTGGGCGACCAGCGGCATCAGTTGGTACTTCGGCCGCTACACAGACGTCGATCAGTTGACCGCCATTCGGTTCGAACTGATCGCCCGGATCGCCAACCAGACCGGCCGCTGGCCGCGGTTCATCCTGGCGTACTTCCCCGCCTGCGACCAGGTGGCCCACCAGCGCGGGGTCACCTCACCGGACTACCGGCAGGCCCTGCGCAACATGGATAACCAGATAGGCCGGATCTGCCGGGGCCTGGAGCGGGCCGGCACGCTCGACCGCACGCTGCTGGTGCTGACAGCCGATCATGGCCAGGCAAGCATGCGCGACGGCGATGGCGTGATCGACGTGGCACGGTATCTGGCAGACCACTTCGGCATACGGGTCACCGACAAGCGGCTGCACAACTGGGACTTCGTCGAACGATTCGCCTTTTACGACAAGTATGATGTGGTAGCGGTGGCAGACGCACCGCGACTGCTGGGGTTGCACCTGCGCGGGGCAGGCCAGAACTGGTACGATCGCCCCAAGGACATCAGGCCACTGCAACTTTCAACCCGGGAGGGTCGTATAAATGCAGAGCAGTTGGCCGAACACCTGGCGCGGATGCCCTATGCGCGGTTCGTGGCGATGCGGGCAGGGGACGATACC
>JANYLN010000150.1 GCA_025357795.1 Planctomycetota bacterium
GGCGGCTCCGGCGACTCGTCCGATCGAAGGGATCGATGACGAGCCGGCGATTGCCAACGCACCGGTCCGGTGCACTGCGGCCGAACTGACGGCCAGGCCGGAGGTTACGCGGGATGTCGTCGAGGTTCGCCTTTGGGAGCCGGATCGTTTTGCCTGCGTTCGCACGGTGGCGTTCACTGGTGATGCGGGCAGGCCATTGACCTTGCCGATGCCGGTGGGTTCTGCCGTTGCCCCGGCCGAGGTAGCTCTTGTGCCGGCCATCGCTTGCGATCGGACCTTGCGGTCGGCGGATGCGGTGCGGAGCGTGGCGGACCTGGACCTATGGTCGCTTCGTTGGGCGGCCTGGACCGATGCGATCGCGTATCTGCATGTGGACGTCGCGGTCGTGGCCAACCAGGAGCTGGGCGAGGTGCTGTCGAAGTGGCTGTGCGCCCTGAACGAACTGGAGTCGGTGACGCCTATCGTTTACGGCGCAATGGCTTACGCTGACGATAGTTAGGTCGATGCTGTACGGCTTTGGCCCGGGAGTTTGCGGGACGCATGCCGACATGAATGCAATATTTATCGGACCCCTGCAGGAGTGCCTTGCAGGGGTCCGTTTTTGCATGAGGCGGCGTCTGACGGGGGGGATGAGAAGACAGTTGGGATCGGGTATCATGGGGTCATGCGGTGGCTGGGCCTGGCGGGGCTACGAAGCAGTAGCATTGTGGAGCGAATCGATGAGTGACATTCGCAGGAGTCGGCAAGATACGGCTGCGATTGGTGTTGCGCTGGGGATCGTGTTGCTCTCGCTGATGGCGGTAGCCTTGTCGGGCTACATGTGGGCGATGAGTGCCCGGCTGCATGCCCAGGGGCTGGTCGGTTCGCTGCCTGGCTGCCCTGATACGGAGCTGATCTCGTGCGGCGAGGTGCTGATCAGCCGCTACTCGCAGTGGCGGGGTCTGCCGCTAGCTGCGTTTGGCGCACTGAATTATGGGGCGTTGCTGGTTGTTGGGGTTGGTCTGTTGCTGACACGGGGGGGAGCCGCCTGGCGATCGCTTTGGGGGGTGGGGCTGTTTCTGGCGGGGATAGGCACGCTGGCAGGGGTGTGGTTGTTGATCGTGCAGGTCGTGTACATCCACAAGTTCTGTTTATTGTGCGATCTTACGCATGCGGCAGGACTTATATCGCTGATCCTGCTGCTGGTGGGCAGGCCTGCGGAGTGGTTCGGGCCGATCGGCCTGAGGGCGGGCGGGTTGGCGGTTGTGTCGGTGGCTGTGCTGGTGGGGGGGCAGGTTCTGGCCCGGCCGGAGGTGGAGGTGACCCGCATCGTGGCGGGTCCGGCGAGCCAGGCGGTGGTGGGCACGCAACCTGCGGCTACGACACAGGTTGCCGAGATAGAGCCTGTCCACGGCTTTAAGGTGACGGACTCGGCTGGGACGGTGATCGCGACGCTGGACCTGGACGAGGAGATCGTGCTGGGCGACCCGGAGGCGTCGCGCGTACTGGTGGAGTTCATGGACTTCGGCTGCCACGAGTGCAAGCAGGAATTCGAGTTGATGCAGGAGATCCTCAAGCAGCATCCTAAGTGGTTTCGGGTACTGATCTTGTTGTTCCCGCGGAACAAGGCGTGCAATGCATACACCGGGCGGGAACGGCCTAACGTCTGCGAGGTGGCGGAGGCGGCGGTAGCGTTGCGGAAACACGGTCCAGAGCACTACGCGCAGGCCCATGCACTGTTTTTCAAGCTGCAGGCGACCCCGCTAACGGGGGGGATGGCGTGGGAACTGATCAAACAGATGTGCAAGGTCGATGATGCGGTGGTGCAATCGTGGCAGAAGGATCCGACCCTGCTCGAGAAGATCAAACGTCATGGTGAGATTGTTAATGCGATTGTTATCGGACAGCAGATCAAAAAGACGGTTTCGCTACCGGGGTTGTTCGCTAACGGGAAGCTGATCACGGGGGCGGCGGAGACGCAGGCGGAACTCGAGAAGCACATCACGCAGTTGATCGGGTCAGTGGATGAGGCGGGGAAAGATGACAAGGTGAGGGGGTGACAAGGTGGCCAACGGCTGATTCTGGAGCCGGCGGGTATGCCACCAACGGCGCCACCAAACGGGTCTGGGCCAGGCGAGCGTAGCGTGAAGCTGGGCTGGATGCGGGGTTTGGGCTGGGTACAGATGCCGGGGGCGAAAGCGCCCCTTCCGGCGCCACTTGACGGGTGCGGGCGGTCCGGTCGCCAAGAAGGCACGGCAACGACAACGGCAACAACACGTGGCTGGCAAGCGAGCCGGCTAAATGGGGTGGGTGCTGGCGAGGGCGCGGGCGATGTACTTTTTCGTCCAGGGGCAGGCGTTGATACACATGCCGCAGATGGTGCGGGTCACGCCGATGCGGGCGGCTAGTGTGAGGGTGGTTTCGCGGCAGACGGAGGCGTCGAAGAGTTCGTCGCGGAACATGCCGACTCGCCAGTTGACGCCCTTGATGGCGGCGCCGGGGCAGACATCGGCGCAGGCGCGGCAATCGCCGCAGTGGGAATGGTTCATGGGCCATCCTACGGGCAGGTCGGCGTCGGTCAGGACGGTGGCGAAGCGGAGGGCGCAGCCGAACTGGCGGGTGATGAGCATGGCGGACTTGCCGATCCAACCGAGGCCGGCGCGGGTGGCGACGGTTTTGTGCTGGAAGGGGGCGGAGCAGGTCTGGGGGTCGACATAGGCGACGGAGGACTCGATGACCTTGGCGCGGTAGCGATAGACGGCGAGGTAATCGGCGGCCATGGATGCGAGGGTGTCGAGCTGCTTGTTGACGCGGTTGTACTCGTCGAAGTATTCGCGGGTCGGGCCGGCGACGATGTCGGCGATGATGTGCGGGTCGAGGGCGACGGCGATGGAGATGCCGCGCGGGAGGTGGTAGCGGACCTCCGCGTAGAGTTCGCTCAGATCGGCAAAGCCGACCAAGGCGGCGCCGTGCGCCATCAGTAATTCGCGCAACCGTTCCATGGGACCTCCGGACGTGCCGGTCCTATTCTACCTAATGATGTCGATCCCTGCAGCGTATTTTGACGCGGCGCGCCCCAATGCTGACATAGAGCACTTCGTCCTTCGCCGGGCGGGACTTGAGCAAGAACCAGCGTCTGATGCGGTGCCGCGCGTCGATTCGATTCAACTCGAGACTGGATGGCCAGCGAGGTTGAAACTGCTGGTAGTGTAGCGGGTGGGTTTGGTTCTGGCAATACGGTTTATTGCTGAGTGAGGGCTCTGGCAGGGTAATCGCATGTCGCGGCACGGGCATCTTGCCCGTGAGTAACACGGGCATCAGGAGCACGATTCTGTCGGCCCTTGAGGCCGCTAGGGGCGGGACGCCTGGGATGTTCATGGCCAGGATGGCCATGCCACACGTACATGTGATTGCCTGAGGGCCCTGGCGCGCGCGACGGCTCTGTGAGGATTGGGACGAGAAAGGTCGCCAAGAACGGCACGGGCGGGCAAGCAAGCCGCCCGCAAGCGGGCAGGCTACATGGGAGAGGCGGAGCCGACGGAATCCGATCTAGTTCCCGAAATTCCCTGCCAGCGACAACAGGTCCACCACGTCAACCGAGTCGTCCTGGTTCAGGTCGGCCGGGAGGTCGTAGTTGGTCTCGCCCGGGACCGAGCCGAAGGCCGCCGCCAATGTCAGAAGGTCTACTATGTCGCAATGGCCATCGCCGTCGATGTCGCCCTGCACGGGCTCGAAGACGTACAGGTCCTGGAAGTCCATGTTGTTGCTGTGGGGATGGGCACTGTTGGCGTTCTTCACCCCGACCAGGACGCCCAGCAGCCCGTCCGCCACCAGCACGTCGTTGACCACCAGCAGGCTCTCGGGCTTGCCGGCGTACAAGGCCGCCAGATCCATCTGCCGGACCAGGCGGCCGTCCGAGGTCCGCAGGGCGAGAAGTTTGGCTTGGGGAGGATTGCTCGTGTAGTCGCCATCGACGAACCAGAGGGTCTCATCGGTCAAGACGACCGGCCGGTAGATTGGATCCTGCGTGGTCCACGATCCCCACGTCTGGTCCTCCCAGTTGTGCATCACGTAGCCCTGGTCAGCGGCAAAGGAGTTCGTCGTTTGCCAAATCGTCGCACCGGTGGCGGCATCCAGTTTGTATTGTTCCGCCCGCCCGACCACATAGACACATCCGGCGGCGTAGGCCAGCAACGGCCGCTCGTTGGCGTTGGCCATTGCCAGACTCCAGCGGTCCTGCCCCGTTCGCAGATCGACCGCGTGAACCGTCACGGGCTGGCCCGACTGCCTGGTGAAGAACACGTACAACCCATTCTCCAGGGCCATGAATCGCCAGTAGTCCGAAACGCTGGTGTAAAACCCCTGTTGACCGCCGTAGTCGCTGGACCAGTGACGCGTCCAGAGGGTCTGGCCGCTGACCAGGTCCGTCGCCTGCAGGAAGACGCGAGTGCCATACGGCAGCGGCGTGGTGGCGTTTATCTGCGCCGCATAGACGCACACGTCCGCCGCGCATTTGGGGATATCGCCGAATCGGCTGGTATAGCCGTAGATCCCCTCCGCGCCGGCGGTGGCAGGCACGGTCGGCCCGGTCCAGGCGAACCGCTGGCCTAGGATCACAGGCTGGGAGGAGTTGTTGGGGGCGACGAAGCACCCGGCCGAGATCAGGCCCGCGTAGAACTCTCCCTCGCTCTGGGTATGCCCATGCCGGCATATCAGCAGGTCCTTGTAGCACTGCATCAGGGCGGTGGCGTCGAAGCCGTTCGTCAGGACCACCTTGTTGGCATCGCGGTTGTAGATGCGGTACAAGGTGTTGGTGGCAGGCAGGATCACCCAGGTGCTGCTGTAGTCCCCGCCGCGACGGCCGTAGATCCGCCCATCCGAGTGCCAGATGATCGGGTTGGTGTAATGGTGGCTGTCGATCTCGCGGCAGTGCTCCGAAAGGAGCCAGGGGATCATGAAGTAATCGAGGCTCTGCCCGGTCGCCCAGGTGAACTTCATGGCGGTCAAGTAGTTCGACGCAGGCGGCGACGACCGATCATCCGCGATCATCGCGGCCTTGCCGTCACGGGTGACAATGCTCGAGCCGTAGAAAAAGTTCGGCTTGTTGTCCGTCCACTTGCCGTAGAACCGCTTGCTGTACCGCAGATGCAGCGGGGCATCCACGGCCAAGTTGTCGGCGGTGTACTTCGACATGCCGGCATCGGCCCCCTGCCGCGACCAGTCCCCCGCAACGGCCGGCACGGCGGACAGGGCGGACCCTACGGCGGCCACGGCCAGAACCCTGACGATCCAGTTGGTTGACATGCTGCTCCCTCCAGATTGGTCTGGACCACACGCCCTCGAACCGCTGGCCCATGCGTACCTCCATCCTACCAGAACCGCACGTCGAAAGCAGCGCCAAATTGGCTTTGTGTTCCCTTCCCGGGTCCGTGACAGAATCCGGGGTCAGGATCAACAGGTCTGCAACGTCAACCTGGCCGTTGTCGTTGATGTCCCCCGCAAACTTCGGCCGCAGAACGTATAGGTCCTGGTGGATCATCTTGTTGTTGTACTGCCCCTGGCCAGTGTTCCGCTGCGAATGCATACCGGCACGGCTTTGGGATACGCAGAATCCAGAAATGGCAGTACCAAGCGGGACCGTCGCCGCCTGCAGGATGCCCCATTGGCGTTCTTGCTCGCAAGGTTTGGCCCGGCCCGCCGCAGGAAGGAGCCGATCCTGACCGGCCGAGCCGAGAGGCCAGAACCCGGCCAGAACCCGTGTGCGCAGCCCCGTGCGTGGGACGCACAATCAAGACCCGCCCGCGGATCGCTGGCTTGGTCGGCGCCATGCAATATAATCTGCAGCTGATCGATGCAGAGGCACAGGCTCTCCCGCAGCCCGAAAAAAGGACACGACCGTGGCAGACATGGTGCAACCGCAGGGATATTCGTCGACGGACGTCGCCAAACCGCCGCTGCCAGCCGATTCCCCCAAGCTGCAGCAGTGGGAGCAGCTACGAACCGAACTAGGGCGGCAGGTGCAGGTCCGCACGTTCGTAGGCCACACCGAGAAGCCCGAGTACTACGAGGTCAAGGCCAAGTTGGTCGATGTGCTGCTGGTGCCCACCAGTCCCCCCGTCTACCGCTGGCTGCACGACGAAATGTGGACCATCAAACTTCGCGTCCAAAAGGCCGATGGCGAACTCTCCGAGCTGGTCGTCGATCGCACCACTCAGATCGAATTCGTCTAACGTCATCCGCAGGGCCCGGACCCTGGCGGACGGCTACGAACCGGGAAGAAGGACCGGTTCGTTGGTGCGGGCGGATTGCTGCATGGCCAGGAGGACCTCGAGGACGTGGCGACCTTCGCGGATGGGGATCAGGGAGACCGGGTAGTCGCGGTTGTGGGGGATGCCGGTGCAGGCGGCGATGAAGGCGGCCATGGAGTCGTCCTGGTAGGCCTCGGGGGTGAAGACGGTGCTCCAGCCGCCGTGGCCGTAGTTGTTTTCGGCGCAGTCGCCTCGGATGTTGAGGTGGTCCTGGGCGTCGACGTAGGCCAAGGCCTTTGAGCCCAAGCAGGAGAGGTGGTGCGTTTCCTGGGGCGCGACGCCGTCGGCGAGTTCGAGGATCGCGCCGGCCTGGGTGGTCAGGATCGCGGAGATCGATTCCTCGGAGGGGCAGGCCGGGGCACTTCGGACGGTCTGGCAGTAGGCGCGTGTGACGCGCTGGCGGACCAGGCGGAGGGCGAAATCGACCTGGTGGCACATGTGGTGCATGATCCAGCCGCCTGAGAGGGCGGGGTCGAGCACGCACTTGTGGGGCGAGCCGAGGGCGAACAGGCCGGTGCCTCGGCAGATGCGGCTGACGAGGTGCATGGGCTGGCCGAGGGCGCCGGCGTCGGCGAGTTCGATCAGTTTGCGCCCTGTGCCGCTGTAGCGGATGCCGAAGTTGCTGTGGTTGACGATGCCGGCGGCTTCGACGGCGTGGATGATGATGTCGTAGTCGGGGAGGTTGAGCACGAGGGGCTTTTCGGCCCAGAGGGGCTTTTTGGCCTGGCAGACCTTGAGGATGTGCTCTTTGTGCAAGGCGTTGGGGGAGGCGACGATGACGGCATCGACGCAGGGATCATGGATCAGGGCGTCGACGTCGTTGGTGGCTTGGAAGCCGTTGGCGCGGATCTTGGCGGCGGTTTCCTGGCCGCGTGTCCAAATCAGGGGGACGTATGCGCGGGTGGTGTTGGTCACGAGGCGAGCGAGGTGCTGGCCATAGGGGCCATAGCCTATCAGACCCACGCCCAGCCGCTTTGCCACGTCGCTCATGTTACAATTCCTTTATGTGCCTATGCAGGTGCCTATGCATGTGACTATGTGCAGAATCCGATATGCATATAGTCCTGCCGCATTGATCCACCGCCTTTGTAATCCAATTCGGTTGTTTGATCAATTGGGGCGGGGGAATGGGGATAGCCCGTGGTTGGCTTGACGAACGGGCACGGATGCGGGATATATCGCATCAGCAATGGTTGTGATTGGTCCATGGCGTCAGGGCGAACCATCGAGAGATGCGTATATGACGTACCGGCTGATCCACTATAGCGATAACCTGAAGAGTGCAAAAAGGAGCAAACCACGATGATTGGCAGACGAGTTCTTGTGGTGTGCACGACCATTTTCCTGGCGGTGTGCTGCGGTCGGGGGGTGGCGCGGGGATCTGGTGCCGGGGCGGCCACGCAGGCGGCGCCGGTGGATACGGTACGGTACAGGGAAACCTTCCCGGTGCAGGCGCCGGATGTGAGCGAGTGGGTTGTTTCGCTCAATGGCACGTGGCAGTTTGCGCCCGAGGACACGGGCGAGTTTGCGCCGGTGGCGGTGCCTGGTTTCTGGGGTGCGAGCCTGCAGGCGAAGAAGCAGGGGGGGGCGGCGGCGGCGAAGTGGAAGTCCGGCACGTACCGGCGGGAGTTCGCGGTTCCGGCAGAGAAGCCCGGGGCGATTGTCGAGTTCGGCATGCTCCGCTGGGGCGGGGAGGTGCTGGTCAACGGGCGGTCGGCGGGGTCGTATGACCTGGGCCACTCGGCGGTGCAATTCAACCTGGCGGACCTGGTTCAAGCGGGGGCGAACCGGCTGGACGTCAAGTGTCGGGGCTGGGCGGCCCTGGAGCGGCACGAGGGGGACATCCAGATCCCGATCGGGGCGGGCAACTGGTTCGGCATCAAGGATGGCGGCCTTCCGGACGACGTGAACCTGTACCTGTACAACGGGGCGTGGATCGGGCCGGTGGCCGTCACGCACAAGATAGCGGGCATGGTCTGCCGTGTCGGCACGCGGGTGGGGGCGGGGTCGGCCGGCTGGAAGGGGCGCGTCGCTGCGCAGATCGTTACCATGGACGGCAAGACGGCGCTGTCGGCGGTTCGGCGGCAGCCGGTCGAGGTGGAGCCGAACGCGATCGTCGATGTGACGGTCCAGGGGGTTCAGGCCCCGGACGCCCGCGGCTGGCTGCCGAGTTCGCCGGTGCTGTACCGCATGGTGGTCTGGCTGGAGGGGGAGGAAGGCAAGGCGGTGGCGGCGGCGCGGGAGGAGACGTTCGGGTTCCGCGACATCAAGGTCAACGACGGTCGGGTGTGGATCAACGGCGTGATGGTCCGGATGTTCGGGGGGACGGAGCTGGTCATGTACAGCATGTTGCAGTTGCTGGATGACCCGGCGCGGCTGCAGATGGTGCAGGTCGATCTGTTCAAGGGGATGAACGGGACGGCGTTTCGCAGTCACATGAACCCGCTGCCTCGCCGGTGGCTGGACGTGTGCGATCGCAGCGGGATCCTGGTGATTCCAGAATTTCCGAACTTTCCGGACGTGCAGCGGGCGAGCGGCTTGAGCCCGTACGAGTTGCCCGACTACTGGAAGAATCTGCAGCGGGAGATCCGGGGCATCCTTTCGTATCGCGTCAACCATCCGTGCATTGTCGGCTGGTCGGTCTCGAACGAGGGGAGCGGTTTTGGCGACTGGGAGCGGCGGTTCCTGGTCCCGTACGTCAAGGCCCTGGACCCGAGCCGGCTGGTGATGCTGTCGGGCGACATCACCGGGGAGGTCGCTGACCAGCACAACTTCGCGGGCATGTGGTGGGGGACGTATGGGGAGTTCCTCCGGTCGGTGAACGATTTGGCGCGGTTCTATCCGGAGCGTATCCGGGGCTGCAGCGAGTATGGCCAGTACGGCGTCAGCAAGCGCTGGTACGGGCCGCGGGCGATTACGGGCGAGTCGCCGGAGTTCCAGGACGATCTGGCCCGGATCCTGATGGAGCAGACGGAGGTGCTGCGTCGCGCGCGGTACGAGTTGATCATGCCGTACTCGTACGGTGGGAACTGGTTCGGCAAAAAGGCGGGGGAAACGGGGCGGCCCGCGGATGGGAATGCGCCGTACCAGGCGCTGCGCAATGCGATGGCGCCGCTGGGGGTGAGCTTTGAGTCGCCGCGGCACGCGATGGCGGGGGCGAGCCTGGAGGTCCCGCTGTGGGTGTACAGCGATGACATCGCGGCCAGGGGACACGTGGAGGCGACGCTGTACCTGCTGGACAAGAATCCCGGGTACGATTGGAGCGGCGCGCCGGATGGTCTGAAGGTACGGGCGAGTGTGGGCTACGCGGCGGACGTGGAGCAGGGGGGGTCTCATCGCCAGAACGTGGCGCTGAACCTGTCGGCGGAGGAGGGCGAGTACTACCTGGCTGCGAGCGTCAAGAAGGCGGACGGGCCGGCGCAGGCGATCAGCCTGAAGCAACTGCGCATGTACGGGGCCGTGCCCAAGGCGGAGAGGCGTTTGAACGTAGGGGTGATCGAGAAGGATGGGCGGGTTGCCCGCTGGCTGCGGAGCCGGGGGCATCGGGTGGTGATGGCGTATGGGGACGTGGTGCCGGATGTGATTGTCATCAGCGAGGGCTGCCTGTACGACGAGCGGATTCGCACGTGGGGGGCGTCGATGACGGGGCGGGTGCAGGCCGGCAGCCGACTGGTGGTGCTCGAGCAGGGTAGCTGGGATGCGCCGGTCATGCAGCCGGACGTCAGCCAGATGCTGGCGGGGCTGCGGGCGGCGCCGCAGCAGACGAGTCTGGAGAACCTTTTCCCGGGCGCGGTCCTGGCTGGGGCGCTCGGCACGGATGGGGATTGGCAGCGGCTCAACGGTCTGGACAATGTGGCGATGCGGGTGGCGTTGGTGCCGGCGGAGCGGGTTGAAGCGGCGGGGAGTCAGAAGGCTCCCGCGCGGCTGACCCCGGAGGGCGAGCCGGGTGTGGGGAGTGCGCCCGCGTCGCAACCTGGCGGGTGGACGGGCTTGATGGACGGGTACGGTCTGCGCGGGGAGAAGCCCGGCTGGGCCCTGGCGAGCCGGTCGTATGGCAAGGGGGAGGTGCTGGGCTGCCAGGTGCCGCTGCTGGGGCGGGTGGATCCGGCGGAGGCCGGGTCGTTCGACCCGGTCGCGGAGCGGCTGCTGGTGTTCCTGCTGGAAGGGCGCGTGGCGGGGCCGGCGAGTCGACCGGCGGAGTAGCCGCGGCGTGGGAGCGGAGCGGCAAGGAGGCCCGTGTGCTGCATAAATATGTAACATTGGGCGGCCCCGGCGCGCAGACGGTTGTGTCTGCGGCCGGGGCCGTTCTTGCGCTATGGGCGAGGGGCTACGGCCTGCGGTGCGGCTACGCGCTATTTGCGGCGAGCGAGGACGGCGGCCCGGAGTGCGGGGAGAGGTTCGACTCGAACGAGCCGGGGAGCGTCCACCCCGATCCGGACCGGTGGAACGTGCAGCGCTGGCTGCGGCGGATCTGGTTGTGGGCGGCGGGCGTGCTGGTGGTGCTGCTGGTCGTGGTGGGGCTGGGCGTGGGCTGGCTGTACGGGACGTACTACCCGGGGTGGCGGGGCGAGCAGCCTGCGCGGGCGATGATCCGGGGGTATGGCCGGCAGGTCGTTTGCAAGCGGCCGGGGCCGCAGTGGGTGCGGCGCGTGGCGGGGCCGTTGGGCTACATGCTGGAGCGGGCCGATCGGGTGAATCTCGCTCGGGCGCTAGTCCAGCCGAAGGAGATAGCGCTGCTGGGGAGTCTGTCGCAGCTGCAGGGGTTGAACCTGCGGGGTACGCCGCTGGCCGATGCGGACCTGGCGGCTGTGGCGAGGCTGGCGAAGCTGACGTCGCTGGATCTGCCGGCGACGTCGGTGACGGATGGGGGGCTGGCGCATCTGGAATCGCTGCGGGGGCTGACGCACCTGGACTTGACGGAGACGGCTGTCAGCGATGCGGGGTTGGAGTCGCTGGGGCGGCTGGCGGAGCTGCGGGACCTGCAGCTGTTTGGTACGAAGGTGGCGGGGCCGGGATTGGTACACTTGAAGGGCTTGCCAAATCTGCGGGATTTGTCGCTGGGGGGCACGCCGCTGCGTGGGGCGGGGCTGGAGGCGCTGGCGGGCTTGCCGGGGCTGCGGATGCTCTCGCTGAGCGAATCGCAGATCAGTGATGACGGGCTGGCGAGCCTGAGCGGGTTGAGCGGCCTGGAGATCCTGGACCTGTCGGACACGGGGATCGGCGATGCGGGGTTGGCGCATCTGTCGGGGCTGAGGGGATTGCGCGAATTGTGGCTGTCGGAGACGAAGGTGGCGGGGCCGGGGCTGAAGCATCTGGTGGGGCTGGCGAATCTGCGAGTGCTGCGGCTGGCTGGTACGCCTGTGGGCGATAAGGCTGTTGCGGTGCTGGGCAGTCTGGGGCACCTGAAGAGTCTGGACCTGGAGGGGACGAAGGTCAGTGCGGCGGGGTTGAGGCGGCTGAAGGGGGCGCGGGCGGGGTTGAGCGTGATTGAGCCGTAGGGTGGGCCGAGGATCGCGGGGATGCGGGGGATTGATGATCGGCGTCGATAAGCAGTGAGCCGAAGACCCCGCCGTTGGTGATCGTGAAGGTGCCGTCCTTGAGTTCCTCCAGGGTGATCTTGTTGTCGCGGGCGCGGCTGGCGAGGTCGGCGATCGTGGTGTCGATGTGGGCGAAGCTCATCCGTTCGGCATTGCGCAGGACCGGCACGACCGAGCCTTTGCCGCCGAGCCCCCGGCTTCTTCCCCTCCTGGACAACAGCCACCACAACAGCCGGAACTCGGACTATA
>JANYLN010000161.1 GCA_025357795.1 Planctomycetota bacterium
AATCCGCACGTCCGGTTCGATGAGCGGGCGATGGAAACGGAGCACCGGTGAGGATACTCAGGCCCCGGCAACCGAACGGGCCGGCCAACACGCTACGCCTCGCCTGCGGCCACCGCGCCACCGCTCGACTCTACCCGAACCACAAGGTGCACTTCGCCGGACGGGTACCGACCTATTGACTATTGACGCTCTGACTCCTCTGACGTGCCCGAAGGTGAAAGCGTGGCTGAAGCGACATTCGCGCGTGCACCTGCACTTCACGCCAACCAGCAGTTCGTGGCTGAACCTGGTGGAGCGGTGGTTTCGGGAGATCACGGACAAGCGGATTCGCCGAGGGGTCTTCCACAGCGTCAAGCAGCTGATCGCGGCCATCGATGACTACATCGCCAGGCATAACGAGGATCCCAGGACGTTTGACTGGACGGCCAAGGCGGAGACGATTCTGGCGAAAGTCCGCCGTGCCCGTGCCGTCCTCGATAAGATGCAAACAGCGTGACGAACTACACTAACATGCGAAACACTTTCTAAAAAAGCCCCCGCAGTGACAACCTATGACACTGCGAACATGAATTTGTCTTGCCGCGATGCGTCACGACGATCATCGAAGGATAGGGGTATTGACGGATCGGCCTGCGGGGCCAACAATCACCGTGAACGTGATAGAGAACATCTTACGCGATGCAGCGGTTGGACAATTACTAGACTGGCTGCGGGCAGACCCCCACGGGGCTGCCACCGCCGCTGGGCCAGGGGGATCTGCTGCGCCTTTGTTGGCGGCCGCGGCTAGCAAGCAACTCAAAAGGCCCATCCTCTACATCGCGGCCCACCTGGAAGAGGCCGACCGCGCGGCGGATGACCTGCAGACGTTTACGGATCGGGAAGTATCGATCCTGACGGCATTTGAGGGGCGGCCCGGCGAGGGGGCGGCGGCGATCGAGATTGCCGCTGAGCGGGCGCGGATCTGTGCCCGGCTGCTGGCCAACGACACCCCCGATTTGATCATCGTGGCACCGATCCAGGCCCTGCTGCAGGCGGTGCCGACGCCCAAGGCTTTGCAGGCGGCTACGCGGGCGCTGCATGTGGGCCAGACCATCGACCCGGTGCAGTTGACAGGCTGGCTGGTCGACCGCGAGTTCGAGCGGGTGGACCAGGTCGATGAGGCCGGCCACTTCGCGATGCGCGGCGGCATCCTCGATATCTACTGCCCCGGACTCTCCGACCCGATCCGCATCGAGTTCTTCGGCGACCAGATCGAGTCCATCCGCACGTTCGACCTGGGCACGCAACGGTCGGTCGATTCGCTCAAGCGGATCGAGATCAGCGCCGCGCCCAGCGGGGCGGCCGAGTCCGAGACGTGCCCGTTCACCCGTTACCTGCCCAAGAACACCCTGGTCATCCTGGCCGAGCCGCTGGAGAGCATCGAACTGGGGCGGCTGGTGCTCGAACGGCTGGACGATCATACGGGGCTCTATTCGCCCGAGGCGGTGATCCGCCAGTCGGCGGAGTTCGGCCGGCTGCACATCCAGCGGTTCGGCGCGGGGCTGGCCGGGCCGACGCTGCACATGCGGATCAACCTGCTGGGGGGCTTCAGCCGGGCAACCAACGAGGCGCTGGATGAGCTGCTGAAGATGGCGGCCGAGACGGCCGTGACCATCTACTGCGATTCACCCGGCGAGGTCGACCGGATGAACGAACTGCTCCGCCAGCACACCGACAACTTCATCCCGGCCGGGATGCAGGTGAAATTCGGGCTGGTGCACCGGGGGTTCATCTGGCCGGGGGCCAACATCGCGCTGGTGCCGCACCACGAGCTGTTTGGGCGGGCCGAGCCGCGCCGGCTGCTGCGACGGGTGCCGGCAGCCCGACCGATCGAGTCGTTCCTGGACCTGGCGCCGGGCGACTACGTGGTACACGTGCAGTACGGCATCGCCAAGTTCGAAAGCCTTCAGACGCTCAAGAAGGACGAGCGGGCGGAAGAGTTCCTGACACTGAAGTTCGCCGGCAACGCGACGCTGCACGTCCCGGCCAGCCAGATCCACCTGGTGCAGAAGTACGTCGGGGCGTCGGGGATCCGGCCACACCTGTCGCACCTGGGCGGCACGCGTTGGAAGCAGACCAAAGAGAAGGTCGTCGAGGCCATCGAGGAGCTGGCCCAGGAGATGCTGCGGGTCCAGGCCCTGCGGCAGGCCTCGACGGGCATCGCGTACCCGGGCGACACGGAGTGGCAGCGGCAGTTCGAGGAGGCCTTCCCCTACCAGGCGACCGAGGACCAGATCCGCATCTCGGCCGAGATCAAGCAGGACATGCAGACGCCCCGGCCGATGGACCGGCTCATCTGCGGCGACGTCGGCTACGGCAAGACCGAGATTGCCATGCGGGCGGTGTTCAAGACGGCCGAGTACGGCAAGCAGGTGGCGGTGCTGGCGCCAACGACGATCCTGGCCGAGCAGCACATGCGGAGTTTCCGCGAGCGGATGGCAGGCTACCCGTTCGTGATCGAGTGCCTCAGCCGGTTCCGCACCGACTCCGAGCAGCGCGACATCGTGCTGCGGTGCATGAAGGGGCAGGCCGACATCCTGATCGGCACGCACCGGATCCTGAGCAAGGACGTGTTCTTCAAGGACCTGGGGCTGGTGATCATCGACGAGGAGCAGCGTTTCGGGGTCGAGCAGAAGGAGCGGCTCAAGCAGTTGCGAGAGACGGTGGACGTGCTGACGATGACGGCCACGCCGATTCCGCGCACGCTGCACATGGGGCTGCTCGGCCTGCGGGACATCAGCACGCTGACGACGGCGCCGGTGGATCGGCGGGCGGTCCAGACGCAGGTGGTCGAGCCCGACCCGCAGCAGATCCGCCATGCGATCCTGCGGGAGCTGGGGCGCGACGGGCAGATCTACTTCGTGCACAACCGGGTCAAGAGCATCCAGGCGGTGGCGGCCAAGATCGGGCGTCTGGTGCCGGATGCCCGGATCGGGGTGGGGCACGGCCAGATGGAAGAGGGGGAACTGGAAGAGGTCATCTACCAGTTCATTACCAAGCAGATCGATATCCTGGTTTCGACGGCGATCATCGAGAACGGCGTGGACCAGCCGACGGCCAACACGATGTTCATCGACCAGGCGGACATGTTCGGCCTGGCGGACCTGCACCAGTTGCGCGGGCGGATCGGGCGGTACAAGCACCGGGCGTACTGCTACCTGCTGTTGCCGACCACGCGGGACGTCACCCCGACGGCCAAGCGGAGGCTCAAGGCGATCGAGCAGTACTCGGAACTGGGCGCGGGGTTCCACATCGCCATGCGCGACCTGGAGGTCCGCGGGGCGGGCAACCTGCTGGGGTCCGAGCAGAGCGGCTTTATCGCCGCGGTCGGCTACGAGTTGTACTGCCAATTGCTGGAAGAGGCCGTCCACCGGATGAAACACGAGACGGTCGTGCGGGCAGAACCGGCGCACCTGGAGTTCGACATCTCGGCCTACATTCCGAGCAGTTACATCAGTTCCGGCCGGCAGCGGATGGAGATTTACCGGCGGATCAGCGCCTGCCAGAACGAGGCAGACGTCGAGCAGTTGCGGACAGACGTAACCGACGCGTTCGGCAAGCCGCCGCGGATCTTCGACCGACTGCTGCTGCTGGCGGAGAACCGGCTGCTGGCGGGCAAGTGGCAGATCGAGAGCATGATCCTGCACAAGCCGGACATCGTGATCAGCGCGAAGGACATGCGCCTGGCCGAGCAGGTCTTCGCCGGTGCGCCGGGCCGAATCCGGCTGGTGGACGGCGGGAAAATCTACTGGCGGCTGCCGGAGAACTACCTGGAGGCGGACACCCTTCTGGTGATCCTGCGTCGGATATTGCTGCGGACCGGGGAGCAGGCTATAGTGCGGCGGGAGTAACAGCCGGGTTTCGGGCCTCGGGCTTCGGGAACAGTGGAGGAGGCGCGCCTGCAGAGGGGCGCAGGCTTTGCGCCCCAATCCTGATCATCACATAGATCCAGAGTCCAGGCGGTCA
>JANYLN010000178.1 GCA_025357795.1 Planctomycetota bacterium
TACTCGATGAGCAAGCCCGGCCTGTCGATCGTGACGGTACGCTTCTACGTTGGCCAGGACCGCATCGGCTCACTGGTCAAACTCTACAACAAGATGTCCATGAACATGGACCAGGTGCCGGCCACCGTGGCGGGCTGGGTCGTCAAGCCGGTCGAGATCGATGACGTACCGATTACCAACATCACCTTCTACAGCGACCGCTACGACGCCGACACGCTCCGCCGCGTGGCGGAGGAGGTCGAGAATCGCCTGCAGGCAGTGAAAAACACCGGTCGGACCTACATCGTCGGCGGCGAGCCGTTGCAGGTGCGGATCACCCCGGACCCGGAACTGATGGCCTCACGAAACGTATCGATCCTGCAGATCGCAACGGCCCTGAAAGGCGCCAACGTCACCGTACCCGCCCACTTCATGAAGGGTCAGGATACCATCAAGACCGCCGAGGCGGGCACCGTCTTCCACAGCCTCGACGACATGCGTCACCTGGTGGTGGGCGTCGCGCTGGGCCAGCCGGTCTACCTGCAGGATATCGCCCGAACCGAGCAGGCCCCGGCCGAGCTGAGCAACTATACCCGGCTGATGTTCGGACCGGCTGCCGAAGAGAAGGACGTGCCGGCGGAACTGGCCGATGCGAAAACCGGTGACTGGCCCGCCGTGACGATCGCCATCGCCAAGAAAAAAGGCGCCAATGCCGTCTGGGTCAGCGAGAACGTTCAGGCCGAACTGAACCGGCTCAAGGGCAGCATCATCCCCGATGACGTCCACACCCTCATCACCCGCGACTATGGCGAGACCGCCAACGACAAGGTCAACGAACTGCTCGAAGGGTTGCTGGTGGCGATCGTGATCGTCATCGGGCTGATCCTGGTCACCCTCGGCGGGCGCGAGGCCTTCATCATCGCCACAGCCGTACCGATCACCTTCGCCCTCACCCTGCTGGTCAATTACCTGGCCGGCTATACGATCAACCGCGTGACCCTCTTTGCACTAACCCTGGCGCTGGGCCTGGTGGTCGATGACCCGGTGGTGGACGTGGAGAACATCTACCGCCACCTGCAGATGCGCAAGGAAAAGCCCTTGCAGGCGGTGCTCTCCGCCGTCAACGAGGTTCGCCCACCGATCATCCTGGCGACCCTCGCCGTCATCGTCAGCTTCATCCCGATGTTCTTCATCACCGGCATGATGGGGCCGTACATGCGGCCGATGGCCCTCAATGTGCCGCTGGCGATGCTGATGTCGCTGGTGGTCGCCTTCACCATCACGCCGTGGATGAGCTACCACCTGCTGAAAGGACACTACGAGCACCCAGCCGCGGCAGAGGAAAAGCTCGTCGATCTGCACAAGACCTTGATCTACCGGATCTACAATGGCACGCTACGTCCCCTGCTGAACAGCCGGCTGCTGGCGGGGCTGCTGCTGGCGACCACGGCCCTGCTCTTCGTCGGCGCCATCGGCCTGGTGATGGCACGCAAGGTGCCGCTCAAGATGCTGCCGTTCGACAACAAGAACGAGTTCCAGGTGGTCGTCGATATGCCGGAGGGTACCAGCCTGGAACGGACGGAGGCCGCCACGGCGGCCCTGGCGGATTACCTGCGAACCGTGCCGGAGGTCCGCAATATCACGACGTACGTCGGCGCCGCCAGCCCCATGGACTTCAACAGCATGGTCCGCCACTACTATCTCCGCCAGGCCCCCCACATGGCCGACATCCGCGTGAACCTCGTCCACAAGAACCTCCGGCAGGCCCAGTCGCACGACCTGGTCCTGCGAATCCGTAAGGCCATCGCCGAGATCGGCCAGGCCAATGGCGCCAACGTCAAAATCGTCGAGGCCCCGCCGGGCCCGCCGGTCATCTCGACAGTCACCGTGGAGGTCTACGGCCAGGACTATAACACCTACGACCAGGTGCAGCAGGCCGCGACGATGGTCGCGGAGCGCCTGGGCGAGCAGGACGGAGTAGTCGACCTCGACACCAGCCTGGAGGCCAATCAAGACAAGTGGACATTTGTGGCCGACAAGGAGAAGGCTTCCCTGGCGGGGGTCAGCACCGAGCAGGTCGCCCAAGCCCTGGCGATGGCGATCGGCGGCCAATCCGTCTCCGTGATGCACAAGCCCGGGGAGGTCAACCCCATGCTGATCCGGGTTCAACTGCCCCAGGCGATGCGTGATGATCCGCGCTCGCTCAACCGGCTCTACGTTACGGGCAGCCAGGGACAGGTCATCCCTCTCGACGAGATCGGCCGGTGGGAGCGGCGAGTCGAGGACCAGACGATCTACCGCAAGAACCTGCGACCCGTGGTCTACGTCTTCGGCGAGATGGCCGGGCGTGCCCCCGGCGAGGCGATCTACGAGACGTGGAAGGACCTCAAGGCCCACCCGTTGCCGGCAGGCTTCGAGGCCGTCTGGACCGGCGAAGGCGAGTGGAACATCACTGTGGACGTCTTCCGCGACCTGGGCATCGCCTTTGGTGCGGCGTGCATCGGCATCTACATCCTGCTGGTCTACGAGACGGGCAGCTATCTCATGCCGCTGATCCTGATGCTGTCGATCCCGCTGACGATCATCGGTATCATGCCGGGCTTCGCGCTGCTGAATGCACTGTGGGACAAGCCCGTGGGCGGCTTCCACAACCCGGTCTTTTTCACGGCCACCGCCATGATCGGCATGATCGCCCTGGCAGGCATCGCCGTCCGCAACGCGATCCTCTTGATTGACTTCATCCACAAGAACGTCGAGCGCGGTCTGACGCTGCGAGAGTCCTTGATCGAAAGCGGCGCCGTCCGCTTCCGGGCGATCTTCCTGACCGCCGGTACCGCCATCCTGGCGGCTATCCCAATCACGCTCGACCCGATCTTCTCGGGACTGGCCTGGTGTTTCATCTTCGGGTTGTTCGTCTCGACGGCCTTTACGCTGCTCATCGTGCCCCTGGTCTACTGGATCGTGTACGGGCGAAAGGAACGTAAGGCCGCCAGGCAACCCGTGCTCGTCAGTGTGGGTGGACACGCGAACGGCCACGCAAAGCAGTAGCAGCCGGGTCGCCGGGTTTGGAGCACAATCATGGGAATTGCGGATATGTCGCAGACAGGGCAGGGCGGCAGCGGCGTAGCCGAGGGAGCCTGCCGACACTTGGGGAAGGACCGGATGGAACGGACGGGGATGCGTTGGTGCGTGGCCGACGACCGGACGACAAGGATTACCGGTCGCCAAGAAGGCCAACGGCATTGAGGACCAACAACGACTGGGTCTTTGGGGCGGGCTTTCCCGGGGCGGCGCGGGTCGCGAAGTAACGGCGACGCGACCCGCTGTGCCCCAGGCTATGACCTTGCCTCCCTACAAGGCTCGGAAGGACGACGGCCTTTGGGGTGCGACACAGGTGGTGTACAGGGCACACCCCATATGGGCTGCCTCTTGCGAGCGGTGGGGCGATCGATCAGGCCGTTGTTGTACGTCCAGCTGAAGACCATCCGCATCCGCCGCACGACGTTCCACAGCCCGACCGGGCCGAGTCGCTTGGCCAGCTCCGCCCGCCGCTGCCCGAAGTCGTCGGCGCCCAAGTCCGGCACCAGGCGATTGCCGCGGAAGAGCTTGTAGATCTCATCGCACGTCCGACTGTAGTCGTAGTACGACCGAGCGGCGATCTGACCGGCGTCCCGCTGGAGTTCCTTGGCGGTGCGTTACCTGTTTAGTAAGTCCCGGACCGTCAACCCGTCTGCCTGGGGGGGAGATGAATGCTCAACGGGAAGTCTGGATATGGTTTGCCGGTCTGGGAGTCCTTGCCAGTTACCTGATTTGCGGTATCATTCCTGGACACGTTTGACACCTCCAATCGGGTGTCAATCGGGTGTCAACGCAGACTGGAAGGCCTCACAAAGAGTGCTGTAAGTGCTTGCAGTAGCAGTGCTTGGCGGCGTAGCTCAGATGGTTAGAGCGTGGGCTTCATAATCCCAAGGTCGTCGGTTCGACTCCGACCGCCGCCAGTCGATGTAACATATGCCGATTGCTAGGTTTAGCAAACTTCTCTGTGTCGGGGGATGTCCGCTAACGGACACGCAAGAAGGCACATCGCGGGGCTCGCTGGCAAGCCAATAACGATAACGGTAAGAACAGGTGCCCAACAACAGCTGGCTGTTGTTGGGGCCGTTATTTCCGCGGCGGTGTCTCTGCCAGCAGTTCATCCGTCCGGCGGTTGTCCACCTCGGCCGCGGGGCTGGCCAAGCCGCCGAAATCGCGGTCGGGGCCGGGGGAGACGAAGAAGGGCCATCCGCCGTTGTTGGCGACCTGCTGCCAGCGGTCGTTTTCCGTGGTGATGTAGTGATACGAGGAGCGCCAGGGGTCGGTGGGCTCTGTCTGGGGCGAAGGGGCTGCCGTGGTGGGCCAATCAGGCAGCAAGGTGTTGCTGGAGGGCAGGGCACGCAGGGCCTTGAATGGAGCGGCGCCGCCGAGGTCGGGCTGACCAGGCGGGAAGGCTCCCTGGTCGAGGTAGTAGACGGTCAGGGCCTCCTGGAGCAGGGCCAGTTGCTCCGTGGCCAGGGCCTGTCGCAGCCGATCGCGAGCCGATTCGGCTTGGCCTGCCCAGAGTGCCAGGCCCGCCGCGACGATGACCAGCAGCAGGATCGCCTCGAGGGCGGCGAGGGCCGGGCGGGCCTGAAAGGACGCACGGGCGGCAGGGCCACCCGTGACGTTGGATCGAATCTCTATTGCCTGGCTGCGAATCGCCATCGGTTACTTCTGGTTCATAACAGCCGTGATCAGTTTGACCAGCGGCAGGAACAGGGCGAGCACGATGAAGCCGACCGTACCGCCGAGCGCGATGACCATGATCGGCTCGAGGAGCGAGACCAGCGAGCTGACGAGCACATCGACTTCCTCGTCGTAGTTGTCGGCGACCTTCAGGAGCATCTTGTCGAGGTCGCCCGTTTCCTCGCCGACGTCGACCATGTTGACCACGATGATGTCGACGACCTTGGATGCGCGCAGGGGATTGGCGAAGGTATCGCCCTCGCGGATCGAGTCATGCACGCGGGCCAGGGCGCGGGCGTAGATCTCGTTGCCGGTGGTCTCGCGGGTGATGTTGATGGCCTCGAGGATGGGCACGCCCGCGGTGATCAGTGTGCCGAGCGTGCGGGTGAAGCGGGCGATCGAGCTCTTGCCGATGATCTGGCCCATGACGGGGATGTGGAGCTTCACCATATCCACCACGTATCGGCCCGCGGCGAATTGCTTCATGATCCTCAGGAAGATGATAAATATGAACGGCGAGCCGAGGATGATGAGCCAGCCGTACTGGTAGATCAACCAGTTGGACGCGGCCAGCAGGGCCAGGGTGATGCCGGGCAGTTCGGTGTTGAAGTCCTTGAAGATTATCTGGAACTTGGGCACGACCAGCCACATGATCATGAAGACGATGCCACCGGCGAAGGTCATGACCGCGGCGGGGTAGATCATCGCGCCGATGACCTTTTTCTTGAGTTTCTGGCCCTTTTCCATGAAGTCCGCGAGGCGCTGCAGAATGACCTCCAAGACGCCGCCGGCCTCGCCGGCCTGGACCATGTTGGTAAAGAGCCGGTCGAATGCCTTGGGGTGGCGGCTCATGGCCTCGGAGAGCGTAGCGCCGCCTTCGACGTCGTCAGCGACCTGCCGGATGATCGACTTGAGCAGGCCGGCTTTCTGCTGCTGCTCGAGGATGCGGAGCGAGCGCAGGATCGGCAGGCCAGCGTCCTGCAGCGTCGAGAGCTGTCGGGCGAACTGGCAGAGGTGTTTATTGCTGACCCCGCCGATTGCGAAGGGTGTGCTGGTTTTTCTTTTCTTGCCGGCTTCGCCGCCCTTGGCCGCGGACTGCTTCTTGCGGCCGCCCTTTTCCTTGACCTTGGTGGGAAAGAACCCCATGGCGCGGATTTTGGAGACGGCTTCGACGCTGTCAGTGGCGTCGATCTCCTGCTTGATCTCCTTGCCGGAGGCATCCATTGCTTCGTACTGGAACATGGGCATGGTCAGGCTTCCTCAACAATTGTCTCGCGGACGACCTCTTCGATCGTGGTCAGGCCGTCGTAGATGGCCATCAGGCCCGCCTCGCGCAACGACCGCATGCCGCGTTTGCGGGCTTCGCTGCGAAGGACGTTGCTGGACGAGTGCTTCATCACCAGTTCGCGCATCTCGTCGTCCATGGGCATCACTTCGTAGATGCCCATACGGCCGCGGTAGCCGGTGTTGTTGCAGTAGTCGCAGCCCCGGCCGTAGAAGAACCGCTGCCCCTTGACGTCATCGGGCCGCAGGTTCAGTTCCATGAGTATCTCTTCGGTGGGCTCGTACTCTTCCTTGCAGTGCTCGCAGATGCGTCGGACCAGTCGCTGGGCGATGACTGCTTCGGTTGCGGCGGTGACCTGGAACGGCTCGAGTCCGAGGTCGAGCAGACGCGCGATTGACGAGGAC
>JANYLN010000185.1 GCA_025357795.1 Planctomycetota bacterium
CAGGGACCTCGGGGGCCGCTGTCGGCTCCGGCGTCGCGCCGGGGACCGTGCCCTTCTTGACCAGGTAGATTTCCACCCGGCGGTTCTGGGCCTTGTGCTCGGTCGTGTCGTTCGGAGCGATCGGCTGGTACTCGCCGTAACCCATCACCGTCGTGCGGGTCGGCTCCACGCCGTCCTTGGTCAGCTCGAACAGGACGCTGATCGACCGGTGCGCCGACAGGTGCCAGTTCGTCGGATGCTGCTGCCGCGTCTGCGGCTTGGCGATCCGGGTGTTGTCCGTATGGCCGGCGATCATGATGTCAAAGCCAACAGCCGCATTGCTCTTCAAGATGCCGGCGAATTCCTGGAGGGCCGGCAGGGCAGTGGGCTTGAGATCCGCGCTGCCCAGGTCGAACAGCAGGTCGCTCTTCCACTTCAGCAGACCGCGAGCCGGATCGTACTCCACCGAGTCTGGATGCTTGTCCGCAAACTCCTTGAGGGCACGATCCAGGGCCGCCGGCAGCTGGACGTTCTTGATGATCGTCACCGGGGTCATGCCCTGCCCCTTCAGCTTGTCAAACTCGGCCCGCAGCGCCTCATACGCCGCCTTCAGCCGATCCCGGGCATCCTGCAGCGTTTGGATCTGGGCGTTCTTGGCCTGCAGCTCGCTTTCCGCTGCCGCCAGCTTCGCCTGCAGCTCCTTCGCCTTGGCCCGCTCACCCTGCAGCTCCGTCTCCGCCTGCTCCAGCCGGCTCTGCATGTTCCGGGCGCTGGTCTCCAGTTCCCGGTACTTCCCAGCCGATACGCAACCGCTGTTCGCTGCCACTAGCAGTGCCACCAGAGGCACAACTGCTGCCACCACCATGCGACGCATTGTTCAATTCCTCCAAGGGCCATCCTATGGCCCTACCTCAAAAGACTCTTTAGGGGGGCTCCAACTCCCCTGAACCTGCATTAGCAATGCTGCGGCGAGCCTGCCGCACATCTAACTATCGCAGAAAACGGACCCTAAACTTGGGGCAAAATGGCTCGATGCCGTTTCAAGGCCGTCTTGTCCTGGCGGCTGCGACTGATTTGTTCAGCCCCGCGGCCGCTTGGAATACAGGCTCGCAATAAAAACACCAGCGGCCGCGAGTTCCCCGCGGCCGCTGCGTATGTTCGCTATTTTGCCGGGCCAAGTCAAAGCGCCCGGTTTGAGATTTAACCCTCGGCCGGCATCTCTGCCTCCGCTTCGGCCGAGCCGACCCTCGACAGGGTGTTCCGCCGCGCCTCGGCCTGCCGGCTGATCATGAAGCCCACGCCGAACGCCGCACCCGTTGCCACCACCGCGCCCAGCACGTAGTACAACAGATTGCGATACAGCATATCCAGCACGCTGGGCCACGAGCCCATCACGCCCGCCGCCACTGCCATCCCCGCCACCAGCAGAGCAGCCAGCCCGACCACCGATGTCGCCATGAACGCCGGCATCATCGGGTCGCTGACTTCGTAACCCGCCGACGGGGCTACGTAATATTCGTCCTGGGCTGTCGCCCTTATCTTGGCCGCCGCGGCCACGGGTGCTGCCGAGTCCTCCGCCGCCGGAACCGCTTCCGCTTCCGCCGGCTCGTCGTACAGCTCCGCGCCCAGCGACGTGTCGTCGCTCTCGCGGGCCAGGTCCATCAGGCCGCTGCCGCCCGAGGCGCCTTCGCCCTCGCTCGCAGCCGCAACCACCGTCTCCGCCATCGGGTCAGCAGGGATGGTGATATTCTCGAGATCGTCCAGCAGACTGATGCTGCTGCCCGAACCCGAGCCGCCCTTCTTCTCTTCGTTCGACTCGCCCGCCGACTCCAGCGAGAAAACGTCCGTCTTGCCGGAGTCCGGCTCCGCCGCACTAGCGTCCAGCGAGAAAACGCTCGAATCGCTCTTGGGAGAGGGGGCAGGCCTTTCCGGGGCCTTCGGCTTCTCGGCCGCCTTCGGCTTCTCCACCACGGCCGGCGCACCCGCGGACGTGTCCAGCAACGTGATCTCGCCGGTCGAACTGCTGCTGTTGCTCATCTCCGCCGCCATCCGATCGACTTCGTCGGCCTTGTATGCCGCCCCCTTGGCGTCCCGGAACTCACGCAGCTGCCCGTCACGCACAAGCTTGCGGAGTTCGTCTTCGCTCTTCATCAGTTTCGCCGCCGCCTGCTGGGCATTGTAGAAGCCTGCCATGTGGCCTCACTCCTTATCACTTGTGGGACTCTCGGCCGGTTCGCTGGCGGGCCGGCTGGTCGCTACGCCCTCCCCGCTGCCCGCGCCGATCTGCTGCCGCTGGGACCGCTGCTTGCTGACCAGTTCGCCAACCTCGTTCGGTGCCAGCCCCTCCACATTATACTCTTCAAGGTATCTATCGAAGATCCAAGACCTTGCACTCGCCAGCCGCAGCTTGTGCGTCGTCGGCATGTACTCATAAAACCAGACGGTGCTGGCGTCAACATCCAGCATGCAGATTCCATAGCTTTTGGGCGTCATCTGGATGGGGAAGGCATACACACCCCGCGCCCCCAGCATCGGGGCCTGCTGGGCAACCGCTCGACTCAGCAGGTTCGTCTCCCGCGGGACCACCAGCAGCACCGCGATGACCGCCAGCAATCCAACGATCAGCCATGCGGCGAGGGTCAACGAGCGAGGAAAACGCGGCTCGGCGGACATCGGCAGGTTCTCCGGCAGCACGCAGCCAAGCCCTGGCAGCGATCCAAACGTCCCAAGGCAACTCCTAATCGCACATTTCACCAGTTATGTTACAGCTACACGCTTTACGCCGCAAGCCGCCCGCCACGCCCCCCAACCGCAGGGGGTGCGTTCGTCTCGTGCCCGAATATCGTTGCCGTGGCCGCTACTCCGGCGACGCCAACTCCGCGGGTGACATCTGCGGCGCCGTCTCCCCCGCGGCATCCTCCACAGGCGGCACCGTCTCTACCCGCTCCGGCGCGGACTCCACAGCCTTGTCTTCGCCCGCCGGCCCCGTCGCAGCCACCTTGCTGCGCAGCCGCAGTTCCGGCGACTTCATCTTGACCACCGACTCGCCCGGCACGCTCTTGGTCAAAAAGACCGACCCGCCCACTTCGCTGCCCGTCCCCACGACCGTCTCGCCGCCCAGCACCGTCGCGTTGGCGTAGACGACCACGTTGTTCTCGATCGTCGGATGCCGCTTGGTGCCTCGGATCAGCCGCCCGCGATCATCCTTGGCAAACGACAGCGCGCCCAGCGTCACGCCCTGGTATATCTTGACGTTGTCGCCGATCACGGTCGTCTCGCCGATGACCACGCCCGTGGCATGGTCGATGAAGAAGTTCCGTCCGATCCGCGCGCCGGGGTGGATGTCCGCCCCCGTCACGCCGTGCGCCCACTCCGTCATGATCCGCGGCATCAGCGGCACGCCCTGGATGTGCAGCTCGTGCGCCAGCCGATACACCGTGATCGCCAGGATCCCCGGGTACGCCAGCAGGATCTCGTCCGTGCCCGTCGCCGCCGGGTCCCCGTCGTACGCCCCCTGCACGTCCCCGCTGAGCATCCCCCGGATCTCCGGCAGCCGCTCGAGAAACTCCAGCGCGATCCGCAGCGCCTTCTGGTCGCACGGGTCCGCCGACCCCTCGGGCCGAACATCCCCCCGGGCCTCCCGGTCATAGCACAGGCAGTTGTGTACCTGGCGGTGCAGCTTGTCGGTCAGCTCCTCCAGCCGGGTCTGCGTGTGATCACGGAGGTTCTGCTCGGTCAGGTCCTGTCGGCCGAAATAGCCCGGATAGACCAGCTCGAGCAGCCCCTGGATGATCTCGACGATCTCCGTCCGCGACGGCAGGAACCGCTTGCCGATCCGCTGCATCCGCGGATCCGTGTGATACGATTCCAGCAGATCCCCGACCATCTCGTTGAACTTCTCGCCCAAGTATGGTTTGCAGGCCATGCAACCGCTCCTTAGCTATAGTGCCGCCGCCAAAAACAGGCAACGGGGACTCATTCATTATATCGCAGGTGGCGAACATGCCCGGCCAGACCGATCGAGCCCTGGCGAGCCCTGGAAACAGAGCGGGGGGCTACAGCCGCCCGCCCAAGGGGCGGCCCGAGCCCCCGCAGGTACAATAACAGGTGAACGATGGTATCAGGTTCACGAGTTCCATCTCTCCCATTATACTATGTCGTCCGAGTCGGACAAGGTTTCTCGCGAAGCACCCGCAAGAGGCTATAATTGCACTGCTCGTAAGGTGTGAAATCTGGCGGTATACCGCACGGACAGGTGACCATGTCGCACGTACGCAAAACCCAACCCCATCCCCCCGTGGTAGACGCAGCCCAACGCCCTGAGACGCCCCCGGTACTGCAAGCCAGCCCCCCGTTTCAGGCCCTCTGCCGCAGTCTCTCGTTCCGCCCCGCCGACCTCCAGGCACTGCAGGACCTCGCCGCCGCCGCCGCCCAGCACCTGCCCGCTGTCCAGGCCGCCTTCGACCAGGAGGTCCTCGCCCAAACTCCCGCCGAACCGCCCCGGTCCCCGCAAGAGGACAGTTGGCTCGTGCCAATACTGAACTCGCCGACCGAGGCGACCTTCGCCGCCGCCTCGCAGCGCCTCCGCGAAAAGGCCGCTCGCGCCGCCGCACCGTTCCTGGTCGTCGCCGCACTTGGCGCCCTGCCGCTCCGCTTCGACGAGATCGTCCGCAAAGCATTCCCCCGCAACCCCCGTAAGCAGCGCCAGGTCCACGCTGCCCTGACCAAACTCGCCGGCCTCCTCGCCGCCTTGGTTAGCCAGGACATGCCCGTTGCCTCGTCGCCTTCCTCGTCGTCAGCCGCCCCATCATCGGCCCCGCCAGGCCCCCGCCGACCCTACCGCCCGATGGGAGGCGCCTGCGGCCCCCTCGAAGGCGAGGACATCTACCAACTGACCCTCGCCAAGGCCCTGCTCGACTCCGCCCCGCTTGGCATCCTCGCCTATGACCTCTACGGCCGCGTCACCGTCTGCAATGCCCGCGTCTACGAGATCCTGGGATACGACCTCTCGACCGGCTCCGACCTCCGTCAGTGGCTCCGCCAGGCGATCGAGGATCCCCTGGACCTCCAGGAAGCCGAACTGCACTTCGCCGCCAGCTTCAGCAGCGAACTCGACGAGAGCGCCTCCGACACCAATCTGCGCGTCCGCCGCTCCGACGGCGCCGAGCGCGTTATCAGCCTCTCCAGCGCCGCCGTCCGCAGCCCGCTGGGACGCAGCCTCGGCGGCATCACCGTCATCAGCGACATCACCCAGCAGCAGCGCCTCGAACAGAACCTCATCCGCGCCGAACGCCTCGCCGCCATAGGCGAACTCGCCGCCAGCCTCGCCCACGAGATCAAGAACCCCCTCGCCGGCATCAGCGGTGCGATGGAGATCATCAAGGAGCGCTTCGTCCCCGAAGACCCGCACCGCGACATTATCGACGAGATCCTGCACCAGATTAAGAGGCTCGACAGTACCGTCCGCGACCTGCTGGTCTACGCCCGCCCGACCCCGCCCGACCGGATGGCGACCAACCTGGAGGAACTCATCGACAGCGTCCTGACGGTCCTCGCCCGCGAGCGCCAACTCCAGCCGTTACAAATTATTAAGCATTACCCCGACGAGCCCGCCGAACTGACCGTCGACCCCGACCAGCTCGAGCAGGTCTTCATGAACATCGTCCTCAACGCCGCCCAGGCCATGATGAAGCCGGGCCAATTGGTCATCCGCCTCGAACCCGACGGCAACTGGTACCGCATCTCCTTCAGCGACAATGGCCCCGGCATGCTCCCCGACGTCGCCCACCGCGCCTTCGAGCCGTTCTTCACCACCAAGACCCGCGGCACCGGCCTGGGCCTGTCGATCTGCCGCAAGATCGTCGAAGCCCACGGCGGCAAGATGGAACTCAAGACCGCCCCGGGCGAAGGCACCAGGATCACAGTCAAATTGCCGATCCAGCGGCAGTAGCGGGCCGTGCTTCCGGCCGAACGGCGACAATGCCTGGCCGTAGGTCGATTTCCCATCTCCGCCTCCCCCATTTATCCGGCTCGCTTGCCAGCCGCGTGTTGCCGTAGGCACGACTGATCGTAGCCCAGCACTTCAGCCGGGACCGGAAGACCCCATATACCCGGTTGTTGTTTCTTTTGGCGTTGCATGGCACCCAATATTTCAGTCGTCCCTACGGGACTCAACAACGACAAAAGAAACAACAACCGGGTATATGGGGTCTTCCGGTCCCGGCTGAAGTGCTGGGCTACGATCAGTCGTGC
>JANYLN010000235.1 GCA_025357795.1 Planctomycetota bacterium
CCAGGATCGGCGGCTCGAAGGAAACCTGCATCAGCCAGCCGACCGCCATGGCGTTTCGCGTGCCATCCGGGGCCGACACGCTCAGAAACGCCAGCGGCTGGGGATACAGAAAATTCAAAGCGTCCGCGACGTCAAGTTGACGCATGGTCGTCACTCCTAAAGACACACGAAGTTGTCTGAAACAGCCCGCCCACTGGGTTTGGTGATGCCAAATGATATTCATCTGCGAGAGGGACGGCAACCGCGGAAGCGATATCTGTGTCCGCGGCGGGGCAGCGCCTGACGGCAATGACAACGGCGTCACGCCTGCAGACAACCCGCCCGCAGCGATCGGCTGCCGACACGTTACCTACTCCCAATGCGGCAGGAAGCCGGAAGGCGTCGCGCCTCCTGCCATCGCTGTCCACATTCTATGCTCGCGCAGCGTCGTTCAAGCGGGAAGGTCAAGGTCGATGGAGCGTATCACTTGCCGACCGGTTCATCCCGGCTGGGCCACGTCTCGTGTGGCTGGTCCGCCAGGGCCTTGCCCGCCAGATGGAGTGTCTCGCACTTGTACTGAGCGTTCCGTCGGGCGACGCCGACCATGTCCAGGATGAAGCAGCCCGGCACAGTCAAGGCCTTTTCGATGTTCATCAGGCACGTGGGGATGCCGCCGCCCCCGCCCCCGGCCACCGCGATCGTCAGCGTCGGCAGGTTCCGCAGGAACTTCTGGCGGTTGGGGAAGCGACTGATCCGCCGCAGCCGGTCGGTAAAGGCCTTGGCGGATTCGGACAGGTCGCCGAAGTAGACGGGCGTGGCGAAGACAAAGCGGTCGGCCGTGGCCAGCCGATCGACCAACGTATTGAAGTCGTCGGGGATGATGCATCGGCCGTAGCGCCGGCAGTTGCCCCAGCCGTCCGGGTCGCACATGCGGCAGTGATCGAGCTTCAGGTCCGCCAGACTGATCCGGTCCACCTCCGCACCGGCTTGGCGGGCGCCCTCGCAAGCCGCCTGGCTCATCCGGGCGGTCAGTCCGTCCCGCCGGGCACTGCAATCGATCGCAAGCACTCTCATGGAACTTCTCTCCACTATCAATCCGGCAGGATGTTCGCCAGTTTCAGGCCGTATTTGCCGCACTGCTTCTCGAAGACGGTGTCGATCCCCCGGCGGACGTCCTCGGGCAATACGAAGTGGATCCGCTGGCACTGTTCGTAAGTCAGCAGGGGCGGCAGACGGAGGCTTTGCATATTCATGCAATCACCAGGCATGCAAGAGGGGATACCTGCCTCACGGGACAAAGGAAACTGCCGAAGGAGGGACTTGAACCCTCACGGGCATTACACCCACGGGTTTTTGAAACCCGCGCGTCTGCCATTCCGCCACTTCGGCATAGGCGTGCTATCCTAATGTCGAGCCGCATGATGTCAAGGTTCAGGCAAGGCCCCATTACAGGTACTGGGCCGGGGGCGTCGCAGGCCAGGGCCGGCATCGCCAGCCAGGCCATCTGCAGCGTGCTGTGCAGGGTGAAGGACTTCAGCGGGTCGAGCTGGATCGGACACAGGCCTGGGCAGTTGCAGCCGTGTACAGTTCGCCACCCGCTGCACATTGGGTTCGCCTCACGACGCGGCGTTTCTCACGCCGTCCCCTTCAGCCCGCCGCCCTTGAGCACCTCATTCAGTCCGCCGCTGCGGAACCCCTGCAGATCCATCGCGACAAACGTGAAACCCAGTTCCTTGAACCGCTTGACGATCACTTCGCGGACCTCGGGCTGCGCGAAGTTGACGATCTTGTCAGCCGGGATCTCCAGCCGCGCCAGGTTCCCATGGTGCCGCACGCGACAGTCCCGCAGCCCCAGCCCCCGCAGGAACAACTCGCCCTGTTCGATCTGCTGAAGCTTCGCTTCGGTCACCGGCTCTCCATAAGGGATCCGGCTGGCCAGGCAAGGCGAGGCCGGCTTGTCCGCCGTCGGCAGCCCGTACCGCTTCGACAACTCGCGGATCTCCGCCTTGGTCAACCCCGCCGCCGCCATCGGTTCAACCACCCCATGCTTGCGGGCCGCCTGGATGCCAGGCCGGTAGTCCCCCAGGTCATCGGCGTTCAGACCCGTCAGGATCGCCGGGAGACCGTGCTGCTCGGCGATGGGCTTGAGATGCTCGAACAGGATCGACTTGCAGTGGAAGCACCGGTCCGCCGGGTTGGCTCGGAAATTCGGATCGTCCATCTCGGTTGTTTTGATTTCCTGCAAGTTCGCGCCGATCTGCCGGGCAAGCTGGCGGGCCAGCTCGAGTTCCGCCCGCGGCAGCACCGGCCCCGTCGAGATCACCGCCAGCACATTATCCCGCCCGAGCGTCTCGACCGCCACCTTCAGCAGGAACGTCGAATCGACCCCGCCGCTGTACGCGATCAGGGTCCGCCCCAGTTCCCGCAGCTTCTGCTGCAGCAGTAACATCTTGTCGTTCAAGATTCTCTCGTCCGACATCGCATCTCCCTGTCAGTTGTACGTGTGCCAAGCCATTCTGGCGCGGATGATAAAGCATCCCATCCATCGCGACAATGCGATAAATCACGCGCTGACCCGTATTTGCAGCTGCGAGATGCCATCTTCCGCGCCACGCCCCTCCGCTATTCCGACGGCTTGACAACGCCGGACGCAATTAGGATACTGCCCACAGTTTAGAGCGGTGTCTCTAAGCCGTGCTGCTACGCACAGTTACCGTTTGATTGCCGCGAGCCGGTAGCAGCCGCTTCGAGCCGCACGCATTCCAGTTCGCGTGGTATTGTCAGACGAGGAGTCGGCCCTATGGCAGGGATCAGGCCTCAGGCGCGGGGTGGCGCGTTTACCGGTGTTCAGATTGCCTTGGTTGTGTTTGTCGTGCTCTGGCTGGTTAGCACGATTGGCCTGGTCATCCTCTACACCGGCCAGACCAAGCTCGATCAGGACCGCGAGGCCGCCGTCAAGGACAAGGACAAGGTCGCCAGTTCCGGCGAGTTCGCCCAGTACCAGTCCCTCGCCAAGCCGGGCCAGACTATCCTGGGCCGCATGGCCGACGATCGCCGCGGCTTGGCCAAGGCCATCACCGGCTCCGATGCCGAAGAGTGGCTCCCCATCCAGCGCCAGATCGTCCTGAAATACGAGGCCATCAAAGAGGCAGGCCGGATCGAAAACGCCGCCACCTTCAGCCCCGATTCGCTTCTGGCAGCCGTCGAAACGCTCCACACCGGCCAGGCCAAGGAGAGGGACCGCCGCACCCAGGCCGAGACCGGCTTGAAGCAGGCCCAGGCCCAACTCACCGAACTGACCAAGGCCCGCGACCAGGTCACCCAGCAATTTGACCAGACCGTCGCCGGCATCGCCTCCCAGCTCAAGGAAACCCAGGCCCAGCTCGCTAGCTACCAGAAGGCCAATGTGCAGGTCATGGAAACCCTCAAGGGTAACGCCAGCAAGGCCGAAGAGCAGCTCCGCAAGGACGCCGACCGTCACCGCGCCGAACTGGAAGAGCAGGACAAGAACCTCGGCAAGATGCGCAACCGCCTGAACGATGCCCTCGCCACACTCAAGCAGCTCCGCGGCCAGCCCGACATCTACGCCGCCGCCCGCCAGGCCGATGGCAAGATCATCCGAGCCCTGCCCGGCGACCCCTACGTCTACGTGAACCTGGGCGCCCGCGACAGGCTGACGCTCGGCATGACCTTCGCCATCTACAGCGCCGGCGAGGGCATCCCCGCCACCGGCGAGGGCAAGGCCACCATGGAGATCTCCTCGATCTACGATGACGTCGCCGCCGGCAAGATCATCAGCCGCAATGGCAGCCAGCCCGTCCTCGAGGGCGACCTGATCGCCAACGCGATCTACTCCAAGAGCCGCAAACATAAGTTCGTCGTGGCAGGCCGGTTCGATATGGACAACACCGGCGTGGCGACCTCGGCCGGCATCGATCGCATCAAGGCGATGGTCGCCGAGTGGGGCGGCGAGACCGTCGACGCCATCGACACGACAACCGACTTCGTCGTGATCGGTCAGGGCCCGGCCCAGCCCATCGCTCCGCCGGCCACCGCTTCGCCGATCGACAAGCAGCGCTACCAGGAAGCCCAGAAGGCCTTCGAGGAATTCCAGGCGACCGTCAAAGAGGCCAAGGATCTGATGGTCCCGATCCTCAACCAGACCCAGTTCCTGCACTTCGTGGGCTACAACCTCAATGCCATCCGCGCCGGCAAGGTCGCCAACACGCAGTAGTCGCCCCTTGGGGCGCAGGACCTCCGTGCAACGGAACGATCCCCGGCTGCCAGAGCGAAACCCGCTCCCGCAGCCGGTCTCTTTTTCTGGTGGCCGAGCAAGGACGACAGGAAAGCCCGTCTCCGCAGGCGTCCCACTGGCCCCCGCCCCAACCTCCTGTAGAATACCCATTGCCCATGAACCGCGAACAGCCACAACCAGCCCCCGACTCCTTCGCCTCGAGCGATCCGCGCATCCCTGCCGGCCCTGGCGGCGTCGTCGGCATCTGGTACCGCGCGGGCTGCTTGCTGATGACCAGGCGCTCCGCGACCATCCCATACCCCAACCAATGGTGCTTCCCGGGTGGCGGCATCGAGGCAGGCGAAGATGAGATCACCGCCCTGCAGCGCGAATGGCGAGAGGAACTCGGCACCGCCGTCCAACCGCTCCGCAAGGTCGGTTCGCTGGAGATCACCAACCCACGAGGCCGCTTTCCCCTGCACTGGTACTTCGTAATCAGCGACGACGACGCCTTCGCGCCCAGTGCCCTCGAGGTCGCCGAAGTCCGCTGGATCCCGCTCGACCAGATCCTGCAACTGCCCGACCTGATCGAGTCCAACCGCCGCATGCTCGCCTCGCTGGGCCCCGACCTCCGCCTCGCCTGCGAAACAGGCTGCCTCCCGCCCCTCCCGGACTCCCCGCCAGCCCCGGCCAAGCACGCTCCCAGTCCCTGGCAGCAGGACCTCCGCCAACACCTCGACGATCTGGCCGCTCACAACATGCACCGCCAGCTCCGGCCGATCGCCTCCCCCATGGGCCGAACGATCCGCCTCGACGCAGGCCGCGACGTCCTCAACTTCGCAGGCAACGACTACCTCGGCTTGGCCGCCGACCCCCGTCTCGCCGACGCCGCCCGCGAGGCCCTGACCCGCTTCGGCTGGGGCGCAGGCGGCAGCCGCCTCATCTGCGGCCACACCACCCTCCACGCCCAACTGGAAACCGCCCTGGCCGCCTTCAAAGGCACCGAGTCCGCCATCGTCCTGCCCACAGGCTACATGGCCAACCTCGCCGCCATCCGCACCCTGGCCGGCCCGGGCGATTGCCTTCTGCTGGACAAACTCAACCACGCCAGCATCATCGATGCCGCCGCCTCCTGCGGCGCCGAGGTCCGCGTCTTCCCGCACCTCAATTACGATAAACTGGAACGCCTCCTGCAACGTTACGCCAAGGCTCGCCGCCGCCTCATCGTCACCGACACGGTCTTTAGCATGGACGGCGACCTCGCCGACCTGCCCCGCCTGGTAGCCCTCAAGAAACAGTACGACGCGATCCTTATAGTCGACGAAGCCCACGCCACCGGCGTATTAGGCCCGCGGGGCAGGGGGGCTGCCGAACTGCAATCCGTCGAAACCGACATCGACGTAACGGTAGGCACGCTAAGTAAGGCCCTGGGCGGCCTGGGCGGTTTCATCGCCGGCCCCGCCGTTGTTGTCGAATCCGTGGTCAACCTGGCCCGCTCCTTCATCTTCACCACAGGCCTGCCCGCCGCCGCCTGTGCCGCGGCCCTCCGCGCCCTCGAACTCATCCAGTCCGAACCCTGGCGCCGCCAGAAGGTCCTCGCCTTGGCCTCCCGCCTCCGCACCCAGCTAGCCGCCGCAGGCTGGAACACCGCCAACTCCCAGACCCAAATCGTCCCCGCCGTAGTAGGCCCCGCCGACAGAACCGTGGCACTAGCCCAGCAGCTGCTGGAAAACGGCATCTTCGCCCCCGCCGTCCGCCCCCCCGCCGTCCCCCCGGACAGCTCACGCCTGCGGATCAGCGTAACCGCCGCCCACGAACCCGCCGACATCGAGGCCCTTGTCCGTCTTCTCACCGCCAGCCGCAACGGGTAGTACGGGTCACCAGCACGACGTTCACGGGAAATGCTGGAACGGGAAGGGATTGCCATCAGCATGGATGGCCTGAGGCCGGGCCTTGGACAACGTGTTCGTGGACCGCTTGTGGCCGACGGTGAAATAGGAAGAGGTGTATCGGAAGGGATACCGCGATAGCCAGGAAGCCCACCAGGGGCTGAGCCGGTACTCCCCCTTCTGCAACCAGCAGCGCGGCCATCAGTCGCTGGGCCACCTGACGCCGGCGGCGGTGTATTTTGGTCGGAAGGAGTACGACCGTGAAGAACTGGCCTTGCGGAGGTGATGAGCCTCTGGCAAAATACAGGAACCCCAAAGAGAGGCAGGGCAGACCCGCTCGTCCTGACGGGTGGTTCTCCTTGTCTCAAATAA
>JANYLN010000238.1 GCA_025357795.1 Planctomycetota bacterium
GGCGGCGTGCTCGCCACTGCGGCGGATGATGGTCATCTCGATGCGGTGAATCCGCGAGTCCTCGGTCGGCTCGGCGAGCAGTTGCACGTGCTGGCTGACGCCCAGGTCATAGGGGGCGAGCCAGACGTCCAGGGAGATCCGGTGGCGCGGCTGGCCGTTGACGGCCTCGCGCTCCAGTTTCGTGTTGCGGGTGTAGAAGACGCCGACGGACTCTTCGGCACAGGCGCTGAAGAAGTCGGTCAGGAAGGCGAAGAGCCCGAGCACCTGCCAGTCAGCGACGGTGAAGGGGAACTCGAAGCGCCAGATGTCGCCGGCCGGGGACGGGAAGGTCCACCGCCGGGTGACGTCGGGCACGGCCATGCGGGCGGCGACCTTGGACGGATAGACGGCCGAGAGCATCACCACGCCCATGACGATGACGCTGGTGAGCACGGCGGCGGTGCTGGAGTAGTTGATGTTGATGCCGCCGAGCAGGCCGGTGGTCAGCAGCAATTTGGCGACGCCCTGGCCCAGCAGGTAGCCGGTGAAGGCTCCTACCACCGCAAAGACGCTGGATTCGGCGAGGAACAGCGCGGCGATGTGTGAGGGGGCCAGGCCGACGCTGCTGTAGGTGCTGATTTCGCGCCGGCGCTCGTAGACGCTGCCGAGCATCGTATTGAGCACGATGAGCGAGGCGATGATCACAGGCACGAGCAGGCCGCTGGCCCAGCCGACGCCGGTCTGGCCGGTCGCGGAGATCGCTCGGACGGCCTTGTCGGGATAGCCAACGAAGGCGAGCAGGTTGGTGCGGGCCAGAAGGTCCTCGAGCTGTTTTTTGCTGGCCTGGCTTTCGACGTCGATGCCGCCTACGGCGATGCCCTGCAGGCGTCCGCCGTAGCGGGCGAGCCGGTCATAGGCGAAGACCGGGATGGTCTGCGGGTCGATGTGGTTGACGGCCTGGACATCGGTGGATCGCTGGGATTCGGCCTCGAGGCGGGCCTCGCTGGCGGCGTCGGTGCCGACCATGGCGGTGTCCTTGCCTTTGCGCGGCTGGGTGGGCGAGATCGGCTCGCCGTCGAGGTCCTTGAACTGGCTGAAGCGGCTGCCGTCGAGGATGCCGACGACCTTCCAGGAGCGGCCGAAGGCCTCGATCGTGTTGAGGCCCGGCAGGGCCAGATCGACCCCGAGGGTCTTGGCCAGGGGGGCGGGCAGCATGACCTCGTCCGCGGATCGGTCGGCGATCCAGCGTCCCTGTACGAGGCACTCGTCGAGGTGGGTGATGCGGGTCTCCTCGGGGACCACGCCGACGGCACCGGCCACGCGGGCCCACTGGCCAGCGGGGCCGCCGATCGGCAGGGACAGGTCGTTGTCCTTTTCCATGAAGTACCAGCAGCGCGGGGCGATCACGGCCTGGGGATTCCCGCGGCCGACCTCGCGGGCGAATGCGTACTGGATGTAGTCCTGCAGGACGTGGCTGATGCCGATCCAGTTGCGGTCGCGGAAGAGGATGCCCTGGTAGCTGGACTTGTAGGGGCGCGGGATGCGGTAGTAGCGGGTCGAACTGCTGACGACGGTGAACGAAAGGACCGCGAAGGTCAGCAGCACGATCGTGCCGGTGGTCAGGATGGTGCGGACGCGGCGTTTGCGGAGATTGCTGATGCCGAGCACGACGGCCGCCATGCTCGCGCTGACGCGGCCGACGTCGACACGGTGGGCCTCGCCGCCGCTGGCGCGCATCTCCTGCATCTGCTCCCCGAACTTGCCGATGACGATCGACATCACGATCGCCGCCAGGGCCATGATGATGAAGGCCAGGAAGATCACGTAGGGCGAGTCGGAGATCTGGAAGGCGGGGTGGATCACGCCCATGATGCCGAAGACGATCAGGAAGATCACACCTACCGCGACGAGCTGCTTGCGGATGTCGGGGAAGCCGAACAGCAGCCGCTCGAGGAAGAACGCAAACGGGATCAACAGGGCGAAGTAGAAGACGACGCCCTCGACGGTGTCGCGGGCCATGCCCTTGACCTGCGGGTAGGCGGTGGTGGCGTAGCCCAACCCCTCGTACGTCGAGCGGAGGAACGTGTCCCAATCGCGAACGTCGAGGGCCTTGGCGGCCTGGTCCTGGGCGGAGTGGGCTCGCGTGAGCAGGTCCTGCACCAGTTCGTTCTTGATGCCCCTCTTGTTGAGGCGGTTGAAGCGGGCCTCGTTGAGGGTGACGATGTCCTGCAGGGCCTTGAAGTTGCCCTGAAAAACGGGGGTCTCGTCGGTGAGCAGGAGGCCTTCCCCCTCGGGTTCGTCCTGGGTGGCGTTGAGCAGCAGATACTGGAAGCCGAACATGCCGCGGCCGGCGGCAAAGCGGATTCGCATGTTGCGGGGCACGTGGACGGTCAGGCAGAGGCGAGCGTCCCCGCGCGGCAGCCAGCAGTAGCCGAACTTCTGCGGCGTTCCGCCGGTGGGCAGCATGATGCCGAACTGGTCGAGCGTCTTGAAGCGGACGGGATCGGCCAGGTCGTACAGGTCCATCGTCGCGCAGCGGAACATCACCAGGATGCCGTTGGACTCGTCATCGAGGTCGAGGCTCTGCCGGCCGGCGCCTTCCTCGCCCCGGTCGGCGACGTAGATGATCGAGCCGTCGACCGGATCGAGCTTGTAGCCGTAGATGCTGAGCCGCTTGTGATCGCTCAGCAGATCGACGTGGTAGCCGGTCTTGTCCGACAGGCCGATCTCGGTGGTATAGCCGCCGGTCAGCCAGGGAATGCGTCCTTCGGCCCGCAGGACAACCAGGGCATCTTCCATGGGCTCGGTGGTGACGGGACGGTCGGCGAGTTTGGACTTGTTGGCCTTGCAGAGGAAGGGGATGATCGGCCACTTGTAGGCACGGAAGTCGTTGGCGCTGATATTGCGGCGAACGAGGTCGACGTTACTGAGGACCTTGTCCAGCAGGTCGGTAACCAGGGCGGCCTGGGCGAAGAGGTTTTCGCGATTGACGCGGTCGAGGGTGTCCAGCGGGGTGTCCCAGGCGGGCCGGCTGTCCAGGGCGGTCGCCAGGGCCATGGCGTGCTGTTTGGCCTTGAGGGCAATGGTGCTGTCAAACTGGATGCGGATGGGCAGGTAGCTGTGCCAGGTGATGCCCTGCAGCGGGCGAATCCCGCTTACGAACTGCACGTCCTGGTAGTCGCCGGCCTTGAGCAGGTCGCCGGCCTGCTGGACGAAGACATCGCCAACCTTGATGATCGAATTGCGGTGGAAGTCATTTGAGGCCAGATCGCTGCCATCCCAGAACGAGCCGAGCGTCCTGCTGCCGGAGGCGAGGCTCAGGTCGAGCATCAGCACGGGGTTGATCTGCAACCCCCTTTCCGGCGGGGAGCGCTTGACGAAGTTGCTTGCCCAGTCGTCGTAGGTGCGGCCCGACATGCAGTGCCGCACGAGGAAGTCATCCATGCCGCCGTTGGACAGGGCGTGGGCGTCAAGCGCGACGAACCAGATCGGGCGGAGTGAGGGGTTGCGGCTGAAGTGCTTCGCCAGCCACAGCAGTGTGGAGATGCTGCAGGCCTGGTCGGCGCCGGGGGCGATGGCGGGAACGACCGAGCTGGCGTCGTAGCTGGACATCAGGACGATGGGCTCGTTGGCGAATTTCGGATCGCGGCCAGGCAGGCGGGCGAAGATATTGCGGGCGGTCACGCGTTTCCAGGTCATCTTCGCGTGGACGCGGGCGCTACTGCCCTGTTCGACGGCGGGCTGGATCGCCTGCCAGGCCTGCTTGCTCAGCCAGTAGCGGGGGATGCTCACCGGCGAGTCCATGACCTTGCTGACGGCGTGGCTGCGGTCGGCGGTGTCGGGCTCGATGAACAGGATCGCCCGGGCGCCCAGCGAACGGGCAAGGATGTAGTGGTCGCCGCAATCGAAGTCCAGGATGACGATGCACTGGGAAAGGTCGATACCGCGAAAGTCCTCGGGGTAGCCCTTGCGGCCGTAGAAGAGCTTGCCCTCCAGTCCCTCCGGCGGGGTGACCGGGGTGCGTACGAGGTTGGGCCAGAAGCAGGCGAGCGGGACGGTCAGCTCAGCGATTTTCAGACTGGCGCCTTCGTCGATCGGGGCGGCGAGGATAACATCGTCAGCTTGCAGGTCCTTGAGGCCCAGGTTCCGCAAGACGCTCTCGATGTGCCGGCCTGCCTCGTCGTGACCAGGGTAGCCTACCGCACGGCTGCCCAGCGAACTGAACGTCTGCATGTGCTGCCAGATGGTTTCGGGCAGGCCCTCGCGGCTGGGTTGGGTTGTGGAAACGGGGGACGACATCGGCGCGGACATCTGGGCAGCCAGCGCCAGCGGGCCAACGGATACCAGAACGCTTGCAAAAATCGCCAGTGATAGACGGCTACGCACTCAGCTCACCTCCATCTGTCTTGCGATCAACAACCAGTCATAAGTGGCGTTTGCGCCAATGCGCAGAGCTACCGATGCTGAGCCACGGAATATAGCCGCGGCAGGCGATGCGGGCAAGCCGGATGGGGGATCGGGGTTTCCGCCATCAACATGTATTGGTGACAAGCGGAGACCGGGTGTGGGAACAGCGTCGGCAGTCAGTGGTCAGCCGTCAGGCGTAACGTAACGGCCATGCACGCGTGGTCCTGGCCTATGGGAGGATTGCTCAGGCCCCTACCCTGCGGTTCTGGCGGCATCGTGCTCGGCGTCGGGCAAGGCGATGTCGGTGAGCGGGACCTCCATCTCCATGCCGCGGTTGTTGATGACAACGGCCTGGCGTTGCAGCAGGATGCGGACGACGGTGGCTTCGCGGTCGAACCGCTTGGAGCGGACCTTGTCGCCGGGCTTGAGGGTGGTCACCCGCTGCATCCACCTGTCGAAGGCGATCTGCTTGGCCTTGAGGCTCTCGCTCTCCTGCTGATAGAGGGCCTGGGCCTCGGTGGCGGCGATGCGGGCCTTTTCGGACTCCTCGCGGGCGGCCTCGGCCTTGCGGCGGCTCTTTAGAGTTCCCTTGATGGCCTCGTGCAGCGCGCGGTGGCGGCCTGCCAGGTGCTGGCGGGCGACGTGCAGGACGTTCTCGCCCATGCCGAGCCGGCGGGCGATCTCGATGGCGTTGCTGTTGCCGGGTTCGCCGATGATCAGCCTGTAGGTGGGCCGCAGCGTGGCGACGTCGAATTCGACGGCGGCGTTGTCGACGCGCTGCTCGCGATAGGCATATCCCTTGAGCACGCCCAGGTGCGTGGTGATGATCGTCGGGCTGTGGCGCTGGCGGAGTGCGTCCATGATGGCCTGGCCGATCGCGGCGCCTTCGTCGGGGTCGGTGCCGCTGCCCAGTTCGTCCAGCAGCACGAGCGTGTGCTCGTCGGCATGGTGCAGGATGTGCAGGATCTGCTTTAAGTGCGCGCTGAAGGTGCTCAGCGACTGCTGGAGGCTCTGCTCATCGCCGATGTCGAGGAGGAGGTCCTTGTAGATCGGCAACTGCGAGCCGACCTGGGCGGCGATGGGCATACCGGCCTGGGCCATGACCGCCGCCAGGCCGATGGTCTTGAGGGCTACGGTCTTGCCGCCGGTGTTGGGGCCGGTGATGACCAGCATGTCGAAGTCTTCGCCCAGCCGCATGTCGATGGGGATGATGGCTTCGAGGATCTTGGCGGGTTTCTCGTCCTTGTGCATCTCCATGAGCAGCGGGTGACGCACGTCGCGGAGGTTCATCGGGAGGTTCTCGCCGACCTCGGGCACGACCCAGCCGTGCTGGCGGGACATGAGGGCCTTGGCGGTGATCAGGTCCAGCAGGGCCAGCCCGTGCAACGTCCGCAGAATGCCCTCGCTGTTGACGTGAACGAGGTGGGTCAGTTCCCAGAGGATCCGGCTGATCTCCTGGCTCTCCTCCTGCTTGAGGGCGACGATGGTGTTGTTGAGTTCGACGACCTCGGCGGGTTCGACAAAGAGCGTCGCCCCGCTGTCGCTGCTGCGATGGATGATGCCGGGCATGCGGGCGCGGTACTCGGCCTTGACGGGCAGGACCAGGCGGTCGCCGTGGAAGGTCGTCGCGGCGTACTGGAGCACGCGGACGATGTCCATGTTCCGCAGCAGGCGGTCGTAGACCTTCTTGATGGACACTTCGCCGTCGGCGATCTGCCGGCGGAGTTTGGAGAGTTTGGGCGAGGCGTCGTCTTTGACCATGCCGCGGTCGTCGATGATCTTGTCGATCCGGTCGGCGATCATGGTGTAATCGCCGACTCGCTCGGCCACGGCGCCCAGGGCCTTGAAGTCCTCGGGCATCTCCTTGAGCCAGTCCACCATCAGGCCCGTGACGCGGAGGGTACCGCGGACGTCGACCAGTTCGGCCGGCTCGAGCAGATGCGGCGGCACGGCGTGCTCAACGAGTTGGCGGACATCGACCATGCCACCAAAGGGGGGTTGCCCCTTGCGGGTGATCCAGATGGACATCTGGCGGACCTGGTCCAGCCAGTACCGCACCTGCTCGGGCTGATTCGACGGCTGAGCCTTCTGGGCCATCTCCCGGCCAAGACTCGTGCGGGCGAAGCGACCGACCATGTCGCAGATCCGGCCGAACTCCAGTTTGTCGAGGCTATGCTGCTCCATACGGTCAGATTCTAAACAAAGGGGCGGCGTAAGCCAACCAGGGTAGTCGAGGAAGCTGCACAACGGGGGATGGGCAGTGACCGAATATGCCACCGCGCTTTGGCCCTTCAGGTGCCATGCCCGGGCGGTTTGGAGCGTGGCGGGGCCCGGCCTTGGTTCGCCTCAGGACGCTCTGGATGCCCGCCCGCCACGTCCCTGGGGGTGTTTTGTCAGACGTTGCGTCGAGCGGGTAATCGTAAGCAACGACCTCAGTGCCTTGTTCACCGAGGCTGAATCGCCGAAGGCCTCCGCCACATCCGGGTCCAGAACGACAACATTGGTGCCCTCCGGCAAGAGCCGCCCGCAGTACTTGCCCCGAACACCCTTTGAATAGTCAAAGTCGTATTCCGGGCGAAGATCATCTGGTGTCTTCTTGGGTCTACCCTTCAGGCTCCTTGCCCGAATCCCATTCAACCTGCATTGCCAGATCTGCAGTCCATTCTATCGCCCGCCCGGGTTCATTTGAGAGAACTGTCCCGTCCAACCAGTCCAATCATTTTCTGCGAAGCCGGACCGATTCAGCCGGTGTCGATCGCTCAATCCACGTGGTGCATAATACCTATCCGAAACTGAGCAGGACGGCAAGAGCCGATTTGTGCGGGTGACAGCTGGCCCACGGCGGGGCCGCGACAGGGCGATTCGGCGGGCAACTGGCAGGCAACATTGTGCGGTATTCAGTGATGACCCCAAATTCCCCCCCGGCTAGGGTTGGAGTTCACGTTACGCAATCCCGGGCGGCCACGGAAGTCGTCGGGACACGAGTGATGACCCCGAATGCTTCCCCGGTTGAAGCGTACTTCGGCTTCCCGCGAAGTTACATGTGCCACTATCACGTGAGGCGTTGTGCCCTCGCAGAAGCAATGCCAACGTGCAAACCCACGGGATCGAGGCGAACGAACCGAGATTCACCGGGCTTGTATCATTGAAGAAACAACTTTGAATACGACTCCGAATACGACTGGGAGGACGCCGCAGAGGGCGCCGAAGAGCGCCGCCTTGACCCAGGTCTTTCCCAGTACCTTATGGCGGGCTTGGTATATCGTACTGATGATCAAACTCCCCAAGACCAGTGCAATTAAGTCCAAAGTATTCTGGTGAAGAACTGTGGCCCGGTACGCACCATCAATGCAGATTCCGAAGTAGAGAAATACGAAGGCCCATCGGGAGCTGACACCGATGACCGCTACTGCCCGTTCATCCTGTTCCACGCTTTGGCGGGTACTCATGACTCGTCCTCCAGGAAAAAGAGTTCTTCGATCCGCTTGTCCAGGCGTCGGGCCAGGACCAGGGCCAACAAGGCCGAGGGGTTGTACTGACCCGTTTCAATCGAACTGATGGTTTGGCGAGTCACTCCGGCCAGCAAGCCGAGTTGCTCCTGGGAGAGACTCTTCTCTGCACGTGCGACCTTCAAACGGTTGCAAAGGCGAAAACCCGCCATCATGCGTTTCTCCTATCATTATCCTACACCGTCGGCCATAAAATGTCAAGTATACTTGGCGATATGACTTGCTACCTTTGCACATTGACGTGTTTACTTGGCACTGTTGATTGCGCCCATACTGTAGTTTGTGAGGCTCGGTAAGTCGTCGTCAATGCCGGGGGCCTCGAACCGGGGACGCTCATGGAGACTCGGGGTCATCACTCAAATCTGCCGGCCGCGTGCGGCCCTTTGCGGCATGTAAGTATCGGCAGAATCGCAAGATACGTCGACGGCTCCGGGACCTCTGCGTAGCAGGTGCGGGCGACGGCAATCGCTTCCCCGCCGGCGGGTGAGGCAATCCGCAAGGCGGGGACACCAAGCCGGCCACCGCAGGCAGCGGGGCGGGCATCTGTACCAGGGCCGGTTCAAGAGTTTCCCGGTGCAGGATGACTACCACTTCCTGCGGGTATGCCGGTATGTGGAGGCCAACGCGGTGCGGGCGAAGCGGGTCCCGTCGGCGGAACAGTGGCAGTGG
>JANYLN010000249.1 GCA_025357795.1 Planctomycetota bacterium
ATTGCCGGAGAATCGTGCCAGAGAAGCTAATGGCGCTCGATGGATTGAGAGCAAAGGAACGACTTCTTGCACACATTCGCGCCAACTATCCGGCGCGGCAGATCGATTCGATCCTATCCGGCAGTGCGCAACCACAAAAGCACGGGCGGGGCGCGCCGCCACAGTACAGCACGAAGACCGATCGGGAAATCTATGATGACTGGCAGACCGTGAAGGGCAAGGGCGGCATGAGCCGGGAGGAATTCGCCAAGCAAAAGCGGATGGCTCTTGTGAACCTGAAACAGCTCTTAGACCGTGAAGGCGGGCGCCGTCGGCAAAAACGCACTTCAGCGCAAGGCTGTCAAGAGGGTTCATTTATTCGTTGAACTGCTGGCATATGCCGTAAGTTGCTGTCGCTCTCAGATTTGTGCGGACACACCCAACGAATAAACCTGTCGAATAATTCACAGAATAATTCGTTCTGCAATCGTCTGGACACTCCACGCAACGGCGGGTTGAAGCTCGCCAAGTTTGGAGTAACCATCATGTTGAAGACTCAAACAAACGCCACCGACGGGCCGGAGCCGCGACCGGCCGCAAACGCGGAACTCCTGGACGTTCACGCCGTGGAGGCGATGGTGAATCCGATGCATCGCAACTATAGCCTCGTGCCGAAGTGGGTACGGTCAGCGCTCTGTTTGACCCCTGCCGTTTCCGTCCTGCTACTGGTGATTGCTGCCGCCTGTGGCGCTCCAACCCCGTATTGGCTTTTCAACGGGATCTGCCTGCTCGCCGCTCAGGCGACGAGCATTGCCTTTGGCAGGCCAACTCTCGGCAGGTACGCAATCCCAGCGTCCAACCTACTTTACATCACTCGGGGCAGTGGGATTCGAACTCACGACCTCCTGGACCCAAACCAGGCGCTCTAGCCAGGCTGAGCTATGCCCCGTCTCAGCCGACACCGGATTCTACAGACCCCGCGCCAGCCAGTCGCATAGGCTACAATCAGTCGGCAATTCCCACAAGCCCGGGCTCGACGGTTCCTCATCGGCCCTAACGTCTTGGCAAACGGCCCTCTTTGTGCAAAGATACACGATCGGGGCCGGGGTTCCGCGTGCGATCCCGGCTTGCTGGCGTTACTCAAGGGACGAACAGGCCACCAGCGGCTGCAGGTCGGTTGCGTGGCCTCGAACAATTGTCAGGTTCTGCATCCGAATAGAGGAGAAGACCAGATGGTCAAGAAAACCATTGCCGACGTAGACGTCAAGGGGAAGCGCGTCCTCATGCGGGTCGACTTCAACGTCCCTATCGAGGATGGCAAGGTCGGCGATGACAAACGCATCCGCGAAGCCCTCCCCACCATCAAGTACGTCCTCGACCACGGCGCCAAAAGCCTCGTGCTCATGAGCCACCTCGGCCGGCCCAAGGGCCCCCAGGACAAGGCCAAGTACTCCATGAAGCCCGCCGCCGACCGCCTCGCCGAACTCCTCGGCAAGCCCGTCAAACTCGCCCCCGACGTCATCGGCCCCGAGGTCAAAAAGATGGTGGACGCCCTCGGTCAGGGCGAGGTCCTCATGCTCGAAAACCTCCGCATCTACCCGGACGAGATCAAGGACGGCAAGGACTTCGCCAAGGAACTCGCCACCTACGGCGACCTCTACGTCAACGACGCCTTCGGCACCAGCCACCGCGCCCACGCCAGCATGCACGCCGTCCCCGAGATCATGGGCCCCGGCAAACGCGTCGCCGGCTTCCTCATCGAGAAGGAACTGAAGTTCCTCGGCGAAGCCCTGGGCAATCCCAAGAAGCCCTTCGTCGCCATCCTCGGCGGCGCCAAGGTCTCCGACAAGATCGGCGTGATCGAGAGCCTCATCAAGAAGGCGGACGAGATCATCATAGGCGGCGCAATGGCCTACACCTTCTTCCTGGCCCGCGGCCAGGCCATCGGCACCAGTCTAGTCGAGATGGACAAGGTCGATGAGGCCCGCCACCTCGAGGCCCTGGCCGGCGCCAAGATGCACCTGCCTGTCGATACCGTCGTCGTCGCCGAGATCAAGGAAGACGCCCCCAACGAGATCGTCGAAGGCGATATCCCCGATGACAAGGAAGGCGTCGACATCGGCCCCAAGAGCCGTAAACGCTTCGCCGAGGTCATCGGCCGCGCCAAGACCATCTTCTGGAACGGCCCGATGGGCGTGTTCGAGAAGAAGCCCTTCGACGAGGGCACCGTCGCCATCGCCCGCGCCGTAGCCAATGCCACCCAAAACGGTGCGGTCAGCGTCATCGGCGGCGGCGACTCCGCGGCGGCCATCGCCGCGGCCGGCCTCGAGGACAAGGTCAGCCACATCAGCACCGGTGGCGGCGCCTCCCTGGAGTTCTTGGAAGGTCTTGAACTGCCCGGCGTGGCCATCCTCGATAACAAGTAATCCGCTCCGCAATAGGATATCTATATGCGGAGGCAGATCGCGTACGGATGCAGCCCGCTGCATCCCCAGCCCCCAGCCGCAACGGGCGACCGGGGCCGGCCAGCCCGCAGGGTGGGCACCGCCCCCCAGGCGTTGTTGCCGTCTTGGGTGCCACGCCCGCGGCGTTCGCAGGTGTGTTGTTGTTCTTCTGTTGTTCGAGTCCCGTAGGGACCACCGAACTGTTTGCCATCCGGGCCGAGCCGAACCATGCATAGCACGAACCAGACCAGCACCGATCGCTCAAAGCGTCTCCAGATGCTGCGTACCCCCGCCGTACGCATCGCCCCTTCGATCCTCTCCGCCGACTTCACCCGCCTGGGCGAGCAGATCGGCATGATCGAAAAGGCCAACGCCCAGCTCCTCCACCTGGACATCATGGACGGCCACTTCGTCCCCAACCTCAGCATCGGCGTGCCCGTCGTGTACTCCGTTCGCAAATGCACCGACCTGTTCCTCGACGTGCACCTGATGATCACCGACCCGCTCTTCTACGCCGAACCCTTCGCCAAGGCCGGCGCTGACCTGGTCACCTTCCACATCGAGGCGACCCCCGACCCGCAGCGCGTGATCGACCGCCTCCGCGAACTCAACGTAGGTGTTGGTATCTCGCTCAACCCCGGTACCCCCGCCGACGCCCTCGCCCCCATCCTCGATAAGGTCGACCTGGTCCTCGTGATGACCGTCTGGCCCGGCTTTGGTGGCCAGAAGTTCATCGAACCGATGCTCGAGAAGATCCGCGCGATCGCCGGACAGCTCCGCCCCGACCAGCGGCTCGAGGTCGATGGCGGTATCGCCGTCCACACGATCGAGCGTGCCGCCCGCGCGGGGGCGGATGTGTTTGTGGCCGGCTCGGCCGTCTTTGACGCCGCCGACCCGAGTGCCGAAGTCGCCCGGCTGCAGTCGCTCGCCCAGGCGGCCGGCAAAGAAGGTTAGTATGACCCGGATATTGCTCATCCCTTGCGGCAAAACATTCTGGACCGAGCAGGGACGCCTCGCCGGCTCCGCCGACATGCCCCTCAGCCAGCAAGGCTACCAGGACGCCAAGGACTGCGCCCGCAAACTCGCCGGCGACCGCATGCCCCTGGTCATCTACACCGGCGCAGGCCAGGCCGAAAAGGAAACCCTCGACGTCATCGCCCGCTCCCTCCACGTCAAGACCAAGGTCCTCGAAGGCCTCGAAGAACCCGACATGGGCCTCTGGGAAGGCCTCACCGCCCACGACCTCCAGCAGCGGTCCCCCAAGGCCTATAAGCAGCTCAGCGAGGAACCCTCCAAGGTCAACCCGCCCAGCGGCGAGCCCCTGGAGGAGGCCCAGAACCGCCTCATCCAGTGCATCGAGCGCGTCTGCGAAAAACATAAGAACGCCGCTATCGGCCTGGTGATCGGCCCGATGGCGGAGTTCCTCCTCGATGCCTGGGCCAGCAGCCCTGCCTTCCTGGAACACTGGGCGGGCCAGGACAAGCCCGAGATCATCGTAGTAGGCCGCGGCAGCACGATCATCCCCGATGCCGACCATAACGGGCTGAAATCGCTGTAGCAGCCGCTCTCCAGCCGTCCGGATCTTGTGTCAGACCGCCGCATCCCGTAGCATCGTGCGGCTTGCAGCCAGAGGGGTTTCCGACAGTCAGTCTATGGAGAGGATGTATGGCAGGCTCAACTTGGCCCAGCAATAAAAAGGTTGATGTGCCCGAAGGGCTCTGGATGCGGTGCCCCAAGTGCGAGTCCATGGTCTACCGCAAGGTCATGGAGGAGAACCTGCACGTCTGCCCCGAGTGCGAACTCCACTATCGCATCAACGCCCGCACCCGGATCCAGCAATTGGCCGACCCCGACTCCTTCACCGAGTTCCTCGAAAACCTCGTGCCGATCGACCCGCTCCAGTTCAAGGACCGCATCACCTACCCCGACCGCATCAAGCAGGTTCAGGCCAAGGTCGGTGAAAAGGAAGCCGTCATCGTCGGCAAGGCCCACATCCGCGGCCGACCCGTCATCCTCGGCGTGATGGACTCCTCGTTCATCATGGCCTCGATGGGCTCCGTCGTAGGCGAGAAGGTCACCGCCGCGATCGAACGCGCCATGGCCGAAAAACTCCCCCTCGTGGTGGTGACCGCCTCGGGCGGTGCCCGCATGCAGGAGGGTATGATCTCGCTCATGCAGATGGCCAAGACCAGCGCCGCCGTCGGCAAGTTCAGCGATGCCGGTGGCCTCTACATCTCCGTCATGAGCGACCCGACCACCGCCGGCGTCGCCGCCAGCTTCGCCTTCTTGGGCGACGTCCTGATCGCCGAACCCGGTGCGATGATCGGCTTTGCCGGCCCGCGCGTCATCGCCAACACGATCCGCACCGAACTGCCCGAGGGCTTCCAGACCGCCGAGTTCATGCTCGAGCACGGCTTCCTCGACCGGATCGTCCATCGCAAGGACCTCCGCAGCGAGATCGCCCGGATCGTGGACTATTGCGCCAAGTAGAGGACTCCCAATGAACCGCCGCAAGGAAGTCGAAACGAAACACAATGCCGTTCTCGCGTTCCTGGACCGCGCCGGCCTCGACGCCGTCGTCCTGACGCAACGCTGGAACTTCGCCTGGTACACCGCGGGCGGCCAGAACTACGTCAACCACGCAAGCGACACCGGCGCCGCCAGCCTCGTCATCCATAGGAACGGCGCCGCCTGCGTCACCAGCAACATCGAGGCCACCCGCCTCGCCCGCGAGGAACTGGAAAACACCGGCGTCCAGGCCGTCCCCTGCAACTGGTGGGACGGTGCCGCCACCGCCAAGGCCTTCGCCGACCTGCTGGCTGGCAAAAAGTTCGCCGCCGACGCCAAGGTCGCCGGCCTGCCAGAGACCGCCCAGCCGCTGCCCGCTGACTTCGACAAACTCCGCCTCGTGCTCCTGCCCAGCGAACAGCAGCGATATCGTCGCATAGGCTACGCCACCGGCCACGCCCTCGAAGAGGCCTGCCGCGCCTTCAATCCAGGCGGTTCCGAGTTCGAACTTGCCGCCCTGATCGCCCAGGCGATGTGGTCCCGCCAACTCAAGCCGCATGTCATGCTCGTCGCAGGCGACGACCGCCTCGACCTCTGGCGCCACCCCATCCCGACCGCCAACCCCATCCGCCGCCGCGCCATGGCGGTGATCTGTGCGGAGCAGGGGGGGCTCATCGCTTCCGCCACCCGCCTGTTCTCCTTCGGCCCGGGCGACCCCGCCTGGCACGATCGCCAGGAGGCCATCTGCCGCGTCGATGCCGCCATGATGGCCACGACGGCCCTTGGCAATACCTACGGTGACATCTTCGCTACCCTGCAGAAGGCCTACGAGCAGGCCGGCTTCCCCGAAGGCTGGCACCACCATCACCAGGGCGGCCCGACAGGTTATAAGACCCGCCAGGGCCGGGCGACCCCCGCCAACCCCACGCCGGTCCTCGCCAATCAGGCCTTCGCCTGGAATCCCTCCCTCGTGGCCGCCAAGAGCGAGGACACGATCCTGACCAGCGATAGCGGCTTCGAGATCATCACCGCCACCGGCAATTGGCCCACCGTCAAAGTCCAGATCGAAGGCCAGATGATCGATCGTCCGGATATCCTGGTCCGCTAAGGATCTCCGTCCGACTGGAATTGTGCCGGGGCAATGGTTAGAATCCCGCTTCTTACTGTTCGGCCGGCCAGGTCCTGAGCAGACTCGAGTGGTTCGGGTGCCATGGTGTTGCATCGGAAGCCATGCCGCCGGATAGTGGGGTAAGGCCCGCGCGGAGCCTCCCCGAAGCGGAAAGTCGGAAGGCTGCAGCCATGCAACCCTCCAAGGTGCGGAGATAACGGTGAAGTTCGTTCTGCTGGACCGGATCGTGGTACTTGAGCCCGCAAAGCGGATTGTGGCCCGCAAGGCCCTCTCCCTGGCGGAGGAGTATCTCGCCGACCACTTTCCGACCTTCCCGGTCATGCCCGGCGTGCTCATGGTCGAGGCCATGACCGAGGCCGCCGGCTGGCTGCTGCAGGTCACCAGCGGGTTCGCCTACAGCACCCTGGAACTGGCCGAGGTTCGCAACGTGACCTATAAAAACTTCGTCCGGCCAGGCGAGGTCCTCGAGATCGAGGTCACTGTCCGCAAGGCCGACGTAGGCCGCACCGAGTTCGAAGGCCTCGGCCGCTGCAACGGGTTGGAGATGGTGCGAGGCCGGCTCACCCTGCGGCATGGCCGCCTGGATGACGCCTCCTTGCACGAGAAGATCCTCGCCGAGGCCAAGGCACGCTTCAACCTGCTGGCGTTTGACCTGAATGCCGTGGCGCAAATGGTATCACAATAAAGGACTAGGGCGTGGCGGGCTGCTTCAGACGGCCCGCCGTGGCAATACATCAGAAGGAGCCAAGAGTATGGGCATGAGCCGGGACGATATTTTCAGCCGCGTGCGGGAAAACCTGGTCGACGCACTCGGTGTGGATGACGACGAGGTCGCCGAGTCCGCTACCCTCACGGGCGACTTGGGCGCTGAGTCCATTGATTTTCTGGACATCGTGTTCCGCCTCGAAAAGGCGTTCAGCATCAAGATTCCCCGTGGCGAGCTGTTCCCCGACGACGTCCTGAATAACCCGGACTTCGTCAGCGGCGGCAAACTCACCCCGCAGGGCCTGGCCCAGCTGAAAAAGGCCATGCCCCACGCCGATTTCACCGAGTTCCAGAAGGACCCCGACGTGAACAAGGTCCCCAACCTGTTCACCGTACGCACCATCGTCAATTACATCGATGGCAAGATCAACGGCGCTGTCGCGAAATAACCATGCGTTGGATCTGGATTGATCGATTCGTTGAGTTCGAACCCGGCAAACGGGCGGTGGCGATCAAAAACGTCACCCTTGCCGAGGAGCACCTGCACGACGTCTGTGCGGCCAGGCCCACCATGCCCTTCAGCCTCATGATCGAGGGCATGGCTCAGACCGCCGGCATTCTCGTGGGGCAGGCCCGCGGCTTTCGCGAGAAGGTCGTGCTCGCCAAGATCCGTCGGGCAACCTTCGAGCGCGCGGTCCACCCCGGCGAGCAGCTCAAGTACGAGGCCCGTATCGACCAGGTGGATGACGCGGCCGCCATCACCAATGGCACCGTCTACGTAAACGACCAGCCCATCGGCCAGATCGACCTGGTCTTCTCGCACGTGGACCAGAATATGCGCGGCCTGAAATTGCCCGAAGAGAATTTCGTCTTTACCGAGCAGTTCATGTCGCTGTTCAAGAGTTTTGTGGCCGAACAAGGCGCAAGGGGCGGCTGATGGCGGATCGTCGCGTAGTAGTCACTGGTATCGGCCTGGTATGCCCGCTGGGCATCGGCGTAAAGACCGTCTGGGACAAACTCCTCGCCGGTCGTAGCGTCGTCAGGCGAATTCAAACCTTCGACCCGGCCCGCTTCGACAGCCAGGTCGCCGGCGAAATCGACGCCTTCAAGGTCGCCGACTACGTGCCCAAGAGCTACCGCAAGAGCACGAAGGTCATGGCCCGCGACATCGAGATCGCCGTCGTCGCCGCCTACGAGGCCGTCAAAGACGCCGGCCTGCGCACCAAGTGTCTCATCGAACGAGGCGAGGCCCAGGCCCCCGTCATCCCCGACCCGACCCGCTTCGGCGCCAACATCGGCGCCGGCCTCATCTGCGCCGACCTGCAGGAACTCTCCGCCGCGATGTACACCGCCATCGACCCCGCGACCGGCAAGTTCAGCATGGCCCGCTGGGGCAAGGAGGGGATGAACAACTTGACCCCCCTCTGGCTGCTGAAGTTCCTGCCCAACATGCTCGCCTGCCACGTGACCATCGTCCACGACGCCCAGGCGCCCTCCAATACCATCACCTGCGGCGATGCCAGCAGCCACCTGGCCATCGGCGAGGCCCAGCGGACCGTCCAGCGCGGCGCAGCCGACGTGACGATCTGCGGCGGCGTTGAATCCAAGCTCAGCCCGATGGGCCTGCTCCGCCAGAGCCTGCTCAAACGCCTCGCGACCAACTCCAACGACAAGCCCGAACAGGCCTGCAAGCCCTTCGATGTCTGCCGCAGCGGCGCCGTCGTCGCCGAGGGGGGCGGCCTGCTGATCCTTGAGCACCTCGACCACGCCAAGGCCCGTCAGGCCCGCGTCTACGCGGAGATCGCCGGCTTCGGCGCCAGCACCAACCCCAACGACTGGAATGACCCCAAGGCCCACGCCCGTGCCGTGCAGTTGTCGATCCAGCGGGCCCTCGCCGACGCCGGCGTCAAGCCCCAGGACGTCGACCTCGTCGTCGCCTTCGCCCCCGGCACGACCCAGCACGATCAGGGGGAAGCCATGGGCATCGCCGCCGCCCTCGGTGGCAAGGTCCCCGTCGTCGCTATCAAGGGCGCAATGGGCCTCGCCGGCGCCGGCGCTGGTACGATCGATACCGCCGTCGCCGCGATGGCGATCCACACAGGCCGGATCCCCGCGACCATCAACTGCACCCAGCCGGACCCGCTGTGCCCGATCAACGTGAATCTCCAGCCGATCCAGCGAGAAGTCAAGGTCGCGGTGACCGTAGGATACGCCCTGGGCGGCGGCCAGTACGGCGCCCTGGTGCTCAAGAAATAC
>JANYLN010000274.1 GCA_025357795.1 Planctomycetota bacterium
ACAGAGCAGCACGCCGCCGCTATCGCCCAGCTGGCCGCCAAGGATCTCCTCTGGCACACCCAAAAAGCCTCGCAGACGCCCCTGACCGATTGGTTGAAGCGGGCCGCTACCTGGCCGGACGTGGCGGGCCTGGCGGTGCTCCAGGACGGTGAACCGCCGCTGGTCGATGCGCCGGCGCCGCTGGTCTCGCAGCTCCTGACGGCTGGCCGCTACTCCCTTGGCAAGGCCTTTTACTGGACCGACATCGTCTTCGAGGGCGGCCGGCGCCTGGCGATACAGGTCTATCCGATTGACGCCAAAGAGTTTCACGGCAAGCTGTTGCTGGCCATGCGCCTGCCCGACGAGGGCCTGGCGGTCCCGGCGGCCTGGTGGTTCTTCGCGCCCCTGGCAATGGTGGGCCTGATCGGTGTCTGCATCGGTATCCTCTGGCTCAGCCACGAGGTCGTTCGCCCGATCGAGATGCTCGCCAAGATCGGTACCGACAGCTCCCTGTCCGCCGAGATGATCGAGCCGACCTCCGCGTCACACTATGCGGAACTGGCGAGCCTGGCGCAGACCCTCCGCTGCCTGCACATCAACCTCGACCAGTGGCGCAGCAAGGCCGACCAGCTCGAAAAGAGCTTCGACAAACGCGTCGAGGAAGAGACCCGCAAAATCAACCAGACCCTCCAGCGCACCCGCTGCGAGATATGGCGCGACCCCCTGACCGGTCTGTACAACCGCCGCATGCTCGAGGAGAACGGCAACAAGCTCTTCCAGGAGCAGCGCCAGGCCGGCGGCGACTTCAGTATAGTGATGTTCGACGTCGACCACTTCAAAACGCTCAACGACACGCTCGGTCACATGGCCGGCGACGAGATGCTGCAGTTCGTCGCCCAGCTGCTCAAGCAGGTGATCCGCCGCGAGGACTTCGCGGTCCGCTATGGCGGCGATGAATTCCAGCTGCTGCTGCCAGGCGTGGACGCGACCGAGGCCGCCCAGATTGCCGACCGCGTCGTCAGCCTCTTCCGCCAGCGGTCCAAGCTGCTGATCAACCTGAACCCCAAGCCGACTCTCTCGGCCGGCGTGGCATCCCTGGCCCTCACGCACGCCAACGACTTGCAGCACCTGATGCGCCTTGCCGACGATACGCTCTACCAGGCCAAGCGCGCCGGCAAGAACCGCGTGGGCATCTACGATGCCAACGCCCCACTCGCCAAGCCCGAATCCGCAACACCGGCAGCGGTCAAGAACCTCGTCGGCACCGGCAAGCGAATCCTCCATGCCATTTTCTAGATCGGATTCTGTTTATGTGTGGCGTCAGGCGTGAGCGCTGGGTGCCATTGGTCCTACGCTGTTGCAGGACCATGCTGTCGCTCCCGCTAGAGATAATCGGCAAATGCTCTAGCGGTACTTTGCCGCCAGCGTCCGACCCAGAGTCGCGCTCTGGCAGGCCAGATCGATCACGTGCACCGGCCGGCGCGCCCACGACGGGCTGATGATCAGTTCGGTGCCCGTGGTCAGGTGGTCGGCGATGTTCTGATAGAACTTCTCGCTCTCGCTCGGCGGGTTAGCGCCCTTGGTAGTCACCGTTTCCGCCCCCTTGGGCTGCACGAGTTCCCACGTGCGGTAATCGAAGTTATAGGAGCCAGCCGTGCCGACCACGTCAATCCAGCCCTGGCGAGGCCGGCTGTACAGCGACGAGATCCCCAGCGTCGACCACGCTCCGCCGGCATAGCGGACCGTCAGGAACGCCTCGTCCTCGTTCGTATCCTTCGCCCACTTGACCTTGTCACACCAGAAGCCGCTTTTCGCGAAGCCGCTGACTTCCGTGATCTCGGCGTTCATGATCTGAAAAGTGTATTCCAGCAGGTGTACGCCCCAGTCGTACAGCACGCCGCCGGAAATGCTCTTGCTGGAGCGCCACCAGTCCTGCGGTTGGCCCCAGCCGCCCATGTGCGCGTCGAGCCGGTAGACCTCGCCGATCGCGCCGCTACGGATCACCTTGACCGCCTGCAGGACGCAGCCGTCCCAGTGACGGTTGTGATACGTGCTGAGCACCAGGTCGGTCTTGCACGCGGTATCAATCATCCCGTCACATTCATCGGTCGTGATCGCAAAGGGTTTCTCGCACACGACATGCCGGCCGGCCTTGAGGCACTGAACCGCCAGCGGGGCATGCGTGTTGTGCGGCGTGATGATTGCCAGCAGGTTCACTTTGCTCTTTGCGAGCATCTCTTCGACGCTCGTATAGGTCTCAATGCCGGGAAACTCCTGCGTCGCGACCTTCAGCCGCTCCGGATCGAGTTCGCACACCGCGCAGGGTGTCATGCCGGCCTTGACCATCTCCTGGAGGTGCGCCCGGCCCATGTTGAACGCCCCGCCGTACCCGATCACACCGACCTTGATGTCGCTGGCTTTGGCAAACTTGCTCAAGAACGTTCCTCCTCGTAATGGAATGTATTGCACCGCCGCGTACGCCGCGGCCTCGCCTAATCGGTCTTCTGTTCGATCAACTTCGCGAAGCGCTGGTTGATCGCCAGCGCCGGATCCAGCGGCACCTGCACCGGCTGGCAATTCGCCGGGATCACGATCGTCGGCTTGGGAGCGATTGTCTTGCCGGCGAACTGCGGTAGCCACGCGCGCTCGGCTTCGAGCATCTCGCTGCACATCTCGCGGATCTCTCGGAGCGTGCAGACCGCCGAGGTCAGCGGATCCAGCGCCATCGCATGAACCACATGCTCGGTATCGCCGTTCAGCGCCGCCTCGGCCGCGAGAATCTGGCTGTTGACGTTGGTCATGCATGCCGCCGCACACTGCGGCGGCAGCGCCCCGACCCGCGTCGGGTGCAGGCCCGTATCATCCGCGAAGGTCGGCACCTCCACGCAGCAGCCGTCAGGCAGGTTGCTGATGTACCCGTCGTTGCGGACGTTGCCCATGAAGCGGAAAGGCTTGCCCGTGGCGACTGCCTCCAGGATATGGGAACAGTACTCGACGCTGCGGCTCTCGATCTTCGCCGTTTCGAATTCCAGTGGATCGTGCTTCGCGTACTTGGTAGCCAGCGCCTTCGAATACGTGTAGTACGCGCCGGTCTCGCCGCCAAAGCCGGGTTCGTCGCAGTAGAGGTCCAGCGCCTTCCTGTTCTTGCGGAACCACGGCACATACTCGGACAGATGGCCCGTGCTTTCAGTCATGAAGTAGCCGAAGTGTCGGAAGACCTCGCCGCGGACCTTCTCATTCTTGTAATATTCAGGCCTCTCGAACACCTCGCGGAGGATCGGGTAAAGGTCCCGCCCCTTGTGCTCGAGTGTCAGGAACCAGTCCATATGGTTGATGCCGCCGCAGGTGTAGGTGATTTCCTCTTTTGCCACGCCGCAGTAGCCCGCGATCAGATCGAGCGTCGTCTGCACGCCGTGGCACAGCCCCACGAAGCCCGAGTTCATGATCTTGCCCAGTGCTAAACAGTTTGCCGCCATCGGGTTGGCATACTGCAGCAGGATCGCGCCGGGTTTGGCCAGCCTCTCCATGTCGCCAGCGATATCGATGAGTACCGGGATCGTCCGCAGCCCGCGGAACACGCCCCCAGGCCCCAGCGTATCGCCGATGCATTGGTCCACACCATACTTGAGCGGGATCTCGTAATCGAATGTGTACGCCTCCAGCCCCCCGACCTGGATCATCACCACCACGAAGTCGGCATCGCGGATCGCTTCGCAGCGGTCGAGCGTCGCCCACACGGTCGTCGGCAGACCGTTCTCTTTCACCATCCGCTGCGCGAAGGCCTCCATCCGCCGCAGCTTCGGCTCGGTGCGGTTCATCAAGCAGATCTCGCTGTCAGCAAGGGCCGGCGTGGCCATGATATCGCTCAAAAGTGTCTTGCAGAACACGACACTGCCCGCACCGATCATCGCGATCTTACGTGACATGCGTATCCTCCTCTCAATCTCCCATCGGTTGCGCCATTCCCAGGTTCTTGAACAGGTACAGCCCGTCCTTGCCGGGGGCGACGATGTCCAGCCGCCCGTCGCCGTCGATGTCGATCACCTGGAACATAATACCGCAGCCACTGGCCACGCGCGCTGGTCCGAAGTCGATCACCTGCTTGGCGAAGTTCTCGCCCGTCCACTTGAAGTAGTAGATCCCGACGTTGTCATACTCGCCCGGGTCCTTGCCGCAGTGGGCTCTATAGCGTTTGCCGGTGATCAGTTCAAGCTCCCCGTCGCCGTCGATGTCCGCCCATGCGAGGTCGTGATACTGGCTGTTGAACGGGTCGATCGGGTGCTTCGTCCAGGTCCGCTTGCCACCTTCGATCCGTTGCTCCCACCAATCCAGACCGTAGCCGTGGGCTTGCCCGACGATGAGGTCATTCAGGCCGTCGCCGTTGACATCCACGACCAGCACCGGGCAACTGGCCGAGCCCAGGTCGAACTCCGGGTGGAAGGTCCACTGACCCTTGAGTGGATTCTCTGGCGCCTCCAGCCAGCCCTTGGACAGAACGATATCGCCCCGGCCGTCCCCATTGATATCGCCGAAGCCAAAGCCATGCCCGCTCTTGCCGTCGTAGGCGCAGTACTCCTGGAAGCGCCCCGGACCCACAAGTTTGTAGAACCGCTGCGGACCGCCCGGCGTATTGGGCACGATCTCCAGTTGCCCGTCCCCGTCGACGTCCCAGGCCCGCGTCGTCTCGACGTTGCCGACCTCGGCGATGATGTGCTCGGGCCAGGCCTTGGTCGGGTCGCCCTTGGGGTTCTCCCGCCAGCGGATCGTGTTGCCCCACCAGCCACCGGTCACGAAGTCCATGTACCCGTCGCCGTTGATGTCCATGGGGATCGTCGAGAAGTCGTCGTAGTACTCCCCGATCGCCTGGACCTCGCCGATCTTGCATTTGCGGTCGAACGTCGGCCCGGGGTACCAGTACGCCCCGCTGACGATGTCCAGATGCCCGTCGTTGTTGACGTCGAACACGCCGGCGGACTCGTACCGTTCGTCGGCGATCAGAATCTTCTGGAATCGCGGGGTCATATCAGTCTCCCTTGTCACAGGCCATTGTACATCTGGATGTAGTCCCGAGCGACCTTGAGGTCCAGGACTGCCTCGGCGGCGTCGCACGGCGGCGCGACCTCACCCCGGCAAACCTTCACGAAGGTCATTGCCTGCTGGCGCATCGCATGCACCCACTGCAGCGACGGGATCGTCCGCTGCGGGGTCGCACCGCCGCCCGGATCGCTGAAGACCTCGACCGTGCCAGCCCGGTTGTAGGCCAGCGGCGCCGGCAGCGTCACCTTCACGTAACCCTTCTCAAAGGCCACCAGTAGCACCTCTTCCCAGCCCACCGTCGTGCGATACGGCGTCATCTCGATCACCCCCGCGATGCCCGACGCGCTCTGTACTGCCAGCAGCACGCCGCTTTTCTCCGCGTAGGTCACCTGGTAAGGCTCCGCCAGCAGGTGCCGCATCATGTTCACCTGGTGGATGTAGTAGTTCACGAACGAAACGTACTGCTTGTAGGTGGCTTCGTCCATGTCCGCGGGGCGCGGCTCGCCGGGCAGGTCGCCTGCCTTGTCCCCGGCGTCGATCCGACCCACAAAACCCGCCGCGATCCAATCGCCCGCCGGCATGGTGATGCGGACGTACTTCAGCGGGCCCATCTCGCCGGTCTTCTTCCATTGCTCGATGACGCCCTTGGCGTGGAGCACGGCCGGGTCGCAGCGCTTGTGATAGCCGACCATGTGGACCGTGCCGCTCTCGCTCGCCCGCTTTGCCAGCGTCTCGCCCGCCTCGACGCTCACCGCCAAGGGCTTCTCCGTGAAAATGTGCTTGACCTTACCGTAAATCTGCGGCAACAGGACGGCGTGGCGGTGGAACGGCTGGCTGGCGACCACTCCGTCGAGCGGCTCGTCGGCCAGCATCTCCGCATGATCCTTATATATATGAGGGATCCCGTAGCGGGCGGCGACACGTTTGGCGGTCTCCTGACGGATCTCCGCCAGCGCGACGACCTCGCAATCCTCTATGTTGACGTAGTTGCGGAGGTGGGCCATCTGCCCCATGGCCCCAACGCCGACAAAGCCGATGCGAACCTTGCTCATATTCAGCCTCGCAGGAAGTGGCCCGTACCGTGTGTCAGCAGCGACCGATGTTCAGATCGGCGTTCCGTACCCACGTTCAGGTCTGTCTGCCATTGTGCCCAAGATCCCGCCCTCAGGCAACCCGCCGCCCGACCTTCACGAGCCGAACTCGCGATAGCCGCCCGACTGGATCGTCTCGCCGACTTCCATCGAATGAACCCTGTCCGCGAACGTCGGCCCCAGCGCCGCCCCCGCCAGCATCTCGCGGGGATCGCCGTGGAACTTCACCTCGCCACCAAGCAGTTCCCGGCCGCGCTGGCGCCGCTCCTCCAGCAGGTCCGCTGCCGCGACGATGTGCAGTCCCGGCACCCGACGCATGCAAGGCAGATGCACGCTCTCGAAGAAATGGCCCAGCCCAACGACACCGGCGCGAATCTCAGCTACAGGGGACTCCTCGGACGATGCTCATGACACCTTCGCATACTTGGTCTGGTACAATTCCCTGTCATATGGCACCCGGCGGTTGGGGCAATCCTTGCGCGGACACAACTGGCAGCTCTCGAACCGCACCTCCGTCGCAAAGCGAATCCCGCTGACACTCTTGGCCGGTGTCATCAGCAGGCTCTCCGTCAGCGTCACGCCGATCCTGCCCGTGCCCGGCCCGATCAGTCCGAACAGCGGCTTCTGCTCGCTGATCGGCCAGGCGTGCAGCGAACCGGGGTTCATCACGGAGGTCTTGCTGTGCGGGACGAGCTGCGAGATCTGCTCGTTCAGGTGGTGCAGTGCCTGGCGTAGCGCCAGCTCCATGATCCGGTCGGCCCAGTACTGCTCGAGCATGTCATCCAGCGACCGCGCCCAATTCTCCAGCTCCGTGCCGCACGTCGCCACGTACGCGAAGACCTGCTGGGCGTGTTCGAGGTTGACGCGCAGCACCCGGCTGCGGAAGGTCACGCCGTCGACCACGACCGTATCGTCCGTCCGCCCTTCGATGAAGCACTCTCGAAACACTGTCTTGGGTCGGCCCATCTGCCACGCTGTCTCAATCAGGCGGTGCAGCGTCTGAGCCTCCTCATCCGCCGGGTCCATGCGGACCTTCTGGAAGACCTCTTCGCTGTCCAAACGCCACGTGAAGTCATCGAATACTATTGCGTCCATACGTTCGATTCCTGATCATCTCTGCAGACAACTCGCCGCACGGCTCCAGTATACGCCGCCGTCCGCCCATGTGCATCCAGCCGCATCCCCGCCGCGCTTGCCCCAGCGCCCCGCGATGTGTACCCTTGGTACAGGCAGTCCGAGGATGTCCAACCGTCTACCAAACGCGAGGAAGCCAATCATGTCCAGCAGGATTCCGTGGATTTCAATGCTGATCACTCTTGCTATGCCCGCGGCGGCAGCGCTCGCCGGCCAGACCGTCTGCCCGTGTACGGCCGACACCTCCGTCGCCAGCGTCGGCAAGGAGACCCAGCAGAACAGCGGCACTTCTGAGAAGATCAAGATCAAAGGCCGCGAGAATCAGCCGCTCCTGAAGTTTGACCTCTCCGCCATCCCCAAGGACGCCGTGATCACCGCCGCCAGCCTGCGCGTGAAGGTCACCGATCCGAAGTTTCGCCTCAACCAGGTCGCCGTCTCCTCGGTCAGCACCGACTGGACCGAAGGCGCCGGCCGCAGCGTCGATGGCGAAGGGGAGGCCGGCGAAGGGGCCTGCTTCGCCTGGCCGGCCTCTGGCAAGTCCGCCTGGGCCGCCCCCGGCTCCGCGATTTGCGATGTCACCTGGGGCAATGGCGGTAGCGTGGAAAACTATGGCTTCGCCAAACGCGAGGACGGCGACTGGTACGTGATCCCGGTCGATCCGCGCGTCGTCGCCGCCATCCGGGCCGACTCCTACGGCCTCATCGTCCAGGACGAGAGCGGCTGGTGGGCCCCCAAGCTCAGCAACATCTTCCTATATAGTAAGGAGAAGAAGGGCGCCGCCCCGACCCTCACAGTCGACTGGGCCGACGCCGACAAGGCCGCCCCCGGCCCCGTCAAGGACATCCGCGTCAGCACCGACAACCTCGACGACGGCCAGGTCGTCCTGGAGTTCACCTGCAGCGGCGACGACGGCGCCCAGGGCACCGCCCTGGGCTACGAGATCCGCTGCCTCACCGGCGCCAAGATTACCGCCGAGAACTGGGCCGCCGCCAAGCCCGCCCCCCGCTGGCAGACCCCGCGCCCCAAGGTCGCCGGCCAGAAGATCCGCGCCTGGATCACCGACCTCAAGGCCGGCCAGAGCTACAGCTTCGCCCTCATCGCATACGACCAGTCCGCCAACCGTTCCGCCCTCGCCGCCACCGATGTCGTCAAACTGCCCAAGACGACGCCCCCCCGCCTGGCCTTCGTCAAGCCGATCGAACTGCAGAGCGGTTCGCCGTCCGAGTTCGGTAAGATGTCCCTCTGGGCAACCGACGAACTGACCAAGGTCGACCCCGTCAGCGGTCAGGTCCTCGATGGCGACGGCTACAAGGACACCAAGGCCCGTAGCGGCTCGCACATCTGGGACGGCCAGAATCACGCGATCCGCCTGGCCGCCATCAAGGGCGAGATCGTCGCGTTCAACCTCGTGATCGAGGCCACCGATGGTTCGCTCGCCGATATCAAGGTCAAGCCCGGCGACCTGATCGGCCCCAGCGATGCGAAGATCCCCGCCGCCAAACTCACCCCGCATCGCGTCTGGTACGTGCAGGGCCGCGACAGCAAGAACGCTGGCTACTACGGCGATCCAACCCCCATGCTCGACAAGCCTCTGCAGATCCCCGCGCCCGACAACAAGATCGACGGCCAGAAGAACCAGTCGATCTACGTCGACCTCATCGTACCGCACAACATCCCGGCCGGCACCTACCGCGGCCAGTTGGCGGTCGAATCCTCGGCCGGCAGCGGCTCCGTCGGCGTCCAGCTGCAGGTCATGGACCTCCAGATGCCTGACGAACTGAGCTACATCATCGAACTGAACTCCTACGGCTGGACCAATGCCAAGGACTATGACGGCTGGCTCGCGATGCACCGCCTCGCCCACCTGCACCGCACGGGCTACAACGTGCTCAGCTACGGCCACTGCGAGAGCGTCACCCTGCCGTTCATGCCCACGCTCGAAGGCGAAGGCGCCGATGCCAAGGTCGCCGACTGGACCGAGTTCGACAAGTGGATGGCCCCGCTGCTCGACGGCTCGGCCTTCGCCGATCTGCCCCGCGGCGCCACCCCGATCCCGCACTGGTACCTGCCGTTCCATGAGAACTACCCCGGCAAGATCCGCCAGCACTACGCCAAACCCGAGTTCTTCGAGAACGAGCCCACCAACGAGAACAGCGTGCTCGACTACGAGGCCTGGAAGGACAAGCTCGCTGCCACCGACGTCGACATCCGTACCGCCTTCGATAAGACCTGGCAGGCCGAAGCCTCCGCCATCGCCAGCCAGTACCGCGACCACTTCCTCGACAAGGGCTGGACGAAGACACAGTTCCAGATTTTCTGTAACAACAAGCACTACTTCCGCGAGCCCAAAACCCAGAACGTCAATGAAAACGGCACCTGGAAGAATGCCACCAGCCTCTGGACGCTGGACGAACCCAGCTTCGGCCGGGACTTCCGCGCCCTGAGCTACATCTACTCGGTCTTCAAGAAGCCGCTCGTCGGCGCCCCGCTGAACGTCCTGACCCGCGGCGACGTCAGCCGGCCCGAGTGGCAGGGCGATCGCTGCGACAACTCGCTCGATCTGGCGGTCGTGTCCAGCGCCCTGTACCGCTACCAGGCACTGCTGCAACGGCGGCAGATCACCCAGGGCGATAAGCTGTGGTTTTACGGCGGCGGCAACGGCCCCGAGGGTGACAACACCGCCTTGGTCGCTATGTACATCAAGACCTGGACGTTCGGGACCGACGGTGGCCTGGCCTACTGGACCAGCTTCGCCGGCGCCGATTCCTGGGACAAGGCCGACCAACTCGCCGTCGTGCACATCAAGGGCGCCCACGGCTTCACAGGTCCGGTGGCGACGACCCGCCTCAAGGCCCAGCGCCGCGCCCAGCAGGACATCGAACTGATGAATCTGCTGGCCCGCCAGTCAGGCTGGAACCGCACTCGCGTCGCCCATGCCGTCGCTTCCGCGATCAACCTGCAGAGCCGCACCGTCGCCCGCGGCGCTGACGACCCGGGCCGGACCAGCTTCGGCAACATCCACGCCGCTGACTTGGCCAAGGTCCGCTACGCCCTGGTCCAGGAGATCCTTGCCGCCAGAAAGGGCGAGGCGAACAAGTAACACACTCTCGGCTGCCGCCTTTGTAGTAAGCACAAACCAGGCCCCCTCGACGCAGACTCCGAGGGGGCCTTCCTCTTATAATGCACCCCCTCAAGTGCGGTCACAAGGGCAAGGAGAAGTAAGCATGGCGAACCGGACCGGCCGGCCAAACGTGGTGGTCTTCTTCATCGATCAACAGCGCTGGGATTCCACGGGCGTCCACGGCAACCCCCTGGAACTCACCCCCAACTTCGACCGCATGGCCATGCTATGAGCGATGCATCCACCTTGGTACACACGATCGCGATCCGCTGGAATATGGGCCTGGCCGAGCAGGCCATCCGGCAAATCAGCGCGCAGGTCTGGGCCGCCCACGGCCAGCCCGCACAGGCCGTGCAGGACCTCATCGAGCAGATGCGCACCCTCCTCAAGCAGCAGCTCGCTCATACAGCCACGCCCGCCGAACAGATGCGCCTGCTGGAGATCTCCTACCGGCTCGAACAAGGCATCGGCAAACGCCGCGAAGCCCTGAACCTCGCCAAAAACCTCCGGCACCTCTCCGAACGCAAGGCCGACGTGCTGCACCAGGTCCGCTCTGCTGCCCTGCTGTCGGACGCGTGGTATTGGGTCAGCGCCCTCGACTTCGCCCTCGACTGGAGCCGCCGCACGCTCCAGACCGCCAAGCCGCTGGAAATGAAAGGGCAGGGGGGGCGCCCCCTCAAGGCCGCCTTCGTCGCCGAGGAGGTCCACCTGGCCTGGCTGATGGCCCTGCAAGGCGGTACCGATGAATCCGTCGACAAACTCCTGACCGATGCAACCACCCGTTACACAAATATGACAGATCAGTCCGGCCAGGCCGCCGCCCTGGCCACCTGGTCCCAGGTCCGCATGCTCCAAGGCCGCTGGACCGACTCCGTCGACTGCGCACGCCGGTTGCTGCAGGTATCGGAAACAACACGGGACAAGGCCAGCGCCGCCCGCAGGCTCTGGGCCGCCGCTCGCTCCGCCGGCCGCGCGGGCGACCTGCCAACCGCCCGGGCCTGGGTGGATCAGTCGCTCGAAGCCAGCCGCAGCGCCGACGATGTCTCATCCCTGGTCGCGGCGCTGTTCAGCCAGGCATCCATCCTCTCCCTGGCCGGCGAGGCGTCCGCAATGGACGTCGCCGACCGCGCCGTCACCCTCGCCGATGCCTGGAACATGGAGATCCTTCGCCGCTGGGCAATGCTCGAACGCTCCTGGCTGCGCCTCGCCGCCGGCCAACCGGATCTCGACGAGATGCGAGCAACCCTCGACTCCTTCACCAAGATAGGTTGCGCCCCGCTGGAAGCGGAGTCCCGTTACGCCCTGTATCATGCTTTGCAGGCGGCCAACCAGGACGCCCAGGCCGACTACGACAAGGCCCGCGAGCAGTTCACAACTCTCAAGATGGCCTGGCATCTGGCGCGGCTCGAAGCGAACGACCCGCTGCTGGTGCAGTCTCGCCAACCATGACGGACCATTTAGCCGGCTCGCTTGCGAGCCGCGTGTTGTTGCCGTCGCTGTTGTTCCCCGGCAACTGGAAACCGTCATTCTGTTCGCGCGCCCACTGCCCCCTACGCCTCCCGCGTAACCGTCAGCCGATCCGCCAGCTCGTTATAGACAAACGGCGGAACCCCCCCGACGTAGCCGCGCTGCAGCGCCTCGTCCGTCAACTCGCGATAATCCCCCGCCCGCCGGTCCCGAATGCTCGGCACATCCGCCAGAACATACGTGCGGCGCAGCGCCTCATCCAGCGTGACGCTCACCCGCTGCGGCTGGCCCGCGCGTCCCGTGGACTCGCCGATCATTTGCCCCAGCGGATCGATCGCGCAGCACAGGCCGCTGTAACC
>JANYLN010000299.1 GCA_025357795.1 Planctomycetota bacterium
GACGTGCTATGGCGCTCGCCGCGGAACCCGATCATCCCGCGCGACCTGATCCCGACTTCCAACAGCATCTTCAACTCGGCCGTGGTGCCCTTTGGCAAGGGCTTTGCCGGGGTCTTCCGCTGCGACGACAAGCGGCGGACCTGCCGGCTGCACGCGGGTTTCAGCGACGACGGCTACGCCTGGCGGCTGGATGAACAGCCCATCACCTTCGCCAGCGGCAACCCCGAGCTGCCCTTCGAGTACGGCTACGACCCGCGCGTGATCCAGTTCCAGGACCGCTACTACGTCGCCTGGTGCAACGGCTACAAGGACGAGCCCACCATCGGCCTGGCCTGGACGAAGGACTTCCGCAGCTTCCACCAGTTGGAGAACGCCTTCCTGCCCTACAACCGCAACGGCGTGCTCTTCCCGCGGCAGATCGGCGGGCGTTTCGCCATGCTCAGCCGCCCCAGCGACCCCTTCCACACTACCTTCGGCGACATCTACTACAGCGAAAGCCCCGACCTGGAGTTCTGGGGCCGCCACCGGCTGGTGATGAAGCGCGCCGGCGGCTGGCAGCGCACCAAGCTGGGGGCCGGCCCGGTGCCCATCGAGACCAGCGAGGGCTGGCTGCTCATCTACCACGGCGTGCTGACCAGTTGCAACGGCATGACGTACTCGGCCGGCGCGGCGCTGCTGGACCTGGAAAAGCCCTGGAAGGTGCTGGCCCGCACGGCCTCGTATCTCATCTCGCCCCAGATGCCGTATGAATGCGTGGGCGATACGCCCAACGTCGTCTTCCCCTGCGCGGCCCTGGCCGATAGCGCCACCGGAAGAATCGCCATCTACTACGGCGGCGCGGACACGGTCACCTGCATGGCCTACGCTCAGCTGGACGAATTGGTGGCGTTCGTTAAGAAAGACAGCATGGTGTAGGCGGGCATTGCCCGCCGGTTTCGCATGTGGTAGGCCGATGGCGGGCAATGCCCGCCCTACGCGCCGGGTGCCATGCTTCCGTGTCGTTTGCGGAAGCATGATGGTCCCCCGAATACGGGATATCGCTCCCCCGCAATGGGTCTATCCGCGTCCTATGCAACATCATGCTTCCCCACAATACGGGGAAGCATGGCACCTTACGTGGTCGATATCTCGCGCCGGGCCTGATAGTCGCACCACAGGCAGAAGATCACCAGGCACACGATCACGGGCGCCCAGCTTGCCGCCAGCATCGTCCACATGCCCCCGGCATCGTCGGCCAGGGGTGCGAGGCCAAAATGAGATCCACCCGGCGCGATGTCGCCCAGGTACCACATCGCGCTGAGCGGGGAGTAGTGGCTGGGGCTCTCCTTCGTTTGGCCCAGGCCGATCAGCAGCGGCCCGGCGCAGAGCACGAAGGTGATGACCAGTCCGCCGGCCTTGCCCATGCGTTTCCAATATGTCTCGCCCAGCATGAACAGCAAGTTGGCCTGCGTGAGCAGCCCCAGCAGGCAGGCGAACAGGAACAAGGCCACGCGGCCCTCCAGTTCCAGCCCGTGCAGGCGGCCAAAGCCGTATAGGCTCGCGCAGACGATGGCCCAGAGCAGCGCCGTGAAGACCAGGTTGGGGGCCATGCGATGGAACGTGTCGCCAAACAGTCGCAATAGGCTGTTGGATCGCCCCGGGCGATACCGCGCCCACATCAACAGCATCGGGTAGCTCGGCGCGGTCAGCAGCGACCAGACAAAGGTCAGCAGGAAGAAGCCGATCGTCCAAGCGTAGGTGAAGCCGACGAAGGAGGAGGAATTCTCACCCGGATTCTCCCCGAGCATGTCCCGCCACCAGAAGCCCAACAGTCCGACGATGGCCAGCACGAAAAACAGCAGCATCACGGGCCGCCGCAGCGGCGGCAGCGACGGCCGGGAAAGCTTGGCCCCGGCCACCAGTGCGGAAAGCACGCCCAGGTAGAGATACCACGTCAGCACGCCCAGTTGCCAGGGCATGGTCTGGTTGAAGAAGCTGACCGTGGGGTTCTGTCCGTCCTGGGAACTGTAGTAGTAGTCGCGGTCCCAGCGGCCGCGATGGGCCAG
>JANYLN010000314.1 GCA_025357795.1 Planctomycetota bacterium
AGCCCATGAATCACGGGCAAGATGCCCGTGCCACTTTGGCTGGCAGGGGTTTTGCAAGTGCCTCCAATGAATACGCCTCGCCGACCGTCGATGCCACGGTAGGCATCGACAACATCACGGCCGTCCCCGAACCGGTTCCTTGTCGCTGCTGGGCGTGTCCCTACTCGGGATATTCGTCCGCCGCCGGCCGGCCGCGTAAGGGTCCTTGTGACAAAAAGCCTCTGTTGCCATGAGCCCCCGGAGGGCTTATGACGCCAAACTAATAGCGCTTGACGTTATTAACGCCTGACGTTATTATCATCATATGATCCGCTCCTTCCACTGCAAGGAGACGCAGAAGGTCTTCCAGCGGCAGTTCTCCAGAAAACTGCCGCTGGACATCCAGGCTACGGCACTGCGAAAACTGTGGATCTTGGATGCAGCCATGGACCTGGATGACCTGCTCGTGCCGCCAAACAATCGCCTGGAGACGCTGCGCGGCAACCGCAGTGGTCAACACAGTATTCGCATCAATGACCAGTGGCGGATCTGCTTTCGCTGGCATGCCGGACATGCGTACGACGTCCAGATCGTTGACTATCACTAGGAGACCGGGAACATGAAAACACTGGCACCCATTCACCCCGGCGAAGTGTTGCTCAAGGACTTCCTGGAGCCGCTGGCGATCAGCCAGTACCGGCTGGCCAAGGACATTCGCGTTCCGCCGCGGCGGATCAACCAGATCGTCCACGCCGCGCGCGCGATCAGTGCGGACACCGCCCTGCGGCTGGCACGCTACTTCGGCACGTCCGCGCAGTTCTGGATGAACCTCCAGGCCCACTATGACCTGGAGGTCGAGCAGGATCGAGTCGGTGAGGCGATTGAGAAAGAGATCCCTGTCCTGCCCACTCATCACGTCCGATGAAACTGCTTCTCCAGATCCGCCAGGCTCAGCCGCAGCACCGTCGGCCGGCCGTGCGGGCAGTTCGACGAGCCTTCCACGTGCTGCCAGTTCGCCAGTAGCGCCGTGATCTCCTGCGGACTCAGCGGATCCCCAGCCTTGATGGCCGCCTTGCACGCCATCATGTTCAACACCTCGTCCAGCAGCTTCTCCGCGTGGGTGTTCGACGCCGCCGTCCCCAGCTTGGCCAGCATCTCGCCCATGAACTCACCGATCCGTACCCGGCTGATCACCAGCGACGGAAACGCATGCACGGCGATGGCGTTCGGCCCGAACTCCGCGGCCTCAATGCCCAGTTTCGCCAGCAGGTCCGCACGCTCCGAAACCAACGCAACCTGGTCCGGCGGCACGCTCACGCTCTCCGGCAGCAGCAGATGCTGCGACTCCATGTGCCCCGCGGCCACCCGGCCCCGCAACTGCTCGTAGAGCACCCGCTCGTGCAACGCATGCTGGTCAACGATCACCAAGCCGTCCGCGGTCTCGGCGATGATGAACGAGTTGTGGATCTGCATCGCCCGGCCAGGCCGTTGCGCCGCGGCGAGATCCACAATCTGCGGCATCACCGGCTCCGACATCGGCCCGGGCCGACCAACGTCACACGGCGCCCCTGGCACCGGATCAACAGGCGGCAACACCTGCGGCCGGATCAGTGGCTCAAAGGCCTTCTCGAACTCCACAGCACCAAATCGCGTCGGCGCCTCCTCCAGTGGCGCAGCCGGGCCGCCGGATGCCCCCCCGGAAGCCGCCGCCCCCTCCCAAGGCGCAGCACCCTCGCCGGCAGGAGAAGAGCCCGCAGGACCCACCGGCGTCTGTGGCCCGCTCGGGCTACCGAGCTGGCTCGCCCGCGGGTACCCCAGGTGCCGCTGCACGGGCGCGGCCTCTTTGAAGAAGTCGGCGATCGCCTCCCGGACGCGATGCTGCGCCCGGCGGAACCCCTCACCGTCGGGCGGGGTAGCCGGCCCGCCAACCGTCCCCACATCCAGCGTCGGTGTGTTGTCGTGCTGCAGCAGACTCTCCCGCAGCGCCGACAGCGTCACACCGTGCGCCAAACTGCTGTCGGCCCAGCGAACCTCGATCTTGGTCGGATGAACGTTGACATCCACGTCCTCCGGATTCGCCTGCAGGTAGAGGAACAACACCGGCTGGCGGCTCGGATCCATCAGGCCGCGATACGCCTCCCGGACGGCGTGCTGCACAAAACGATCGCGGATGTACCGGCCGTTGAGCCAGGTGTACTGCCAGCGGGCGGTGGCCTTGGCATCGACAGGCCGGCTGATCAAGGCGTAAAGCTGCACCGCTTCCCTATTGCGCTCGATCGGGATCAGAGCCTCGCCCAACTCCGGCCCGAAGAAATCGCCGATCCGCTGGCGGAAGGTCTCCACCCCCGGCAGATCGTGAATCGTCTTGCCGTTGTGGCTGACCTTGAAGGCAATGCTCGGATTCGCCAGCGCGATCCGCGCAACCTGCTCGGTGATGTGGCTGATCTCCGTCGCCGCCGTCTTGAGGAACTTGCGCCGCACTGGCGTGTTGTAAAAGAGGTTGCGGATCTCGATGGTCGTACCCGCCGGACAGCCGCACGGCGCCGGCTCCCCCGCGATGCCGCCCTCGGCGACAATCCGCCCTCCCGTCGGGGCATCCGCCGGCCGGCTCGTGACGGTCACATGCGCAATCGACGCAATGCTCGCCAACGCCTCGCCGCGAAAGCCCATCGTCTCGATGTGATAGAGATCGTCCTCCTGCTGCAACTTCGACGTCGCATGCGGCGCCAGCGCCAGCAACAGGTCCTCAAAGACGATGCCCCCGCCGTCGTCGATGATCTTGATCAGCTTCCGGCCGCCCTCCTCGACCTGCACCTCGACATGCCGCGCACCGGCGTCCAGGGAGTTCTCCAGCAACTCCTTGACCACGCTGGCGGGCCGCTCGATGACCTCCCCGGCCGCGATCTTGTTCTGCAGATCCAGGCTCAACGCACGAATCCGGGTCATTGCTTCCTCGCTAGACATTTGCCTCAAGTCCTTAGCTTAGACATTATATCACCACAAGAGGCAAATGCCCGTGGTGGCACGGAGGGTAGTACAATGCAATTGGCAATCCAGGCCGGGACGTTCCCCGCTGTAATGGACGCGCGAACGCTGGCCGAATCGGCCCGGCGGGCGGGCTTTGACGCCGTCGCACTTACGATCGGCCTCGACGGCTTGCTCACAACCCGCACCCCCGAGCAGCCCTGCCGTGACATCGCCCGCACCTTCCAGGACGCGGGTGTCTCGGTCGCATCGCTGGCGACGGACCTGTTCTGGCAAGTCAACTACGGCGATGCCGAACCCGCCGTCCGCCAGCAGGCCAGCGAATTGACCCGCCTCGGACTGGACATGGCCACCTGGCTCGGCACGGAGGCCCTGCTGGTCGTGCCCGCGGTCGTCGGCGGCGGGAACGAGCCGAACCCGCGCGTCAGCTACGCCCAGGCCCTTGACCGCACGTTAGAGGCGCTCAGTCGGCTGCGCGAAGACGCCGAAGACCGCGGCGTACGCATCGCCATCCGGAACGTCTGGAACCGCTTCCTGCTCTCGCCTGTGGAGATGCGGGACCTGCTCGACCGCGTCAACAGCCCCTGGGTCGGAGCCTGCTTCGACATCGGTAACGCCATGGCCTTCGGTTATCCGCAGGACTGGATCGGCATCCTCGGCCCACGCATCGTCCGCGTCCACGCCAGCGACTACAACCTGCAGCGCGGCGGGATCGGCGGCTTCGCCTGCCCCCTCCAGGAAGGCTCCGTCAACTGGCCGGCGGTCGTCTCCGCATTGGACGCCGCTGGCTATGATGGCCCGCTGACTTATGAGGGACAAGGGGATCCGCCGGACGTCGCCCGGCGGCTGCGGCGCATCCTCGGGCAGGAGTAACCCCCGGCCCATTCCTAGAATATACAGCCAGGATAGTTTGAGAGGCGCACAGACCAATGCAACCCAATGTTACGGGCTACACGTTCATTGAACACACGGCCGACCTGGGGCTCCGGGCCACCGCCACGACCCTGCCGGACCTGTTCATCCAGGCGGCCAGGGGCATGTACGCCCTGCTGGGCCAGCTCGAGCCCGGCACCGAACCCGTCGAAAAGATCCTGCAACTGCAGGCCCCCGACACCGAAAGCCTGCTGCACGACTGGCTCAGCGAACTGCTCTGGGAGGTCGATGGCAATGGTCGCCTCTTCGACGCCTTGGAATTCGAATGGCTCGATGAACAACACCTGACCGCCCGCTGCAGCGGGACCGTCTACGATACCGCCCGCAGTGAACGCTCGATCGAGATCAAGGCGGTCACGTACCACGACCTGCGGATCGAGAAGCACGACGGAATCTACCAGGTCACCGTGATCTTCGACATCTGACAGCAAGGAGACGGCATCATGACGGATACATGGTCCGGCCCGCTCGAGAAGATCGGCGAGTCGAAATACCGCATCCCGAAAACCTACAAGCCCTTCATGCGCGTCGACGGGATCATCTACGCCGACGACATCCTCATCGGCCAGATCGCCAAGGACAAGGCCCCCGAGCAGGTCGCCAACGTCGCCAGCCTGCCCGGTATCGTCGGTGCCTCGCTGGCGATGCCCGACATCCACTGGGGCTACGGCTTCTGCATCGGCGGCGTCGCCGCCACCGACCCCGCCAATGGCGGCGTGATCAGCCCCGGCGGCGTGGGCTACGACATCAACTGCGGCGTCCGGCTGCTGCGGACGAACCTCACCCGCGCTGACGTCGAACCCATCCTGCCCGTGCTGATCGATGGCCTGTTTCGCGACGTGCCCACCGGCGTCGGCGCAGGCGGCAAGATCAAGTTCAACCCCAAGGAGATCCGCCAGATCATGCAGCACGGCCCCCGCTGGCTGGTCGATCACGGCTACGGATGGGACGAAGACATCGCGCTGTGCGAAGCCCTCGGCCGACTCGACGGCGCAGACCCCGACGCCGTCAGCCAGCGCGCCCACGCGCGCGGCTACGACCAGTGCGGCACCCTCGGCAGCGGCAACCACTTCATGGAGGTCCAGTACGTCGAGCAGATCTTCGACCAGGAGATTGCCAAGGTCTACGGCCTCCACAAGGACCAGGTCACCGTGCTGATTCACAGCGGCAGCCGGGGCCTCGGCTACCAGGTCTGCGACGACTATCTCCGCGAGATGCGCGAGGTGCCGGCCCGCTACGGCATCGACCTGCCCGACCGCCAACTCGTCTGCGCCCCCGTCCACAGCCAGGAGGGCAAGCAGTATTTCGCAGCCATGCGCGCCGCCGCCAACTTCGCCTGGGGCAACCGCCACATGCTCGCCCACCTGGCACGCCAGACCTTCGCCCATCGCTTCGGCAAAACCCCCGAACAACTCGGCATGCACCTGCTCTATGATGTCGCACACAACATCGCCAAGATGGAGACCCACACCGTAGCGGGCCGGCAGATGAGCCTTTGCGTCCACCGCAAGGGCGCAACGCGAGCCTTCCCCCCTGGCCATGCCGAGGTGCCCGACAGGTATCGCGCCGTCGGCCAACCCGTCTTGATTCCCGGCGACATGGGCCGCGCGTCGTACGTGCTGGCCGGTCTGCCGGGTTCGATGGAACAGAGCTTCGGCTCCACTTGCCACGGCGCCGGCCGGCAGATGTCGCGCTCGGCGGCGATCAAAGCCTCCGCCGGCCGCGACATCAAAAAGGAACTCGCCGCCGTCGGCGTCTACGCCCGGGCCCGCGGCCGCACCGGCCTGGCCGAGGAACAGCCCGACGCCTACAAGGACGTCAACGACGTCGTGCGCGTCGTGGAAAAAGCCGGCCTCAGCAAACGCGTGGCCCGCCTCCGCCCCCTGGGCGTGATCAAGGGCTGATGTTACAGAAGGGGCCGGGCCCGCGACGCCCCGCAACACCGGTCATTGCTTCTCCTGTTGTAGAGTCTCATCGGGACGACTGCACCCACGCGCGGCCTGCAACCCTCGCTCTACAATCCTGCCACTTAAGATTCGCGCCCACCCTGGCCCATAGAAAATACACAACGCGCCGGCGGAAATTGTTCTTGACCGCGTCGCGTCTCGATGTATACTGATGCAATAGTGCAAGTATCGATCATCTTCACCCATCACTGAAAGGAGGCGTGCGATGAACCGAGGAAAGATGCATCAACTTAGCCAGTCACGCCCCGGACAGGTCCAGGCCCAAGCGCAAGCAGTAGCCTCACACTGCTCCAGCTTGATGTAAACGAAACCGGCCTCCCTCTCGGGACAGGCCGATTCTGTTTCCACTTTTCGGCCTCCCCCGTGCCGTGAGCGTGATGCGCATGTTCGCGGCCATTCCCTGTTTTGCCACCGGCAATTCTATCTGCAATGCCCGCGGACCCGGCGCCACCCTTGTCGGCTCGGTGACCCTCTTTGCATGGGCAGGAATCAACGAGGAGCGATTGACGTGGCGCATCTCCAGGAAGTCCTGGAGTAGCCGCGTAACTTGACAGATCAGCAGCTTGGCATTTGCGGTGCAGCCCCCCCCCTGTAAGCCGTCCGGGGAAATTCTGCGCCCTCTTTGGAACACTACAGCGATGTGGAATGAGATCACAGGCGGCCAGATAGCCCTGCTCTACGATGTGCAGAAGGCCTGGATGCAGGAAATGATCGGACTCCGTTCGCATTGGAAGTTGGGTAAATTCGTGAAGCACATTTTCAACAACACGCCGGGCCAGACCCGGGACAACACCTTTATCTGCAAGCACTGCGGTCGCGAAGTCTCCGCCGTCGCGCCGGGCGCCCGGCTGCGCAGCCACTGCCCGCACTGCCTGTGGAGCCTGCACGCCGCCGACGACGCTCGACAGGCCGCCTGCCTGGGCCGTATGGCCCCGGTAGCGCTCTCCCTGCACGCCGACGCCTGGTCGGTCGTCCACCGCTGCCAGACCTGCGCCGCGACGCAAGTCCACTCCATCGCCGTGGACGACAACGGCGGCGTGCTGCTGGCGATCGCCGTCAGCAGACCGTCCCGCACACCGGCCGGGCCGGAAGGCGCAACAACGGGACCGCCCCGAGTGGCCACGCAATCAGCAACGCGCCTCCGCGCAGACACGAGGACAACATGAAACGCAAGTCGTTCGAACCACTCCTCCACAACGTCACGCTCTTCCTCCAGCACTCGCGCATCCACGCCGACCTCTCCGCCTTCAACGTCCTCTACTGGAACGGCCGGATCCGCATCATCGATTTCCCCCGGGCCGTCGACGCCGAAACGCACCCCGACGCCCATATGCTTCTCGCCCGCGACATCGACCGCCTCTGCCGCTACTTCAGCCGCCAGGGCCTCCGCTGCGACGCCACGGCAATCACAACCGATCTTTGGCAACGCTTCCTCGAGGGAGAACTGATCGCATGAGCAAGGACATGCGCAAACGCGGCTTCACCTTCGTCGGCTCGACGATCTGCTACGCCTTCATGCGGGCCGCCGGCCTCGTCAACGACCACCTCGTCAGTTGTTTCCGTTATGAACAGCTGGCCAGGGGCCCGCGTTGCCGCGGACCCCGCCGCTCCGTACGATAAGGACATGCCGTACCTGATCGACGGAAACAACCTGATGCCCGCCCTGGCCGATGCCGGACCCGACCTCGGCCGCGAATCGCTCTGCCGCATGCTCCAGCCCCTGCTCCAGCAGGGCGGGCTCGTCCGCGTCGTCTTCGACGGGTCCGCTCCCCCGGCCGGGCTCGCCGCCCAGATCGAGCAGACCGGCGTGAAGGCCATCTACGCCGGCCAGCAAACAGCCGACGCAGTGATCCTCAAGTGGATCGCCCAGGACACCGCCCCCAAGCTCCTCACCGTCGTCAGCACCGACAAGGAGATCCGCCGGGCAGCCGAGCGCCGCCGCTGCAAGGCCGTCACCAGCCAGGAGTTCGCCCTCAAACTGATACATATCAACGCCGCGCTGCAGAAGCCCAAGACGCCCAGATCAGCCGAATCCAAGGGCAAGCAGAAGGGCCTGTCCGAACAGGAAACCCGCCGTTGGCTCAAGGAGTTTGGCTTCGAGGATTAGACAACGCCAAGCCGGACGCGGTAAGTGAAGTACCACGGCCTCTGCCAGGCATAGGAGAGCGGCTGAGCGCAACAAAAAGGCGGTCGCTCTTGAGCGGCCGCCTCGGGAATTCTCACCAGTACGGGATCCATCATTCGACAGATCACGGCAGGAAGATGGCCTACCAGGCCTTGACCCCGTCGGTGAACATCGTGAAGGTGTCCGGCCCGGAGAACGGTCCGGTGACGCTCGCACCGCTCTGAACCTGGTAGTCCACACCGTAGCTGCGGGAATTCTCGGGCATCAAATAGGTGATGAATGTCAGCACGTCGCCACAGCGGAAGTCCACGCCGTTCTGCAGGAGCTTGCCGAACGGGGCCAGCGGCTGCAGCACCGGGTCGAGCGTACCATGGTAAGCGACCCACGCGCCCGGGGCGGTCAGGTCGTCCACGTCGCCGAGCGTGATGACCGTCATGTTGCACGGGACCAGCTCGCCGAAATCGGCCGTGTACTCCAGCCCGTCTCCCATAACGCCCGTGATCGAGTACTTGGCGCCCGTCATGCGGTACGTGGCCAGGAAATCAACGCCGCTGGCCGCGGTCTGTCCGCTGTTTTGCGGCGGACCTTTGATCTGATTCTGGAACCGCACCAGGATGTACGGGTTGGCGCCCGGCGCGGTCGGCAGGCTCGCCGTGCCGCCCAGGGACGAGACGAGGTTCGGATTGCAGCCGGCACCGACCCCGCCCCACGTCAGGGCTGCACCCAGAGACAAGGCTAGCATGATTCGCAGCATATCACTTCTTCTCATCGTCTATGCCTCCGGTCAGGAGCTTCCCAGGCAACTCGCTCTTACTTCATAATGTCAACGAAGGCGTGGTACTGCGCCGTCCCATTGATAGTGATCGTCACGATCCGCACCTTCACCAGCGTGCCGCACTCCAGAGGCTGGCCAATACTGATCCCCTCCAGCGTGCCGCCATTGTACGAGATGGTCTCCTGCTGAATCGCACCAGTGGCATCGGGCACGTCCAGCTCACCGTCGGTGATGTCGATCGTCTGCAGATCGCACTCCCAGGCGTACCCGTGCGGCTGCGACGGATCAACTGGGAAGATCCAGTTCTCCGTCCAGCCGGTGTGGCCGGTGACGCTCACATTCAAGCGCCCGGGCCAGCCGGTCTCGTCAAAAATACCCAGCACTACATAGCCCTTCGGCACGGGGATACCCGTGCCCGGATCCTGCCCAAGGGCCTTCCGGAAATTCGGGTTCAATCCGCCGGTACAGCCGGAGGGAACGGCCGCCGCCAGGAGCGGCACACTCAGTGCCAGGGCGGCCAAGTGCCAGATTCGTATCCCGTGCATTTGCCCGGTACTCCTTCTCTCTGACCCGAGGACGGTTCTTTGCAGGCGCGTCAGCCGGATCGCATCGATCGGGTCCACACACCCGCGCTTGCAGCGAAGCCAGTATAAACTTACCATCGCGGCACTGCAACTAAGTGCCTTTGGAATCAGCCTCTATGGTAAATTAGCGGACCCCCCAAGGGACCTTTCTCCACCTTCCGAACAAATCTGCCGCCCCCCCTCAGACGCGCCGCTCCGCCGATTCCGCCCCAACACCGCCACACCCCTGGTGCCGCGCCGCCGATCCTGGTATAGCTTAGGCACGCGTACGTGCTGGCGCCGGCGAAAGATATAACCGACCAGCGTTTTCGATGTTACGTATCGTCCATCATTCGGCCGGACGGGCGCAAGCATGTATTGAGAAGGACGCCCAGAAAGGTAAGATTGGCACTCGTATGCACCTCATTCACTGCTGGTCAGTGCTGCATAAGCAGAGCAGGCAAGCGGAAAGGGCCAGGAAACGGCAGCCGCAATCGCATCCCAGCCAAGGAGTTCTGACATGTTTTTCCTGACGAACACCACTCTCTCGATCGGGATCGATCCAGCCACCGGCCAGATCCGCTCGATGATCGACCGCGCCAACAATCGCGATTACTGCCAAGTCGAAAGCCCCCGCTTCGGCATGATTGGCGGGATTCGCGTCAAGGACATGCTTGGCGGCCAGACCTTTGACGATTTTGACACACCCAGCACCGCCAAGGTCGTCGAATGGCGCCACGGCCAGGCCGGTGGCCGACTCATCCTCGACAAGCAGTTCGACAACGCCGGCTTCATCATCCGACTTGACTTCCATATGGACGAGACGTGTCTGCAATTCGACGCCTACCTCCGCAAGACCAGCGGCCCCGACCGCCAGATCCGCTTCACCTGGCTGCTGCCCCTGCCCTACATGAACCTCTGGGCGCCCATGAGCGACCCCGTCGTCCGTCTCCGCTGGGAGGAGCCCTTCCAGATCCGCCACGGCCTCTCCTACGGCCGCGCCGTCCAGCCCCAGCACCGCACCGCCTGCATTCCGCTGGTGACGCTCTTCGACCGCAGCCACTGCATCAGCTACTCCATGCCCCCGGACGTCCCCAACGTCTGCGTCCGCTTCATGAACAGCGCCGACGAAGACAGCCTCTTCCTGGGCAACTCGATCACCCGGTACCCCATCCAGCAGCGGCCCCACTTCAAGATCGTCAACGACTACCTCTCCCTGCGCGACGGCAAGGAAACCCGCTTCAGCCTGCTGATCAGCATGCACAAGAGCCAGTGGCGCGACGCCATGGGCTGGTACGCCAAACGCTATAGTGCCTGGTTCCAGCCCGATCCCAAGATCCGCAACCAGGAAGGCGTCTACGCCATCACCACCCCCTGGGACAAAAACGAGGACGAGTCCCTCGCCGACGCCCGCATGGCCGGCCGCGCCGCCCGCGGCGTCGGCTGGATGGAACTCCACGGCCACTTCCCCTGGTACGGCCTTTACGTCCACCCGACCGACACCTGGCAGGGCCATCACGAGTCCGGCCCCATGACCTTCGACTCCGTCCGCCGCTTCATCGACCTGACCGCCAAACACGGCATCGCGCTACACATTTACTACAACACCATCGATGGCCAGATCGGCTACGTCTCCAAGGAATTCCCCGAGTCGGTCGTCCGCGACGAGGACGGCAAGATCGTCCCCGCCTTCACCGACTGCTACCTCATGAACGCCGACCTCTCCCTGCCCTTCGGCAAGCACTGCCTCGAACAGTTCCAGAAACTGCTCAGCACCTACCCCAACATCCATGGCGTATTCTTCGACGTCTACGGCCGCCACTACAACCTCGACTTCGCCCACGATGACGGCCTGACCATGGTCAACAACAAGCCCGCCTACTGCCTGAAGTTCGCCTTCCAGCGCCTGATGGACAAGATCGACCCGCTCATGCGCCAGAAGGGCCTGGTCTTCTCCGCCAACAAGCCCGAAGGCATCGAACTGATGCGCGGCATCGACTACATCATGGCCGACGAGGGCGCCGACGAGGACCGCCTCCAATCCATGCAGTACTACGGCCTCTACAAGCCGATCATCATCCTCGACGGTGGCATCGTCATGCGCGCCGAGCCTGACTTCAAGAAATGCCTCCGCCTCGGCATGATCTACAACGACCTCGACCCGCAGCGCGAACTCCAGGGCAAGGAGTTCACCCCCCAGCAGCGCCAGCAGGCCGTCCAGGCCCTCGCCGCCTACGAGCACCTCTTCAAACTGCTCAAGGGCCGCACCTGGGTCCTCCAGGGCGATCCGATTGAACTGCCCCAGGAGGTTCGCGGCAACATCTTCGAGCGGCCCAACATGGACTACATCGTCACGATGGTCAGCGACGACCGCAGCATCTTCGACGACCTCTCCCCCCGCAAGAACGTCAAGATCACCGTCCGCATCCCCGACGCCGACAAGTACACCGTCGCCGAGGTCTGGTCCGCCGACTACAAGGGCTGCCAGGTCGCCTCGATCGACCGCGGCGACAAGCCCGCCACCGCCACTGCCCCCGACCCCGACAAGTGGAAGGAAGAGGAAGCCATCCAGGCCGCCAAGAGCGCCCTGGCCCAACAGTCAGGCGACGCCCTGGTCATCACCGTGCCGCAGCACAAGACCGCCAGCATCGTCGTGCTCAAGCGTACAAAGTAAAACTGACATGAGTGCTTCCGTCATCGTCACGGAATGCCGTTGGCCTCAACGGTCCCATAGGGACAATGGATCGTAGCCCAGGACTTTCAGTCCTGGGTGGGCGCCGACCCAAGTACGGTTGTTGTTTATGTTGTAGTATAGGAATAATTCGAAAACGCGCTGGAACAGCACGGTGCGGACGTAACAGAGCGCCCCCGGCACATCATCCCCGTTCCACCAGGTCGAGCGCATAGTCCTGATCGGTCAGGACCACCCGCCATCCGCAAGACTCATACAGCGCGATCGCCAGGCCGTTCCCACTGACCGGCGCCAGCGCCGCCAGGCGAGCCGCCAGGCCGCAGTACAACCGTGCCTGCTGCTCCGCCCACGCCAGTTGATCCTCTTCCAGCGCCCCGCCGCGAAAGTCCGGGTGGATCAGCATATCGCAACAACCGGGCGGGTCGAACAACACCACCCAGCCGGCTCTTCCCACAACTCCAGCCGCTCCTCCAGCCCGTACACGTCGTTACGCGCCAGCCGCCAGTGCAGGTCCCCGACGTGCAGCGTGCAAACCTCCCCCCCGGCTCCGCCAGACCCCCGACAAAAAGGCACCAGCCTTCTCGAGGTCCGCCGGGCCCTCCGCCGGGCGATGATGGAACTCCCTGCACAATGTCGCTTCTCCAAAACCATTGGCCCAGGATCATTGTCCACGCCACCCCTCCAAACGCCAGCCAGCCCCCAAAACAGAGCCGGCCCCGATCCCTTGCGGAACCGCGGCCGGCCATATCGTTGGTCTTGTTGTTCACTGGCCACCGGCAACGAACCGCTGGCCACTGTCGTCCTACATCCCCATCCGCTTCTTGAGCGCCTCGTACTCGTCCTTGATCACCGCCGGAATGTTGCCGAACTTCGCGAAAAACTCGCCCTGGTTCTCCACCTCGGCCTGCCAGTCCGCCGGATGGATGGTAAGAAGGTCCTTCATCACCGCCGGGTCGATGTCCAGCCCCTGCGTGTTGATGTCGCTCGGGGTCGGCATGTACCCAACCGGCGATTCGACCGCCTTGGCCCCGCCCGCGCACCGGCCCAGAATCCACTCCAGCACCCGCATGTTCTCGCCGAAGCCAGGCCACATGAACTTGCCATTGGCGTCCTGGCGGAACCAGTTCACGTTGAAGATCTTCGGCGGCTTCGGAATCTTCTTGCCCATCTCCAGCCAGTGCGCCCAGTACTCCGCCATGTCGTAGCCGCAGAAGGGCAGCATCGCCATCGGGTCCCGCCGGATCTCGCCCAGCTTGCCCAGCTGCGCCGCCGTCCGCTCGCTCGCCATCGTCGCGCCCACGAACACCCCGTGCTGCCAACTCAACGACTCGTACACCAACGGCACCATCCGCGGCCGCCGACCACCAAAAATGATCGCGTCGATCGGTACCCCCTGCGGGTCCTGCCACTTCGGGTCGATGGAGGGGCAATTGGCCGCCGGCACGGTGAACCGGCTGTTCGGATGCGCCGCCGCTTCCTTCTTGTCCGGCGTCCAGTCCTGGCCCTTCCAGTCGATCGCGTGGGCCGGCGCCGGATCGTCGTGCCCTTCCCACCAGACCGTGCCATCATCCTTGAGCGCGACGTTAGTGTAGTAGCTATCCCGCGCGATGCTCTTCATCGCGTTGGGGTTGGACTTCATGTTCGTGCCCGGCGCCACGCCGAAGAACCCGTTCTCCGGATTGACCGCCCACAGCCGCCCGTCCTGCCCGATCCGCAGCCACGCGATATCATCCCCGACCGTCCAGACCTTCCAGCCCTTCATCGCCGCCGGCGGGATCAACATCGCCAGGTTCGTCTTGCCGCAGGCGCTCGGGAACGCCGCGGCAATATAGCGAGTCTCCCCTTGCGGATTCTGGATGCCCGCGATGAGCATGTGCTCCGCCATCCAGCCTTCCTTGCGACCCTGGTAACCAGCAATCCGCAAACTCAGGCACTTCTTACCCAGCAGCGCATTGCCGCCATACCCCGACCCCACCGACCAGATCGTGTTGTCCTGCGGGAAGTGGCAGATGTACCGCCGCTCCATCGACAGGTCCGCCTTGCCGTGCAGACACCGGGTGAAGTTGTCGCTATCGCCCAACTGCTTCCAGGCCGCCTCGCCCATCCGCGTCATGATCCGCATGGACAGCACGACATACAGGCTGTCGGTCACCTCCACCGCCACCTTCGAAAACGGACTGCCGACCTGCCCCATGATAAACGGGATGACGTACATCGTGCGGCCCTTGTACGAGCCGTCGAAAATGCGGGTCAGATTGGCATAGCCCTCCGCCGGGGCCATCCAGTTGTTCGTCGGACCCGCCTCTTCCTTCGTCGGCGTGCAGATGAACGTTAGATGCTCCGTGCGAGCCACGTCGTTCTGGGCGCTGCGGTGGAACAGGCAGCCCGGCATGTTCTGCTGATTCAGCTCCTGAAAATCGCCGGCCTTGATCGCCTCCGCCGTCAGACGTTTCTTCTCGTCTTCGCTGCCGTCGCACCAGTAAATCCGGTCCGGCTTGACCATCTGGGCCATCTTCTCGACCCAGCCCTTGACGTGTTGATTAAGCTCTATACC
>JANYLN010000335.1 GCA_025357795.1 Planctomycetota bacterium
GTCGTTGCCGTACAGGGCTCGCGTCCCACTCCGCCATTTTACCGGCGGAAGCGGAGGCGTCGAGGACCGGGAGCCGCTTGATAGGCGCGGCCCTTACACCTTCAAGCGGTGCAGCACCAGCCCCGTGCCCAGTTTCGGGTAGAAATAGGTGCTCTTCTGCGGCATGGTGTCGGCTGCGTCGCAGACCGCCATGAGTTCGCCCATCGTGCAGGCCTGGACCAGGATCGCCGAGGTATCCGTGGTGATCGCTGCGCACGCCTCGACGGTGTCGTGAGTGTAGCGGATCTTGACCGGTTCGCCGCCATCGGCGTTCAGAACGCTTTCGATCAGCCACTTATGCAGGCTGGACAGGGCGAGTTTGCGGAAGGCGGTCGTGCGGTCCGGGGCGTACTGGGCCGGGAGTTCGTCCTTGGTCAGCACCGCCAGCCAGGCCTCGGCGGGGTCCGTGGTGACGAAGACGAAGGCCTTGCCCTTTTCCGCGGCGAGGTGCGTTTCGGCCTGTTGGGGCGAGACCTTACCGAGGCTGCGCCACTGGAGCATCGCCTTGGACGCCTCGCGGAGTTTCGCCAAGCGGGCCGCACTGAGCCCTTCGACGATGCGGTGGGTCGGCAGGACGAGGTTGCCGGGGTCCTCCATCGCCATCAGGCCGAGCATAACGAAGTTGGCGGGGTGATCGGCCGGCAAGGAGCCCTTCTGCTCAGTGAGCCAGTCGCGGTAGGCCAGGGCGGTCTTGTAGCGGTGGTGGCCGTCGGCGATGTAGACTGGCACGGCTGACAGTGTCTGGGACAGGTCCGTGATGGCCTTGGCGTCGGTGATGGGGGTAACCTCATGATGCACGCCGTCGAGATCGGCCTGCCAACCAGCGGCCTTGTCGGCCGGGGCCTTGGCGACCATCTCGTTCAGCGGCAACTGGACCAGGCCGAAGATCGGACTCAGTTGGCAACTGGTTGCCTGCATGAGCTTGAGCCGATCGGCGATCGGTCCTCCGAAGGTCTGCTCGTGCGGGTAGACCTGGCCGGTGCCGAAGGCGCTCAGTCGCAGGACGGCGAACATGCAGAGCCGGCTGTACTTCCGGCCGGCGAACGCGAAGTCCTGGCGGTAGGCGTAGAACCGCTTGGAGTCGTCCTGGACGAGCATCTGCGAGCGGACCCAGTCCTGCAGTTTGCGATCGGCGGCCATGTAGACCGCGTCGGGGCCCGCCTGGCCAGGGGGGAAGTTCGGTAGATCAACGTGGACAATGTTGCTCTCGCTGTTGCCGGCGTAGCGGGCGAGTTGCTGCTCGTTGAGCACGTCGTACGGCGGGGCGATCAGGCGGGAGACGTCGCGCCCGAACTTCTGGAGGCTATAGTGCAGTGCTGCAAACGGTCGTATCTCTGCCATAGCAAGGCGACTCCGGGTAAACTGATCGGGTTCATATAATCCGAATGAAGTAGATTATGCATTCCGACGGATGTCTGCAAGGCCGACGGGGCAGGCTGGAGGCGACAGGAAGAGCAATGGATATTGGCGATCGCGAGATCTTTGGACGTTGGATGGAGACGGTGACGCAAACCCTGGGCATCGGCCTGGAGCCGCGCCAGGTGGACCGGATGTATCACCACCTGAACCTGGTGCTGCTGGCCAACGAAGATTTCAACTTGACCCGTGTGACCGACCCGGCCGAGGCCGCTGTCAGGCTCGTCGGGGATTCGCTGGCGGTGCTGCCATGGGTCGCCACGCGGCTGCCTGGCCGGGCCGATTTGCGAGTCCTGGATATGGGCACCGGGGCAGGGTACCCGTCGGTGCCGCTGGCGATCTGCCGGCCTGACTGGATGGTCACGGCGATCGATCCGTCGGGAAAGAAGATCCGGTTTATCGCGCAGGCGGCGGGGCAGATCGGCCTGGCCAATTTGATGGCGGAGCAGACGCAGGCCCGGGAGTGGCACGGCAAGGTGGCGCCGTTCGACCTGGTGGTGACCCGGGCGATGGGCGACCTGTCGGTGGTCATCCGTGAGGGAGCCCGCCTGGTCAAGCCCGACGGCTACATCGTTTCGTACCACGCCGAGGATCTCACGCCGGAGGAGGCCAAGGCGGCGGCCCAAATACAGAAGCGCTACAAGATGCAGGAGGTCGACAGTTTCGAGTATACGCTGCCGGATCCGAAGAAGGCGGTAAAGCGGAGGCTGATCGTGATTGGCAAGCAGACGCTGGCGGTGTGAGGGGATCGGGGTGCGGTTGCCTGGGAAGATTGCCAGGTGACGCAGATGAATTCAGGTACCCACAGTTGTTCCAGAAATCATGGGATGCGCGCCTTCACTTGAGCCGCCAGCGATGAGCCGGCGATGTGATCAATGATATGGACGAAAGGAATAGTCCTGTCCCAGCCACCGCAGAAGCTTGGGCTGAGTGCCACAAAAACAGGCGAACACGTGTCAACCAAGGCATGCTGCAGGCATTTGCGGAAGTGCTCGCAGGGATCTTTGTGCTCTGGCCTGAAAGCAAATCCGTTGTGTCCGTCAAAGTAGTAGTCAATGTCGATGCTGTAGTACGTTTCGCCGGAACCAGCCTTATCCACATCCCAGAATTCTTGTTCGGCCGTCAGACGGACTGCGGGGAGTTCGTCCCTTATAAGGCGAATATCCTTCTCGTAGCAGATCAAACGAGCTTCGGCGATCATATGAGGGTGTGTACGAAACAAGGCTGTGATCCAGTTCCCATATGAGACTGGGCACACAAAGGCGTAAGCTCGGGGGCTATAGTAGCTGTGACGCACGAAGACATCAAGATCCATGGCTGCATCAATCTGAGCCAGAGCATCCCGAGCCTCTTTGCAGAAGTACCCACAGTCGGGATGGGTATCCATGTGGATCAGCTTCGC
>JANYLN010000021.1 GCA_025357795.1 Planctomycetota bacterium
TCTCCCGCCATCGACAGGGCCGCCTGGAGGACCAGCGCGATGATCACCGGTCCGATCCCCGCCAGCGCCCCCTGCAGCGTCGGGATCGTATGGTACGTGAAGTACACCCACGACAGTGCCAGGATCAGCGTCACCGACGGCGCCAGGAAACACGCAAAGGCCACCAGCAGCCCTGCCGGCCCGAACATCCGGTAGCCGATGAACATCGCCGTGTTCACCGAGAACGACCCCACCAGCTGGCTCAGCCCCACCCCGTGCAGGAACTCGTCCGCGTCGAGGTAGCGGTGCTTGCGGACGTACTCCTGCTCCATGAGAGCGATCATCGCCATCCAGCCGCCAAACCCGATCGCCCCGATCTTCAAAAACGTCAGCGCGAGGCCCCCCAGCGTCGCAGGCCTCACCGCCACCACCGAACCACTCTTGTCGCTATTGGAATCCACTGGCTCGCATCCCGTTCGTAGTTTCGCCTTTAGCCAGCGCCGTGTCTTTCGTGCCTTCGACCACGACCCCTCGCCGCTGCCGTGCGTTGCGGCCGTTGCTGCTGACCACTGACTGCTAACCGCTAACCGTCGTTCCTGTTACCTGTCGCCCGAACCTACGCCCGTGCCCCATCTTACGCAAGGCCTGCCCGACCATTTCCCCCGGTCCATAACGCCTTGAACAAAACCGAGATACAAGGTAGCATGAATCCCTCGTAGCTGTAAGAATTGCGATTCGGAGGACCTGTTTTGATCGAACTGCTTTCCGGCAATGAAGCCATCGCCCGCGGAGCGTACGAGGCGGGCGTCAAGATGGCCTGTGGCTATCCCGGCACACCCTCAACCGAGATCCTGGAAAACGTCGTCCACTTCAAGGACGTCATCTACTGCCAGTGGGCCCCCAACGAGAAGGTCGCCTTCGAGGTCGCCGCCGGTGCATCCATCGCCGGCGCCCGCTCCATCGTCACGATGAAGCACGTCGGCCTCAACGTCGCCGCCGACCCGCTCATGACCCTCGCCTACACGGGCATCAAGGGCGGCTTCGTCGCCATCGTCGCCGACGATCCCGGCATGCACTCCAGCCAGAACGAGCAGGACACCCGCCACTTCGCCCGCTTCGCCAAGGTCCCGCTCTTCGAGCCCGCCGACTCCCAGGAAGCCAAGGACTTCATCCGGTTCGCCATCGAGATCTCCGAGCAGTTCGCCATCCCCGCGATCCTCCGCTCGAACACCCGCGTCAGCCACTCACGAACCCTGGTCACCCTGGGCAATCGCACCGAAGGCGCCCCCGTCGGCTTCGAGAAGAACCCCCAGCGGTTCGTGCCGATCCCCGCCCACGCCCGCCTGATGCGCGTCGCCCTGGAAGAGAAACTCGCCCGGATGCGCGACCTGGCCTGCACGCACCCCGCCAACCGCATCGAGTGGCGAGACCGCTCGCTGGGCATCATCACCCACTCCATCGCCTACCAGTACGTCCGCGAAACCTGGCCCGAAGCCAGCGTCCTCAAACTGGGCTGGTCCTGGCCGTTCCCCGATAATCTGATCGAGCAGTTCACCGCCGGCGTGAAGCGCGTCCTCGTCGTCGAGGAACTCGAGGACATCCTCGAAGAGCACACCAGGGCCCTGGGCATCTGCTGCGACGGCAAGAACTTCATCCCCAATATCGGCGAACTCTCCACCCCGCGCCTCCAGGCCAGCCGCGCCAAGATGGAGGGCCGCGAGATCGCCCGGCCCGTCGTCCCCGTCCCGCAGTCCAAGGACCTCCCCGGGCGTCCCCCCGTCCTCTGCCCAGGCTGCCCGCATCGCGGCGTGTTCCACGCCCTCGGCAAGTATGACGTCATCGTCACCGGCGACATAGGCTGCTACAGCCTCGGCGCCCTTGCCCCGCTCTCCCGCATGGACACGATCCTCTGCATGGGTGGCGGCATCTCGATGGCCCACGGCATGGTCAAGGCGGGCGAACCCCGCAAGGTCGTCGGCATCGTCGGCGACTCCACCTTCTTCCATAGCGGCATCACCGGCCTGCTCAACATCGCCTACAACAAGGGCACCGCCGTCCTCATCGTCGTCGACAACCGCACCACCGCCATGACCGGCCACCAGGACAACCCCGGCTCGGGCGCCACCCTCATGGGCGATCCCACGATCGCCGTCAACATCGAGGACATAGGCCGCGCCTGCGGCATCAAGCGGGTCCACACGATCAACCCCTACGAGGTCGACAAGGTCGTCAAACTCCTAGGCGAGGAATTGAACGCAGGCGAGCCGAGCCTCATCATCTCCCGCTACGCCTGCCCGCTCGACATCAAGCAACCCGTAGGCAAGCGCCGCATCGTCAAGGAAGACCTCTGCAAGAAGTGCAAGCTCTGCCTGAAACTGGGTTGCCCGGCGATGGAAGGGCGCGACGGCCAGGCCCCGCGCATCAATGAGACGCTCTGTGCGGGATGCGGCCTCTGCCACCAGGTCTGCAAGTTCGCCGCGATCGCCATCGCCGAGGAGGTCAAGTAATGAATTCGACCAACGGTACCACCACCAGCGTAGTCCTCGCCGGCGTAGGAGGCCAGGGCATCCTGCTCGCCAGCGAGATCGTCGCCCGCGCCGCCATGATCGCAGGCTACCAGGTCAAGACCAACGAGGTCCACGGCATGGCCCAGCGGGGCGGCTCCGTTATCGCCCAGATCCGCTACGGCAAGGAGGTCTTCAGCCCCCTGGTCGCCGAAGGCACCGCTCGCGTGTTCGGCGCCTTGGAGCGGGTCGAGGGCATCCGCTTCGCCCACTACCTGGCCCCGGACGGCCTGGCCGTCGTCTCCAGCCAGGCGATCATCCCCGTCACCGTCTCCAGCGGCGCAGCCGTCTACCCCATGGACGCCCACGACCGCCTCAAGGCGATCTTCTCGCGCCTGATCTACGTCGACGCCGCCATCATCGCCAGCAAGATCGGCAACATCCGCGCCAGCAACGTCGTGATCCTCGGCGCGCTCTCCACCGGCCTGAACCTGCCCATCGAGGCGTGGCACGAAGCCGTTGCCCAGTCCGTGCCGCCCAAGCATAAAGACCTCAACCTCCGGGCCTTCGAGGAAGGGAGAAGCCAGGCATGACGTACGGCTTCCACAACCAGAAGATGGAAACGGCCTCGCTGGACGAACTCCGTTCTCTGCAGAACGCCAAACTCAAGGAGATCGTCCGCTACGTCTACCAGAACAACGCCTCCTTCAAGGCAAAGTTCGACCGGGCCGGCATCGACGCCTGCCATCTCAAGGGCCTCGACGACCTGCCACACCTGCCCACGATGAGCAAGGAAGACTTCCGCGCGGGCTACCCCCTCGCTCTGTGCTGCGTCGATCGCAAGCAGATCGTCGAGATGCACATGTCCAGCGGTTCCACCGGCACCCCCATCGTCATGCCCTACACCCGCGACGATATCAACCAGTGGGGCCAGTGCATGGCCCGCTGCTATCGCATGGCCGGCGCCCTGCCAGGCGACGTCCTGCAGATCACCCCGTCGTTCGGCCTCTTCAACGGCGGCTTCGGCTTCTACCACGGCGCCCAGCAGGCCGGCCTGTTCGTGATCCCCACCGGTGCGGGCAACACCCCTCGCCAGATCAAACTCGCCAAAGACTTCGGCACCCGCATCCTCACCGCCGTCGTCTCCTACGGCGTACGCGTCATGGAGGTCCTGGCCGAGCAGAAGGAATCCCTGCCCGACCTCAAGATCGGCATGTTCGGCGCGGAGATCTTCTCCGACTCGATGAAGAAGAAGATCGCCGCCGGCCTGAACATCGAAGTCTTCGACATCTACGGTATGACCGAGACCGGCGGCGTCGGCACCCTGGGCCTTGACTGCTGCGCCCATGCCGGCATCCACATCTGGGAAGACCACTACATCGTCGAGGTCCTCGACCTGGAGATAGGCCAGCCCGCCCCGGACGGCCAGATGGGCGAACTGGTGATCACCTCGTTCACCCGCCAGGCCCTGCCCGTGATCCGCTTCAGGACAGGCGACTTGACCCGCATCCTCTCCCGCGACAAATGCGCCTGCGGCCGGACCCACGTCCGCATCGCCCCGATCACGGGTCGCGTGGACGACATGATCATCGTCAAGGGCGTCAACTTCTTCCCCAAGCAGGTCGAACAGGCCCTCATGGCCATCCCCGGCGCCGGCAGCAACTACCAGATCATCATCGAAAACACCGACGGCGTGATGGACGTCCGCATCAACGTCGAAGCCGAGCCCTCCGTCACAGGCTACGTCGTCGAAAAGGCCCTCAAGGAAGCCCTGGGCTTCTCCCCCAAGGGCGACATCTTCCCGATCAACGGCCTGCCCCGCCAGGAAGGCAAGGCCAAGCGGGTCTTCTACCGCAACCCCGACGGCACCCTGCGCTGAGAATCCCCCAGTATCGCTCGCCCGGCCCAGTGCTACGACAGCGCTTGTGTTGTCGTGCGCGGGTTGAGTGGCCACCCCCAGTCCAGCCTCAGCCTGCCAAATGCGATCCCCCGCATCCCCTGCACTCGCTGCCCATTTTCACTGTTGACCCCCGCCTCACGCCCTATAAACTATACATCCCGTAGGCTGGAAGGAGACAATCGCTGAACTATCTCCCCCCGAGCGGCCGATAAACGAGATAGGGCCATGGAAGGCTCGCCGACACGTGTTACGTTTGATCGCGGATCGTGCAATGCCCGAGCAGGTACAACCCAAAGAGGAAGGCGCCGTCAGCCGGTTCTTCTCGACCGTCGTGTTCTGGTGGCTCACCGCGATGGGCACAGCCACGCTCGCCCTCGCCGCCACCATCCCCTCCTGGGTCGAGTACCGCCAGGTCGTCCAGGTCCGCGACCAGGTCGCTCAGCAGGTCGCCCAGCTGCAAAAACGCGTCGACCGCAACAATTACTTCATCCAGTCCTACCACAACGACCCCGAGGCCCTCGACCTCCTCGCAATCTCCGACCTGCGCTACCGCCGGCCCGACGAGGCCCCCCTGCCGCTTCCCCAGAAAACCGTCATGAACTTACAGCCGGCGGGCTACACCGGCCCCTCCCCGGCTCGCACCGGCAGCCAGCCCGCTGCAAAGTCCGCCGCCGAGCCAGGCCGCATCGAAAAGTACGTCGAACGGGCCCAGGCCCTCTGCGTGCACCACATCGGCACGGGCCGCACGATCGCCCTGGTCGAGATGTTCTGCGACAAGACCACCCGCTCCGGCCTGACCGCCGCCGCCCTGGCCGTCCTCGCCGCCGCGATGTTCCTCTCCAGCTCGCCCGTCCCCGGCAAGGAATGATCAGCGACTCGCCGTCCCATGCAGCGTCAGCGTCGTTGCATCTTCCACCAATACCGGCACGAATCGCCCCACCAGCCCCAGCGGCCCGTCGAACACCACCACTTGGTCGCCCGCCGTCCGCCCCGACAGCTGCAACTCGCCCACCGCCCGCGTCCGCGCCTTCACATCCGCCGCCCGCCCCATCATCTTGCTCGGCCCCGCGACCAGCACCTCGACGGTCCGCCCGATCATCCCCCGGTTGTTCTCCAGGCAGATCGAGTTCTGCAGCGTGAACATCGCCGCGTGCCGCTCCTGCTTGACCGCCTCGGGCACGTCATCCTCGTACTGCCTGGCCGCCGTGGTCCCCGCCCGCGGCGAGTACTTGAACATGTAGCAGTTCATGTACCGCACCCGCCGCATCAGTTCCAGCGATGCCTCCGCATCCGCGTCCGTCTCCCCGCAGAACCCCACGATCATGTCGCCCGCCAGCCGGAGCCCCGGCACGATCTGCTTCGCCCGCTCGATCAACCCGAGGTACTGCTCCGCCGTATACCCCCGGTTCATTCGCTGCAGAACCGCATCCGAACCGCTCTGCGCGGGAATGTGCAGGTACCGGCTGATCCGCGGGCTCTCCGCCATGACCTGTAGCGTCTCGACGGTGAAGTCCCGCGGGTAGCTCGTCACGAACCGCAGCCGCCGTACGCTCGGCACGGCATCGTGCACCATCTTCAGCAGCTCCGCGAAGCCGACCCGCCTGCCGTCCCCGTACTCATGCTGCCAGTGGTTGACCGTCTGGCCCAGCAGCGTCATCTCGACCGCGCCCGCCTCCGCCAGCCGTTTCGCCTCCACCAGAATCTCCTCAGGCGAGCGATGCACCTCCCGCCCCCGCGTGTGCGGCACCACGCAGTACGCGCAGAACTTGTTACACCCCCGTGTAATCCGCACGTACGCCTGGAACGCGTTCGTCTGGCCGCTGGAGGTCCGCTCCCTGTCCAGGTCTTCCACCCGCCCGTACGGCACCGCTACCTCCAGCGGTGTGCTCATCGACGCAAACTTGCCCGTCAGCGCGACCGCTCGCTTCTTCCACTGCGCCGCCTGCTGGATCAGCCCCGCCAGCAGGTGCAGCTGCCCCGGCCCACAGATCACATCCACATGCCGGTTCCGCTCCGCGATCGTCTTGCCTTCCTGCTCCGCCATGCAGCCGATCACCGCGATGATCATCCCGGGCCGCTTCAGCTTGACCTGCCGCAACACCCCCAGTCGGCTGTACACCTTGCTCTCGGCGTGCTCGCGCACACTGCAGGTGTTGAACAGGACGAGGTCCGCCCCGTCCCACGTGTCCACCCGCTCGTACTCGATCCCGCGCAGGAGCGTATCGACCAGCTCGCTGTCGAGCTGGTTCATCTGGCAACCGAACGTCTCGAGATAGAACTTCAACATACGCTGACCTCATACTCCAGGCCTCGAAGCCCGCCCCACGTCAGACCGATCGTCCATTATAAGCGGAATTGCGAAAAGGTCAGATGTGTTGTTGTGGCTGCCGTATCCACCTCAGCAGCATGCCGTTGTCGTTGTAGTTCATGTGCCTCTTGTGCCCGGACGTCTCGGCCGCGTCGGCCGCGGCCATGCACTCTCCGGATAAGCCGGATAAGACAGAACTCCCCTCACGCCGCCTCGACGCGGTTCGACGGATCGCCCCCGCCCTGCGCCGCCTTCTGCCCCATCTTCGGCTCCGTCCCCGCCAGCAGCCGCTTGATGTTGGCACGGTGCCGGATCACGATCAGGCTGGCCATCGTCGCCGAGAACCCCGCCAGCAGCGCCGTCGTCGAGATAGGCCAGCCCTTCCACACCCCAAAGGCAATCACATAGAGCGGGAACATCGCCGCTGACACGATCGAGGCCGCCGACACGTACCGCCAGATCAGCAGCACCACCCCCCACGTCGCCAGACCCACCAGCCCCGGCAGCGTCAGGTAAGGCCAGTACCCCACCAGAATCCCCAGCGACGTCGCCACGCCCTTGCCACCCTTGAAGCCCAGGTAGATAGACCAGTTGTGCCCACACACACAACACGCCTGCACGAGAATCACCAGCAGCGTCTGCACCGAAGGCACCAGCCCCAGCGACGGGCCAAACCGATGCGTCGCCCACGCAGCGATCGCCGTCGGGATCGCCCCCTTGGCAACGTCCAGGGCAAACACCAGCAAGCCCCACTTGCGCCCCAGCACCCGCCCCACGTTGGTCGCGCCGATGTTCCCCGACCCGACCTTGCGTATGTCGATGCCCTTGGCCCGCGCGATGAGCAGGCCGTACGGCACCGAGCCGCACAGGAACGCGCCCGGGATGATTTTCTGCACGCCACCGGTGGCCTCGGTGCCGGCTTCCGTCACCGAGACAGTGCTGCCCCCGCTCGCGAGGACGTTCGGAATGATGGCCGCGGCGATCGCCTCGG
>JANYLN010000026.1 GCA_025357795.1 Planctomycetota bacterium
ATGAAGTGCAAAGCCAGCCTCACGTGCTGCGGCAAGCCAGGGACTGGTTCAGCACGTTCACGAGAGGCCGCTACGACCTGCGGTGCACACGGGACGGGAGCACGTCCACCTTTCGTGCCTTCGACAACACGGAGAACCGCGGGCTTGAGTTGGATGAGCTCTCCCGCGGCACGCGGATGCAGTTGCTCCTGGCGGTGCGTCTCGCATTTGCTGCCGATACCTCGCAGGCACGGCCGCCATTCGTTCTCGATGAGGTACTCAGCAGTACCGACCCTGTCCGGTTCCGCGCTGTGGCCGAATGTCTGGTGGCAATGGCTCGCGAAGGCTGGCAGATTTTCTACTGCACATGTCAGCCGGCCGATGCCCAAGCCTGGCGTCAGGCCGCCTGGGAGATGGGCTTCTCAGATGCCAAAGTACTCGATCTGGCGAAGATCCGAAGCCTGGAGCAGGCAGCAGCGATGCCATTGGTCGATGTTGCTGCCAGTCAGACGCAGCTGCCCGATCCGGGCAGCCTGTCGCTGGTCCAGTACGCCGAAGCGGTGCATACACCCGCCTTTGACCCTTGGATGGGAGCGGCGGGCCTTCATGTGGCGTACCTGGCGGAGGATGCTTGCCAGCTCCATCGGTTATTGGCCGCAGGCATCGACAGGTACGGCCAGCTGAAGTCCCTGGCGGATCACGGGCGGGCGGATGCCTATCTGCCCAGGGAAGCCCAGGCAGGGTACCAGTCGCGGGCATGTGTGGTCGACGCAGTCTGCCAAGCCTGGCAGGTTGGCCGTGGCCGACCTGTGAGCCGGGAGGTGCTCGCGGAGGCGGGTGCGAGTGTCAGTTTCCTGGATCGGGTAACGGACTTGGCCCGAGACCTGGATTGGGATGCCACCAGGCTGGTCGACGCCCTGCGCACGCGAGAGGATGAGCGGGCAAGGGGCTTCCGCAGCAGCGCCCTGGAGTCGATTATCCAGAACTTAGCGGCCTCCGGACATCTCGATCATAGGGAGACTCTCACTCAGCAAGAGGCGTTGAGCCAAGTCTTGGCTGCCGCTGACGAAGAGGTCAGGGCAGACCGCATTCAGCCCGAGCAAATACCCATTCTCTTCAAGCGGTACTGGTCCATATGCAGTCAAGTTCAGGAGCATCGCATCTAATCTGTCGGGGGATTTTGCTGACTGGCATGGCGTGCCCTCTGCCCAAGACGTCTACGCTGCAGTTGGCCAGGCCGCGCTCAGCTGGGTCTCGGTCCCTATCCCTCGCCGCTGATGCGGCTCAGTTCCGGCTCATCCAGTCCCAGCACCGCTCCGGAGTCAGCGAAACCTGCCTGTGGATTGCTACCACAGACCGGGCAGTCAGTCTTCTGATTTCGCGCCTCCTGTCAACGCCGTTCTGAAACTGCGCCAAGACGGCTGGTTTGAAAATGAGGTCTTCTTCCGCTGGGTCTTCTTCCCCTTTTTGTGTGAACCTGTCTTCTTCGGCTGTTTCTGGATCTTCTTTGCGCTGGGGATTGCTGGGGTACCGTCGGTGCGTACGGCAAGATGGGCGCTCTGTTTTGGAGCCGCCCATGACCCGAACCCGACGACGCAAGTGCTGCCGCTGCGGGCAGCTATACGAGCCGGACTCGCGTAACCGTTACCACCAGAGATACTGCCGCCAGCCGGCCGTGTTGTCCGTCGGACGCGGGATCGGGGCCATGGCGGGGTAGGGGACCGAACGCAACAGAAGAGGCCCAGGGTAACGAGCCTGGGGTCTTTGCATTGGTCTGGTTACATGGAATCCGACGAGACTTGAGCTACCGTGTACCGGCATACGATCAGCGATGCCATGCCTGAAAAGGTGCCGGACCACGACATGTTGGCTCTGGCGGCAGCAGATTTTCTTGTGAAACCATGTCTCCGGCCCTTGTGGCTGTTCCCCGGCGTCGTGGCCAAGGGCAACCCCTGCCAAAAACAGCTTGGCGGGCTGGACGAAGACACTTCTACGGCCTCTGGGTGGTTCAAAACCCCGCTTCTTTCCGACTCCTGTGGAATCTTGCCTTCTGCCGGGCCTGTCCGGCGGGGTCTCATCCACCTTGGCGTCCACGTCATATCTGCCCCTGGTAAGGACAACGCGGCGCAAATGGCTGCAATTTCCACGCGATACCGTGCTGCAACGGTGCAATCCGGGTGCAGTGCTGGCGTGCATTAGGGTAATGAATTGGGAAATGGAGTGCCCGACGATACGTCGGACAGCGTCAGACGGGCCTTCGGTGGACGCCCCGGCCGGCGAGGCTGCTTGTATACCCCGGACAGGCAGAACTCGACTTTCGCCCGCCAGCCTTGGCCGACCGCCTGGTCATACATCTTGCCGATCTGCCGGCGATGCTGACGGCCGCCCCCTGCCACGTCCTGGATTCGACGCCGCCGTTGTCGACGTCGGGCCTTTTCCTGCTTTTCCGTCGCCGACCGGGCCTGTTCCGCCTGACGCTGGGCCTGTTGCTCCTGCCGGTACTGGTCTTTCCAGGCCGACAGGAGGATCTGCACCAGCATCGCAGCGGAC
>JANYLN010000092.1 GCA_025357795.1 Planctomycetota bacterium
CGTAGTTGAGGTCGTAGAGCTTCTTGCGGGAGTTGTCCATGCGTTCCTCGGCCCGCTTGCGTTCGTCGATCAAGTTGTCGAGGTGAGCCCGCTTGCGGTCCATGTCAGTCTGAGCCGCCTCGGCCTCGCGGTACTCCTGGTCGATCTGGTTGACCTGGTCCAACGAAGCCAGCATGTCCAACCGAACGCGTTCCATCTGCATCTGCTTGAGTTGGTTGATCTTCTCAAGCCGTTTGGCCGTGGCCTCCTGGTCGACCGTCTGGATCCGGTTGCCGGTGTCGCGGACCTGGCGGTGCTGATCGCCGAAACGCTCCATCAACGACTGCTTGGCCTCGACCAACTGGATGCGGCGCATCTCGAGGTTGGCGATCTGCGGGTCAGCCTCGACCATCGAGAGGATCTCCGGCGTCAGCGGTACCTGCTCGATGCCACTCTTCTGGTAGGCTTCGAACTGGCTCTTGAGCGCCTCCATCTTGGCCTTGGCCTCGGTCCGCATCGCACCGAGCCGCATGAGCGTGTCGGTCACCACGGTCATCTGGTTTAGGATGCCGGGGGTCACCGCCTCGGTGATGTGGTACTGGCTGATCTCATTGGTCTTGATCTGCAGCTGCTTCTGGGCCTCCTCGACCTCGGTCTGCAGCCGCTTGAGTTCCTCACTGAACCGTTCACGCAGGCCTTTGTTCAGCCGCTCGAAGTAGTGCTCGACCACCGCGTTGACGATGATCGGCGCGTCGTCGATCTTGCGGGTGGAGAAGCTGACCGTGACCAGGCTGCTGTCGCGCAACGGGGACGCCCCCAGTTCCTGCTGCAGCGAGAGCATCGCGTCGGTGGGATCCTGCTCCATCTGGCTCTTCCACCAGTAGGTCTCGCGGACCCGGTTGTCCTCGATCGTATCCTGCAGGACCTGCAGGCTCTTGACGAGCATCGCCTGGTCGCGTGTGGCCCGGTCGACCTGGTCTTTCACGAAGACCGGGTTTTCCCACATCTCGCCGTACGGCTTGTCGATGTTCGTCGACTCCACGTTAATCAAGGCATAGCCGGCGTAGGTGGGCCAGTTGATCAGCCAGACGTAGGTCGCCCCGGCTGTCAGCGCGATGCCCGCGATCCAGATTATCAGGATCATGGCGAGCCGCTGGCGCAGGACCCGCAGCAGGTCCCCGGCCGTGATGCCCGCGACCACCGCACCGCGCTGGGCCGAGATCGCCACTGGCGCCGCCACTACTGTATGTTCGCGTACCATAGCAGGAAGCGTAGTCATATGCGTATCCTCTATAACGTCTCAAGCCTATTTGCCCGCGGCACCAGACAGGCCCGACAACTCCTTCTTCACTCGATCCTGGAACATCGCGGCGATCGGGTCCTTGGGGGCCTTCTCGATCGCCTGCTGGGCCGCCGCCAGCTCGCGATTCGCCAGGTCCATCTTGCCCTGCTTCTTATAGGCCATCGCCACGTGGTAGCGAGCCGCAATGTTGTTCGGAGATACCTGCAACGCCGACACCAGCGTCCCGACCGCGCTGTCCAGGTCGCCGGCCAAGTAGTACACCCAGCCCAGCGTGTCGATCACGTTGGCGTCCCGCGGCCGCAACTCGACCGCGCGCTTGGCATACCGCAGCGCTTCCGCCGGTCGACTCAGGTCCTCGGCCAGGATGTACGCAACGTTGTTCATCGCCTCGCCGTCCTTCGGCGAGAGCTTCAGTTGCTCCTCGTATGCCTTCGATGCCGCCTCGTGTTTGCCCGCCTGGTACAGCAGCCCCCCGCGCTGCCGCAGGATCAGCACCTTGTCCTCGTCGCTCTTGGCCGCAGCCAACGCTTCGGCGCTGAGTTTCTCCGCCGGGTCCCACTGCTGCATCTCGCCCAGCATCGAGACGAGCATGTACTTGATGACCAGGTTCTCGGGCTCGGCCGTCATCCGCTGCTGGAGCAGTTCCGTCGCCGCCTGCTGGCCGAGCGTGTCTGACGCGATCCGCGCCACCAGAAGGCTGGTCACGTAGTCCTTGCTCGACTCGGCCACAGCTTCGATGAACAGTGGCCGGGCCTTGTCCTGGCTGCCCTGCTGGAACAAGGCCTGTGCCAGGCGCGCCTTGACCACGCCGGTCCGGCTGGCCTCGGGGATGACCTTGTTGACGGTGCTGATTGCGTCGTCATATCGCTTGGCCGAGATCTGCATGCGGAGCAGGTCGTCCACCATGTCGAGCCTGAACTGGCTGACCTTCGCTGCTGCCAGGTAGCCTTCCACAGCCTTGGAGTAGTCACCGGTCATCTCGCCGAACTGACCGAGCATCTGCGCCCATGTCGGATCCTGCGGGGCCACATCGACCATGTACTTACGGATCAGGACCTCCATGTCGCTCTTGCGGCCGGCCCGCTGATACATGTTCGCCAGCAGCCGGGCCACATTCAGGGCCTGCGGGTTGCTGCTAAGGATCTCGTTCAGTTCGGTCACGCCTCGCTGCGACTCGCCGTTGACCTCGTACGCCTGGGCCAGCGCCGTGCGGTGCTCGAAGTTGAAGCCGTTGGGGCTGACTTGCTTGGCCAGCGAGAGGTCGTCGATCGCCTCGCGCAGCCGGTTGGTTGCCATGTACAGCAAGCCGCGATGGAACCTCGCCGGCGCGTTGTTCGGATCGCGCTGCAGGTAGCCGTTAAGCGTGTTGATCGCCTCCTCCGTCTTGCCCTGCAGCATCAGCATCGTGCCGCGCAGCAGCTGGTACATCGGATCGTCCGGCAGCGCGACGTGGTACGCGTCGATCTCCTTGCTGACCTCGTCCAGCTTGCGCGACTGCAGGAGCATCTCGATCAGTTGCTGGCGGATCGTCGCCTCGTCCTGCTTGGTCTTCTTCTCGGCCTGTAGCGCCGCCCGATAGGCCTTCACAGCGTCATCGATCCGGGCACTGCCCCGGTAGAACGCCGCCAGTTCCACCTGCGGGCCGGGCACCTGTGGGGCCTGCTTGGTCGCCACGACGTAGGTCTGCTCGGCCTTTTCCGTCAGGCCTTGCGTCTGGTAGAGCCGCCCCAGCAACTGGCTGACCTGCGCCTTGGCGTCGTCATCGACTGCCGCCGCCAGGTCCAACAGTATCTTCTCCGCCTTGGCCGAGTCGCCCCGCCGCTGCCAGTAGTTGGCCGCCAGCCACGCCAGGGACTCGTCCTTCGGCAGGATCTTCTGGCCGCGTTCGATCAGTTTCGTCGCCTCGTCGTACTTCCCGTCGCGTTCCAGCAGCAGGGCCAGCCGCACCATGTTGGTCACGTCGTTGGGACGGGCGTCCAGCATCTTCCGGCGAAGTTCGATGGCCCCCCTCGGGTCCTTCTGTTCCTTCAGAGTCATCCACTGGTCGCTGACCCACGGGTCGTCCGACAGGTACTGGGCAGCCTTCAGCACGTTCTGCTCGAAAGCAACCGAATCGCCCTGCGCCATGGCGATCTGCGCCAGACCCTTGTAGCCCTCGCCCTTGGTCGGGTTGAGTTCCAGGGCGTGCGTCAGCGCCTTGCGGGCATCCTCGAGTCGGTTGAGCTTGTAGAACACTTCCGCCATCTGGATCCAACCGTCGCTGAAGCTCGGGTACTTCCCTAGCGCCAGGTTCAGCTCGTCCTGACACTTCACAAGGTCGCCCTTGGCGGCCAGCAGCCGCGCCCGGAAGAACCCGCCCTCGGCGCCGTCGAGGTCCTTGCGGGCCGCCACTTCCACGCATTTCTGCGCCCGCGGCCAGTCCTTCTTGACAAGCGCCAGGCCGAACTGCATCGAGACCACCCGCTCGTCGTCGGGCTTGGTCTTCTCCATCTCGTCAACAATCTTCTGGGCCTCGTCGAACTTCTGCCGGCCCACATAGAAGACGTACAGCTGCGAGTTGCGGGCGTACTCGTCCGTCTCGCTACGGATCACCTCGAGGATTTTCTGGTCCCGTTGTTCGGGGGTCATATCGCCGGTAAAGGCCAGCTCCATCTGCCGAACCTGGGGATTGTCCGGGGCCTTGATGCGGGCGGCCTCATAGACCTCCCGGGCCTCCTTGACGCGGTCGCTCTGCAGCAGCATCGCCAGCAGCATCCGCAGCGCCGTCAGATTCGTCGGGTCGCTGGCCAGCACCTCCCGGTAGATCGCCTCGGCCTCCTGCGGCTTCTTGTCGGCCATCTTCTGCGTGGCCCGCTGCAGTTGCTCACTGGCCGAGGTCGGCTTGCCCAGCTTTTCCTCGATCGCGGCATAGGGCTTTCCCACCGCCTGCAGCAGCGTACCCTTCAGCTGCAGCATCTCGCGGTTGTCCGGCTCAAGTGATAGGCCTGTATCGATCTTGTTCATTGCGTCGGTCACGTCGTTCAGCTGCGCCGCCACCACCGCCGCCATGTAGTACGCGCGGGCGTACTTCGGCGCCAACTGGATCACCGACGCCAGCATCTTCTGGGCCAGGCCCAGCTCCTTCTGCAGCAGGTATACCTCCGCCAGCCGCAGCCGCACGTCCGGGTTGGGGGGGTTGAAGCCCTTGTCGGCCTTTTCCAACGACTTGGTGGCCTCGACGATGCTGCCGTTGAGCCGATGGATCCGGCCCCATAGCAGGTCCGTGAACGGCGTGGCCTGGCCGGCCTCCTTCTCCGTCGCCTTGACGTAGGTTTCCGCCTTCTTGAGCAGCTCCTTGTCCGGATCGGTCTCGCTCTTGCTGCCCGCACCGGCGATCGCGGCCGAGGCCGCCTGCAGGTACATCTGCAGCCGTTCCATCCGGTTGCGGCTGGCCTTGTAACCCACCAGGATCGCCGGACGCTTCAGCCACTCCTCCACCAGCGTCAGCGCCTCGCCTGGCTTATTGGCCATCTGCAGTTGGATCGCCCGCTGCAGGTACGCGTCATAGAAGTCCGGGTGCGTCTGAATCGTCTGGACCAGCAGCTTGTCAGCTGCCTCGAACTCTCGCTTGCTGGCATATCCCTGCGCCAGGGTCACCGCCGGCTGCGGGGCGCCCTTTGCCAGGCTTACGGCCTTTTTCAACTGCTCGACCGCCGGGTCGATCTTCTCCTGCGTCAGCCACAACTGCCCCAGCGCGAGGTAGCCGGTCGGCTCCTCCGGCATCTTCTTGATCATGTCCTGGCAGATTGCCTCGGCCTTCTCCGGCTGGTTCTTGGCCAGCCAGTAGCTGCGCAGCACTGTCTGTACCCGCATGTCCGTCGGGTTGAGTTCGAGGGCCTTGTTCAGGTCATCCAGGCCCTTGCTCTCGAGCTGCGGCTTTTCGACACGCTGGTTGATGTACGCCACGCCCCTCGCGAACCGCCCGACGAAGTCGTCCTTCTGGCTCTTGAGCAGCACCTCAGCGTTCTCGGCGATGTCGTTGGCCTCCCCTGTCGACAGCCGCCAGTCTTTCATCTCCAGCAGTTCCATCCAGAACGCCAGCGAGTTCTGCCGCGCCTCCAGGCAGTTGGGGTCCTTCTGAACTGCCTTCTGCCACAGCGCAAAGGCCGCGTTCGACTCGCCCATGTCCCGCGCCGTGTCCGCCGCCTTCACCAGCCACTTGGCCTCCTGCGACCGCTGATAAGCGTACTGGTAGCACTGCACTGCCAAACGGTAATCGCCCTTGGCGATCGCCGCTTCGGCCTTGCGGGCCATCGGCAGCGGGTCTGCGCTGGGGATCGACTTGACCAGCAGGACACCCGCGAAAATGCTCATCGCCATCACCGCCACCGTCACAATGGCGACCGCGGGCTTATTTACACGTCTTGGCATATCGGACCTCTCGTAATTACGACGGCTGGCTTGCCGCCGAACTCAGCAACTCCTCGTAGCGCGGCCAATGATCCTGCATCAGCACCGGCAGCACGGTCTTCAGCAGTTCCCCAGCCGCCTCCTCCGCCTTCTTCGGGTCGGGATTCGAGAACCCCGTCTCGCTGCCGGCATAGGCGACCTCGATCTTGCTGAAAAATGCCTTCTTCACCCACGGACTGACCAGCATCGCGCGGATTTTGTCCCGGCTGGACGTCAGCGTACAGTTGGCGTAGAAGGTGTAGGCCACGACCCGCTTCTGCTGGTCGATCAGCCCGGCCTTCTGAAACTGCAACACCCGCGTCTCCGCCGGCTGCGGCTTGCCGTACAGGCCCTGGATCTCAAAGTAGATGTTGGTGGCGCCGTTATCATGCCAGCCCGCACCCAGGTGGCAGCGGTCCGGCGTGTGCGGCACCTGCGTTCGCCCGCCGGTGTAGTACGTCACGAACAGCACCGGGTAGCGCAGCGGATCGCCTGCCGGGCGGCGCGGGTCCTCCAGGACCCACTGGATGTACTCTTTGGTCTCCAGCACCTCGACGATCTCGTCGGTCAGGATGATCGCGTCAAGCACGTGGTACGGCGCGAGTTTCGACTTGTCCAACTGCGAGAGCGGCTTATGCAGCGCCACCGGGTCCTTGTCCAGGTACCCACCCACCAAGTGGCTCATCACGAACACTGCGGCCGCCAGCGAGGCCAAGAGCCCGGCACAGATCCCGAAGGCTACCCAGGGCGGCAGGCCCCGGCGGACCGCCGCCGGCTGCGGCGTGACAACTGCGCGATCGGCCACACTCATGGCTGCCCCCCGGCCGGCTCGTCCGACTCAGTCCCTTCGGCGACCATCTTCGACAGGGCCCAGTTCGCCAGATAGAACAGCGACAGGGCCACCACCATCATCGCCAGCCCGAGCGCCGCGTGGGCTCCGCCCATCGCAAGGCTTTTGTAGCCATAGACATGCAGGACGCTGGTGATGGTCACCCGGATGAAGTTGCAGAAGATTGCGATCGGGACGCACAACCCCAGGAGTGCCAGCCGGTGCCAAACCGGCTTTTCCCGCATCAGGTAGGCCATGATCGCGCCCATTGCCAGGAACGCCATCAGCAGCCGCATTCCGCTGCAGGCCTCTTCCACGTTCAGCGTGCCGCTTGTGCTTCCGCGGATGTACTCGATCACCGTACCCTGCGGCGTGGCTTGTACGTCCGGTAAAAGGTTGAGCGCCCCCGTTGACAACAGCGTCACCATCTTGCGTAGCGGCAGCGTCGCGTAGAAGTAACTCAGTTTCGGCAAAGGGATTGCGAAGATCAACAGGAAAATCGGGAACCAACAGACCAACAGTAGCCGCCAGCCCCCTATTAAGATCACTATCCCGACCAGCATGATCAGCATCGAGAACGGCGCGACGTAGCCATAGCGCACCACCATCGTGCCCAGGAACATCGCCGAC
>JANYLN010000133.1 GCA_025357795.1 Planctomycetota bacterium
CTGAAGGTCTACGGCCAGCGGGGTGCCAAGCCGTCTCGCACGCACCCCCAAGACATCTGAACGCCCTTTGCCCCACGCCACCCGTTCGGGTACAAGATAGCGGTAATAGATACCAGGAGTACCAGATATGCCTGCCAACACCGAACCGAACCTCGCCTCGATCACCCTCGAGACCACCCAGTCCGCCTGCCTGCGGGCGATGGGGATGCTCGCCAGTGGCCGCGCCTGGCTGGTCTTCCTGATCAGCCTGGCAATCCTCGTCCAGGCTGGCCTCTTCGCCACCGCCAACTGGGCCGACGTCCTCCAGGTGCGCACCCCCGCCGCCACCGCCTTCCCCGGCGCAGTGCCCGCTGGCGAAAATCCCCAAGCCGCCGCGGCCCGGCCCGATGAGGAATCCGCCGCCACCCAGCCGGCCCCCAACGCCCTCCAAAACTTCTGGCCCCCACAAAAGTGGGAATCGATCATGAAACTGGCCCTGCCCATCGCCGGCTTCGTCGGCCTCGCCTCGGCCATCATCCTGATCGTGCTGACCATGATCGGCATCCAGGTCAACCTCATCGGCCGCCTGCCGGCCCTCGCCGCCATGATCAGCGCCTTCTACTGGTCGATCATCACCGTCGCCCTGCTGTTCCCCTGGGGCAGCCTGATCAATGAGCCGTTCGGCCAGGTCGGCGACCGCATCCCCTGGCTCTTCTTCACTTACAAGGAAGTCGCCGCCGCCGCCGCCAATACCGAAGCCAGCGGCATCCAGGCCCTCGTCTGGCTCCGCTTCATCGTCTGGCCGCTGGTCAGTCTCCTGGCCGCCTGGGTCGCAGGCGCCCGTTTCGGCAAGGCCTACTGGCAGGTCGTCGGCCTCGCCGAAATGCCCGGCCACACCCGCGACGAGCAAGCCTGACAGGCAGGACGTACCGTTGGGCGGCGGCCATGCCCCCTTTCTCGCGGCCGCCGCAGTACCGTCTCACTGTGAATCGCAGGTGCGCCTCAACCCCTCGCTGGGTTCTGCCGCTCGCAGAGGACACCTTGACCTCTTGATTCGGGAGCATACGCCGTGTCCAACCGTACATTCGACTGGTTGCGCATCACCTTGCTGGCCTTGGCGGTTGCCGGACTGCTCGTCTCCGGCCAGATCGTGAAAAAGTCCGAGGGCGAGAAACTCCCCAACTACATGGCCTGGACCTGCGACGGCGCGATGGACTGCAACAAGGTCCTCGCCAGCCCCTACGCCAAACCCCTCCAACTGCCCCCGTACGATCTGCCGATTTCGCTCGGCGCCATCGGCATGGCCTATTTCACGGTGCTGGGCACCTGGCTGCTGCTGGTAGGCCGACTGCCTCGCCCCCTGCACCACGTCTGGGTGATCCCCGCCCTTCTCGGACTTGGCGGTCTGCTCGGCTCCGTCGCGATGGTCTACATCATGGGCAAGATCCTGCACGCCTGGTGCGGCCTGTGCCTGCTGATCCACGCGATCGACCTGCCCCTCGCGATGGGCATCTGGGTCCTTTGGCTCGCAGGCGGCACTCGCCAGCGCTCATCAGAACCGCTCCCAGGCGAAGCCCCCCCGGCGCCGATGCGCTCGCAGATCTGGAAGATCCCCGCCATGGCCCTGCTCGTCGGCATCGCCATCGGCCTGGCGCAACTCCGCTCCGCCCAGACCGCGGAAGCCATGAACCAGCTCCAGGCCGCCGCCATGCTGTACGACAACGTCACCAACAACGACGATTACCGCAAGTTCCTCTTCGCTCGCGCCAAGCCCGTCGAAATTCCCATCGATGCCGATGACCCCGTCAGCGGACCGGCCGAGGCCCGCCATACCCTCGTCGTCTTCGGTGATTTCCAGTGCCCCCACTGCGCCGACTTCGCTGCACTCGTCCCCCAGATCCAGAAAAATCTCGATCAGCCCATGCGCGTCGTGTTCAAGTACTTCCCGCTCAGCAGCAAGTGCAACCCCGCCCGACCTGTCGTCGGCGGACTCGACGCCTTCGAGCAAGGCTGCACGGCGGCCGCCGCGGCCGAGGCCGCCCGCCGCCTCGGTGGCAACGACGCCTTCTGGAAGGCCCACGACATGATCTATCAGGGTCACGACCGCCTGCGCTCGCTCAAGTACGATCAACTGGCCAAGTACCTCGGTCTCGATCTCACCGAATGCGATCGCCTGCGCAACGACCCGCGGATCATGGACCACATCCGCCGCGTCGCTGCCGAAGGTGCCAAGATTGGCGTACGCACCACCCCCGCCATCTTCCTCGACGGCCGACGTATCGAGGCCCCCTGGAAGAACAAGTATGACAACCAGCAGCGCAAGCGCGTCGTGGACACCGCCGCAACAATCCTCTATTGGAAGAACCTCCTGACCTGGACCGAACGCGCCGAGACTCGTGCCGCCAGTCAGCCCACCGCCAGCCAACCGGCCCAAGCCGAACCCTCCGCCGCCTCCCACCCCGCCCAGGCCCCCGCGACCCGCGCCGCCGACCCGCTCAAGGGCCTGCCCCGAAGGACCATCCGCCGATCCCCCGCCACGCAGGCGGCCCAGCCCTGATCCCTCGGCCGTACGCCTCGGCGCCCCGTAACCTGCCTCGCCGTCGCCGAACCGCCGTCGCCCCACTGTACGTGTCGCAGCCACGTCGCGGACCGTCCCGCCGCTGTTTCTGCGAAATGTAACATGGCTGTCACGCAGTTGCCACGCCCCTGACCGCCTGCCACTGTTTCGCCCCTAATCCTGCCGCCCGGCAAACCTTGGTGCCACGCTCGGGACACACCGCATGCATACACATAGAAGACTTCCTCCGCCGACCCGCGCTCAACCGGCCGCTCCCATTGCCGCCCTTGCCCGTTCTGGCGGCGATAAGATGCATCTGCGGCAAACGATTGCCGCGCCGGCCGCACCCGTGAGGCGTCAGGCGGATGCCTACTTCATCGCGGCCAGCCCGCTTGTCTGCCTCCTGCGAAACTGTCCGACCCACAGCGAAAAGACGCGACAAGGCCTCTACCATTTGGTGTAGCTGATGAGTGCCCGCTCCGATCAGACGTGCGGCGACGATGTCCCAGTCCGGGCTCCGACCGCGTGACTTATCGACCCGGACAACAACAAGCGCCTCAACGTGCCGAAACGCAAGACGACCGGGGGTCGCTATGACCGACAATGTTTTCAACTGGCTGCGTGTGTGCCTGGTGATGCTGGCGAGCGTGGACTGGCTCCTCAGTCTCGTGCTCGTCCGCATGCATCTGGGCAAGGGCAAGCCCGACCTGCTCGACTGGACCTGCTCCGGCGTGTTCACCTGTCGCTCCGTATTGAACAGCCGTTACGCCACGCTGCATTTCCTCTCGCCCTGGCCGCTGCCCGTCGCCGCTGGCGGACTGGCCCACTTTACGGTCGTCGCCCTCTGGCTGCTGGCCGTCGGTCGCCTGCCCGACGCATGGCACCAGCTCTGGATCGTGCCCGCCCTCTTTGGGTTGGTTGGCCTGCTCGGCTCGCTGTACTTCCTATACATCATGTCCACGAAACTGCGAGCCTGGTGCGGCCTGTGCCTGACGATCCACGGAACTCACCTCTTGCTCGTCCCGGGCCTGTGGATTCTCTGGCTGGCCGGCGGATCGCACGGCTCGACCCTCCCGGCCCCTTGGCAGGTGCCGCTGTTCGCCTTGCTGGCCGGCGCCGCGATCGGCCTGGCCGAGATCCGCTACGTTCAGGCCGTCGATGCCGCCAAACAGGCGGACAAGGCCCTCCGCAAACTCGACCGCACCCTCACCGAGCAATTCGATCTGACCATGCCCCTGCAGATCCCCGTCGGCCCCGCCGATCCGATCGACGGCCCCCCCGACGCCCGGCACACGGTCGTGATCTTTGAGGATTTCCAGTGCTCGACCTGCGCGGAAGTCAACGAGGCCCTCTGCCACGTCCTCGAACGCCTGCCTGAATCATTCCGCTTCGTCCACAAGGATTTCCCGCTCAACGCCGCCTGCAACCCCAGCCGGCGAGACCTCAACGTCCGTGACCATGAGTACGCCTGCCAGGCCGCCGCCGCCGCCGAGGCTGCCTGGCGACTCGGCGGCCAGCACGCCTTCGTCCGCATGCGCAATCTGCTGTTCGAGAATCAGTCCCTGCTGCCGCGCCAGCCGTACGAGGCCTTCGCCCGCCTGATCGGCCTGGACGCCAGCACATTCAACAACCTGCGAACCTCTCCCGATGTGCTCCGCGAGATCCAGAAGGACGCCTGCGTCGGTGCCGGCCTCGGCGTGCGATCCACCCCCGCCGTCTTCGTCGACGGCCGACGGCTCATGAACCCCGTCATCCACCGCGCCGGACGCATCCTGCTCGACGAGACGTTCGAGCATTGGCAACACGTACTGCGAACAGTCTCCTTCGGCGCCGAAGAACTCGGCTTCAGAGGACGGCTATAGAGGCACGAGGTTGCAGCTCCAACCCCTCTGCCAATAGACAGTCACGTTGCCGTGCCCGCATCCCCGTTCGTAAGCACCGGCTTCACCCGGGGTGGCGTAGTCAAAGGGATCTTCGACGAAGGGCTGTTCGAGTTCCCGCTTCAGCGGGGCCGTTGCTGTTGTCCGTGTCTAGATCGGATTCCGTTTATGTGTGGCGTCAGGCATGAGCGCTGGGTGCCATTGGTCCTGCGCTGTTGCAGGACCATGCTGTCGCTCTCGCTAGAGATAATCGGAAACGCTCTAGCTGTGTGAATCCGTGGCTGTCGTTGTCGTGGCCGTAGCTGTAGTGGTCATTACCATTGCCGTAACTGTCATTCTGAGCGCAGCGAAGAACCGAGTCGTTGCCGTGGTTGCCGCCGTTCCCCGACCCGTTACTCCAGGTACCCCAAATCCGCCAGCCGCTTTTCCAGCTGCTCCCGCTGCTGCGCCGTGTACACCTCTTCCATTG
>JANYLN010000136.1 GCA_025357795.1 Planctomycetota bacterium
AGGAGAAGCAGGAGAGTCGCCGCCTGGTACCACGGAACTTCGTACTTACGCATCGGTCTTTCCCTCTGGGGATCAGACTCACACTGTTTTCTGGCGCCACTGCACGGCCGGTTGGTGCCAGTCTAGGCAGATCGAGCCAAGCATTGCAAGGTTTTTCGAAAGACTATGCGCGCATCGACGGCGCAGGTACGCACCACGGAGGAAAAAGGGCCGCTGGTAGTGCCGGGAGCTGTTTTTTGTTCTTGCGAGGTTGGCGGTCAGTTTGCCGCAGCGACGTCGGGGTGCAGCAACTGAGCTACCTGCTGGCCGATCTGCTCGGCGATCTGCTCGGGGCTGAGGTTGGCGTCGGCGGCCTCGTTGAGCCGGCGGACGATGGCGGAACCGACGATTGCACCATCGGCGATCTGCCAGACCTTGGCGACATGCTTGGGCTTGGAGACGCCGAAGCCGACGCACAGGGGCTTGCCGAACCTGCGCAGGCCCGCGACCTGCTCGGCCAACTCGGCGGGCAAGTCGTCGCGTTCGCCCGTGGTGCCGGCGACGGCCACGCAGTAGATGAAGCCTGAGCATTTGGCGCCGATGGAGTCGCGGCGGGCGGCGGGACTGGTTGGGGCGATCAGCATCGGCACGACAAGGTTGTACTTTGCGGCCATGTCGAGCAGCGGCTGGGACTCTTCCACCGAGAGATCCGGGGAGAGGATCGCATCATAGCCTGCCTTGGCGGCGTTGCTGGCGAAGCGTTCCAGGCCGTAGCGGTAGATCACGCTGTAGGAGACCATCGCGATGATGGGCACGCGGACCTGCGGGCGGACCGAGGCGACGACCTCGAAGGCCTGATCGACGCGGAAGCCCTTGTCGATCGCACGGACAAAGGAGGTCTGAATCACGGGGCCGTCGGCGACAGGGTCGCTGAAGGGGAACCCGAGTTCGACGGCGCCGACGCCGACCTGGTCGAGTTTGCGCAGGATCGCGGCAGTGGCGTCCCGGGACGGGTAGCAGGCCGTGACGTACGGCAGCAGGATCTTGCCGCCGGACCGAAGGATCTCGTCAAACCGCCTGGTAAGCCTGTTGTCGACTGGCTGCATCATGTAAGCCTCTCGCCGGTGGAGCACGGTTATCCGCGACAAGTTGTCTCGCCCAACACAAGGGTTTCGAGTATAGCCAGCTTCGGGGGACTCTGCTAGATTGCGTTGTCATTTGCCGGTCTGGAAATGAGGGCTTAGCACGCCTGCCGACAACGCAGGCGTGGTACCCGCTCCAGACATGCGTGGCCCGGAAGGAAAGTCTTATGCAGTGGAACATGCCGGACGAGGAGTTTTGCGGGTTGCTGGATTGGCGGCATCCGGTGCTGGCGGGGATCCAGCAGCAACCGCAAGCGAGAGATCGGGCACTGGCGGCGGCCCGGGCGATCCGGCAGGTCACCCCGCGGACCCTGACGGTTGCGTCGAGGGTGGTGGAGACCCTGCGGATCTGGCAGGCGGATTACGCGGATGACATCGTCTATTCGCGGGACCTGCTGGAGCGGACGGTGTTCGACGAGGGTGGGCGGTGGCAGCCCGACGCGCAGGACTATGGGCAGATCAACGAGAGCCCTCTGAGGCACAACCTGGCACGCCGGCACCAGGCAATGGTACTGGCGAGCCGGCTATTTGCGCTGACGGGCGAACGGCGGTACCTGGGGCTGTGCGCGGGGCTGATGCTGGCGTTCGTACAGGAGGCGCCCCCCTGCCCTGATGACTCCGAGCCGGCGTGGGCGGGATGGATGGCGGGCTATACGGGCATGGACGTCATATGGGCCAGCCATGTCATGGAGAACTGGCTGCTGGCGCTGCCTGTCTTGCAGCCTCACCTGGCGGATGAGGACTACCTGGTGTTCCTCAAGGCGCTGGCGTGCGGGGCGGACTACCACTGGCGAAGCTGGCAGGACCATTTCTTCCACAACTATACGCGGCATGGGGTGCGCGCGGCAGCGGGAGTGGGGCTGGCGTTTCCAATGTTCAAGGACTCTCGCAAGTATCTGCAACTGGGCATCGACCGGTTCTTCGGTGATATGACGAGCCCGCCGAACTGCCTGGAGGATGGGTATACCCGCGAGTCGATCAGCTACGAACACGTCAACACATACGTGGCGTGCAAGTGGTATTTGCTGTGCAGGACACATGGGATCGATGTGCCGGGGGATTACGAGCGCCGGCTGCGGGCGATGTTCGATCTGGCGGCCAGGACGCTCAAGCCGGACGGGTCGCACCCTGTACAGGGGGAATCGTACGCGGACAGTTCGCACGAGCACTATGTCCTGGGGCACGAGTTGCTGCAGGTGGGGGCGGCGGTGTTCGATCGGCCTGATTGGCGGGCGGTGGCAGGGAGTCTACAGGATGATCGGCTCGCACCGGAGTGGCTGTGGATCGTGGAGCCGGAGGTGTACGAACAATGGAAGGCGATGCCGAAGGCGTGCCTGGCGAGCCGGGCGATGGCGAGCGGCCACGGAGAGAGCAAGTTCTGCACACTGCGAGCCGGGCGGGGGTTGGATGCGCTGTGCGCGCAGACGTGGGGGCTGAACCCGCGCAATCATGGGCACTATGATGCGCTGCATGTCGAGGTGTATGGACTGGGACGGACGCTCATCAGCGATGCGGGCTTTGCGTCGTATGCGGGGGAGTACCGGCAAAGGGAGCAACAGCCGCAGAGGCACAGCAGCGTACACCTGATTGGAATGCAGCAGGCGGTCAAGCAGTTCTACAACGATGGGTACACTCGGGAGGTGCTGTGGCACGAGGATGAGGCGGTGGCCGCCTGCGGGCTCCAGAGCCGGCTGTACCTGGATTATGTGATCCAACGGTTCGTGGTGCTGATCAAGGCGGAGAATACGATCGCGGTGGTGGATACGGTGCGGCAGGAGACGGCGGCACCGATGCAGGCGGCGGCGTTTGCGGGGCTGGAGGCGAGGTTTGCGTTTCATACTCCGGCGATGGAAGTTGGGCGAGAGGGGCTGGCGACGTGGTCGCGGCATGTGCCAGGTGCGTCCGCCCGGCTGCACGAGGCGACGGACAGCACGCTAACGGGGAAAGGTGCGCGGCAGTTTCCGTGGGCGGAGATCAGCCGGGTACTGGGCTGGGGCGACAGCGAGGCGAATGTGCTCGTACGGCCGGTGCTGCAAGAGGAGGCCCTGTCAGTCGAGGTGCTCAGAGACTGGGTATGCGTGCCGGGCGGGATCATTCCGCGGCCTATGGCGGTGTACACATACAAGGGGCCCCTGCCCTATATGCAGGTTTGGGAGGTGCACCCATTCAGGGGGCTGCGGGCGGCCGGGAGCCAGCTGAAAGCACAGGTCGTTACCCCGCAGGGTGTGCGTCTGCAAAGCGGCTCCCTGGTCATACGGCTGGATGGCCTGGCGTCGGACGAGCCGCTGCTGCGGACAGACAACGACGCCGGCTGACGTCGGGACTCCGGAACGCATATTCCGCAGTTCCGACCTCAGCCGGCGCTATCGGATTCGTCGCGGCACTAGCCAATAAACAGCCTGCGACGCTTGATGTAGTCCCAGACGACGTAGCGGTCCAGGTCCTTGCCGCCGGTGAAGAAGACGCGGCCCTTGGTGGTTTCCGCCATGCGATAGGCGAACTGCACGTCTTCGCTGGTCTGGCTCCAGCTCTGCAACAGGAAGATGTTGATCGTGATGTTATTGCGGGCACACAACTGGGCCTCCCGAATGGTGGCGGACTCGGTGAGCGGGTCCGGCGGGTAGAGCATGTAGAGGAACTGCCCTTCGTAGTGGGCGGTGGGCAGTCCGTCGGTGATCAGGATGATCTGCCGGTTGGGTGTATCCTGGATGGACAGGAACTGCCTGGCCATCTGCAGGCCGTGCTGGATATTGGTGAAGTGCTGGGGAATCTGGAACTCGGTGATGTCGGGGTTGGCCATGTCGGCCTTGAGCCGAACGATCGGGTCGTGGACCGTCACGGGCTTGGGCATCAGGGTTGGGATCTCGCTGATGTGGCGGCTCTTGGCGAAGGTGTACATCTCGACGAACTGCAGGAAATCGCCGGGGAACTCGGTGCGGATCAGGCCGTGCAGGGCGAGACTCATGCGCTTGACGTTGATGTACTGCCCGTCGTATCGCATCGAGCCACTCATGTCCATAACGACGGCGGTGGCGCACTTGGGGTTGTTGCGGGTGCTGTGGATCTCGATGTCCTCCGGCCTCATGCGAACGGGCAGTTCGGCCCCGCCGGTGCGGAGCATGGCGTTGATCATCGAGCCGGGGATGTCCATGTTGGCGATCGAGTCGCCGAACTCGTAGGGCTTGGTCTTCATCATCTCGATCGCACCTTCGCCGATGATGGGGCCCTGGTGGCGGCCCGAGCGGGCGGCTTCGAGGTCGTTGAAGATCTCCTGGAGCAGCTTGGACTGGAACAGGCGGAAGGCCTTGGGTGTCAAATGATAGCTGCCATCCACTTTCTCGAGACCTTGCCGCTCGGCCACCTCCTTGAGGTAATCCTCGATGTACTGGCGGAGGGCGTCGAGCTGTTCCATGTCGCCGGGCTCAGCGAACTCCTTGAGCAACTCCATGTCGATCACACCGATCTGGGCGGTCTTCATGGCTTCTTCGAGCTGCTTGAGGAGTGTGTCGATGGCTTGGAGTTCCTCCTTGACCTGGAGGGCCTTGGGGATGTCCATGATCGTGCGGCCTGTGAACTCGTACCTGGCGGCGAGTTCATCGATCTGGTACTTTTCCCCGAGGGCGTCCATCAGTTTGAGAAGTTCGCGGGCAAAGGGGGACTGCTCGTCGTTGGTGAGGTACCAGAGGCGTTCGAGATCGTGTAGTTGCTCCTCGTCGACTGCTTCGGTGAAGCGGCGGTTAAGATTGCGCGGCGGATGGGCCTGGTCGGCCATCTCGTGGAAGCGGTCCTTGGCTTCCCCTTGGACGTGGTCGGTCTCGTAGGTGGCGAGGATCTTGCGCTTGCGTTCCAGGAGCATCTGCATGAGCGACTCAAGGCTGGGCCCAAGGCCCTGGATCTGGCTGGGATCGAGGTGGACCGCCTTGGCCAGTTCCTCCTCCGTCAGGTGGTGCAGGCTGCCGAACTGGAGCATCTGCTCGAAGGCAGGGCTGACCATGTCCGGCGGAGGATCCGTCGGGCTGGGAAAATTCAGCGGGTCGTATTTCTGGTACGTATGGATGACGCCGCCATAGCCGGGCTTGCCGATCTTGCGAGCCTGCGGGTCGCGGCCCTTCTTTTTAGAACTCATATGTGATCCTGCCATGATGCTGCGAACGGCTGATCCGATCGTTGGCGTAGAGACCAGCCAGGACGAATTCGACACAGGAGGCCCGGACGGCCTCATTCTCCGCGGCGTTGACCTCGAAGGCCTTCTCCCAGACGGGGGGGACCCTCTTGATGCGCGAGGCATAATGCGAACTGGGGAGCATGTCGCCGACTTCCAGTTTGACGCCCTTGCCGAAGATCTCGGCGATTTCGTCGAGGCCATGCTTGTCGACGTACTCATCGAAGACGGTCTTTATGGCCTCGGCCTGGATGGAGTCGAGGACCTGCTTTTCGGTCATCTGGTGGCTACCCATCATGTCCAGTTCGAGTTTGCCCAGGGAGGAGGCGTAGAAGTGGCCGAGGTCGCTGATGCGGGGGACCGTGGGCTTCTCGCCCAGTCGAGCCGCCCGCTGGCGAGCGGAGGCGATCATGGTGCGGTAGTTGGCGATACTGAAACGGGCCGACACGCCGGATTGCTGGTCAATGTACTTGCTCTTGCGGGCGACGACGCTCATCTGCTCGACGATCTCCCGCATGAAGTAGGGGATCTGCACAGGGAAGTCGCCGTTGGGGTCGACCTTGGCTTCCTGTTCCATGATCTGGATGCCGGCGTCCCGGCTGAGCGGATAGTGCGTGTGGATGATCGAACCAATGCGATCCTTGAGCTGGGGAATGACCTTGCCGCTGCGGTTGTAGGTTGCCGGGTTGGCGGAGAACAGGATCAGCACATCGATGTCGAACTTGATCGGGTAGCCTCGGATCTGGACGTCGCGCTCTTCGAGGATGTTGAACAGACCGACTTGGACGAGTTCATCCAGTTCGGGCAGTTCGTTCATGGCGAACACGCCCCGGTGCATACGAGGGATCAGGCCGAAGTGCAGGGCCTCTTCGGCAGACATGCTGGTGCCGCCGGCCAGTTTGGCGGGGTCGATCTCGCCGATGATGTCCGCGAACTTGGTACCGGGGGCGAGACGCTCGGCGTAGCGCTGCTCGGCAGGCCACCAGGCGATGGGGATCTTGCCTTCAGGCGTATTCTCCAGCAGACGCCTGGCGCCGGCCGTGATCGGCTTGTATGGGTCCTCGTGCACGGACGAGCCCTGGATATCCAAATAGGGGATTTCCTGATCGAGGAACCGGACCAGCAGGCGCATGAGGCGGCTCTTGGCCTGGCCCTTCTCGCCGAGGAACAGCATGTCGTGGCCGGCTATGAGAGCGATGTTGATCTCGGGGATGACGGTGCTCTCGTAGCCGATGATGCCAGGAAAGAGGTCTTCCCCGCTACGAAGCATGCACATGAAATTGTCATAGATTTCCCGTTTGACGGTCTTGGAAACCCAGCCGCTCTCACGCAGTTCCTTCAAGGTCGATGGCTTGGCCTTCGAGATAGTGACCATTATGTATCTCCACGTTCACTCTAGCTGGTTACCCTGCTCCGCAGCGCCACTGGCTGTCCCCCCCCCCACTGGCGGCTGGTCCGTTGGAACTCAATTCATTATAGGGCCGCAAGAGTCATCGTCCGGGGCAGCGTTTCATGCCGCGCATAGCGTTACAGCCAACCCCAGTCAACTCGCGACGTTTAGCGGACGGTATCTGCTCCTGCGACCGCGTGATATCGCTTCTAGATGAGCATAGGCCGCCAGTTAGCCGGACTGGTGGGGGTAATGCACGCGGCGTCCCTGAAACGCGACGAAGGGTCTGCGGTGCCAAGAGGAAAGGGACTAGCGATGGCTAGGGGAAAAACGTAGCCGTTCACGGGTTTTTGATGCTGATTTGTTGATCCCGCACCGGCGGGCAGTCCAATAAGTACGAGCATGACGGCCCGGGAACTCGAACAGTTTTCGTGGCGCGAACTGATTGCCATCATCCTGCAGCTGAATCGCCGGATGCAGAGGTTGGAGGCGGAAGTCGCGGCATTGCGTAAGCGGAACACCAAACTGGAAGCCGAGGTAACTCGGCACCGCAAGAACTCGTAGAACTCCTCCAAACCGCCGTCCAGCGACATCGTCAAGCCACCCAAGCCGCCCGCCCCTGTGGGCCGGCGCCACTTGACGAACGCGAGGTGGTGCCGGGCTGACTGTGGGCGGGTGGTGGCGGACCGGGGAGCGGGAATTCCGATACGGGGCGGGTGCCACTAACGGCGCCACTGAACAGCTGACAAGGTGGCCAACCACGCCAGACAAGGATGCGGGGAGAAACGGAGACAAGAAGACAGGAATGGCGATGGTCGAACGGTTCAGGAAACGGTCAGGGCGCAGCCGGGAGGTGCGGTCGGCGGGGCGGGCAGGGGGCTGTAATGTCTATAAGAATAGCATTCGAGGAACGGCTGCCTGTTCTGCTGGCGTCTTCGGGATTATGCCAAAGGAGTTACGGTGTTCCCGGATATTTCACCAATAATAGGCGCTCGTCCCTCGTTATGCCTGCCGTTCTATCGCCGGCTTTGCTGCTCATCAAACTGCCGTCGGCGTTCGGAGGCCCTCTTCAGGAACCGCTTCTCCCACCAGGAGAGGCTGCCCATGCCGTGCTTGCGGATCTTGTCGAGGATGCGGTCGACCTTCTGCTCGTCCTCGGCCATCTCCCGCATCTTCCGCTGCCAGGTACCTTCGGAAGGCTTGCGGAACTGCAGGTTCGGCCAACGACGCATGCCATAACTGTAGGCGGCACCCGCGGCCAGGCCGGCCAGATGGGCGGAGTCCGCCAGTCTCCGCTCGCTCAGGATCGTCAGCGTGTAGATCACCGTGATCAGCACCGCGAAGACCCGGATCGGCACTGGGAAGATGAACAGGATCACCGTCATGTGCGGGTACAGCACCGCGCAGGCTCCCAGCAGGCCCAATACGCTGCCGCTGGCGCCGACCAGGAAGCCTGCTCCCGTCAGCATCTGCATGATCGCAAATGCAATACCCGCAACCACCCCGCAGCCCGTGTAGAACAGGAAGAACTTCCGGCCGCCCCACAGCCGTTCCAGGGGTGGCCCGAAGAAGAACACGCCCAGCATGTTGCCGAAGATGTGCCAGACCCCGCCATGCAGGTACTGGTACGTTACGAATCGCCAGACCTGCCAGGCCGGCTTGACCGGCGGCAGAAACAGGGCTCCGGCCTCGTACGCCGCCCTCTCCAGGCTCTGACTGAAGGCGGCGAACACAAAGATCGCAAAGCAGGCAACGATGATGCCCAGCACCACGGGGGTCGGCCGGAGGAAACCCAGTCCCATGCCGCCGCCGTAGCCGCCGTATTCGCCGCTGGAATATGGTCTGTCACGCCAACTCATGGCTGCCCCTGTCGTGTCCGCAGTGCCCAAGCGCACAGCGTTGCGATCGTCTTGGCGTCCTTGAACTCGCCGCGGCAGGCCTTGGTAACAGCCTCCGACAGCGGCACCTTTTCAACCGTCATGAACTCGTCACTCCGCAGGTCCTGGCCGACATGCGTCAGGCCCCTGGCCACGAAGACCCGCAGCCGTTCGTTGCAAAAGCCCGGGGCTGTATGGAATTCCAGGAACGGTTCGAGGCTGGCTGCGTCATAACCCGTCTCTTCCCGCAACTCACGGGCGGCGCAGTCCCGGGGCGATTCCGGCGGCTCGAGTGTCCCGGCCGGGAGTTCCCATAACCATTCCTGCAGCACCAGCCGGTAGTTACGGACCATCAGGATCGTGTGATCGTCCAGCAGCGGCAGCAGCACGACGCCGCCAGGATGGGTCACAAAGGTCTTCTCGATGGGCCGGCCGTCGGGCAGCGGCCTTGTTTCCTGAACGACACCAAAGGTTTTCGTCTGCAGCAGATTCGCCATGGTAGAGGACCTTCCGGTACTCGCAGGTGCGGCTGCGTGCGATTATAGAGCTGTATATACCATCGGCCAAGCGGAGGCAGAGCCTCGCCTATATTCGCACCACCGCTCCTTAGCAACTAACCACGAACAACTAACCGCTAACCTCCCTCGGCTTGAATCCCCACCCCACCCCTCATATAGTGCCTGACCTTATGACCAAGCAACGCGTTGTCATCCTGGGCTCGACCGGCTCGATTGGCCGTTCGACGCTGGAAGTGATCGCCGCCCTGCCCGAGCAGTTCGAGGTGGCGGGCCTGGCCGCTGGGATCAACTGGCAGCTGCTGGCCGAGCAGGCCCGGCAGTTCAGGCCGGAGGCCGTCTCGCTGGTCGCGGACCAACCCGGCCGGAGCCTATGCGATGTCCTGCCGGCAGGCTGCGGGTTGTTCACGGGGACAGATTCCGCTGCCGAACTCGTTCGGAAGGTCCAGGCGGACATCGTGGTCAACGCGATTGTCGGCGTGGCGGGGCTCAAGGCCACCCTCGAGGCAGTCCGGCGGGCCAAACGGGTCGCCATCGCCAACAAGGAGCCCCTGGTCGTGGCGGGCCCCTTGATCCTGGCGGAGGCTGCCCGGCACGGGACCGAGATCACCCCCATCGACAGCGAGCATAGTGCCCTCTTCCAGGCGATGCTCGGGGGCAGCAAGGATGAGATTCTCAAGGTCTACCTGACCGCCAGCGGTGGCCCCTTCCGTCAGTGGACCCGCGAACGGATGGATCAGGCGACCGTCGAGCAGGCCTTGGCCCACCCGACCTGGCAGATGGGTCGGAAGATCACGGTTGACTCCGCCACGATGATGAACAAGGCCCTGGAAATTGTCGAGGCGTGCCGTCTGTTTGGCCTGCGGACCGAGCAGGTACTGGTCCTGGTCCATCCGGAGTCGGTCATCCACTCGATCGTACAGTTCCGGGACGGTTCTTTTCTGGCACAATTGTCGTCACCTGACATGCGAGTGCCGATATCCTACGCATTGACGTACCCGAAGCGCCTGGCCGGACCGGCGAAGATTCTGGACGTTTATGCCTTGCGGCAGTTGAACTTCGAGCCACCGGACATCGAGCGGTTCCCGGCGATCGAGCTGGGTTACGAGGTTGTCCGCACGGGCGGGACCAGCGGGGCTGTGGTCAATGCCTCTAATGAGGTTGCGGTGGATGCGTTCCTGAACGGACAGATCCCGTTCGGTAAGATCGTGCCGACCGTGCGACAAGTCCTCCAAAGGCATATGATCGGCAGTGCGGACAGCTTGGCGTCCCTTCTGGAAGCGGACAACTGGGCCCGCCGGCAGACTGCGGCGTTGCTGGGCGTCTGCTGCCGCGCCGGGCGAGCGGTCTAATGAACCCGGCTTGGCTGGATACGTAGGATCTTTGCCCCAACCCACGTTGCGGATTGGGCTTATGCTGCCAACACCGTACATCGGACAGTTGCAGGAGAACACGTTTTGGCACCGGATACACTCGCAGTCGTCACCAGCTCCCTGGCACTGATTTCCATTGGCAAAATCGCGACCTTCGGGCTGTTCTTCATCGGGCTGTCCCTGGTCATCTTTGTACACGAGTTGGGGCACTTTCTCGTCGCCAAATGGTGCGATGTCCGGATCGAGAAATTCGCCATCGGATTCGGCAAGGAGCTGTTTGGCTTTACTCGCGGCGAGACGCGATATGCCATAAATGCCTTACCACTTGGTGGTTATGTCAAGATGCTCGGGCAGGAGGACTTCGTCGTCGACAAGACCGGCGAACTCGTCGTCAAGGCCGACCCGCGGTCCTACAGCAACAAGCCCGTCGGCCAGCGGGTGATGATCGTCTCGGCCGGCGTGGTCATGAACGTGATCTTTGCGGCCATCTTCTTCATGGTGGCCTTCATGGTTGGCATGGAAGCGATCCCGGCGAAGGTCGGCATGGTCCTGCCGGACCGCCCGGCGTTTCGCGCGGGATTGCGGCCCGGAGACAAGATCCTCTCGATCGACGGCCATACGACCAAGGAGTGGGCCGACGTGATGATGCGGATCACGCTGTCGGACTCCGGCGATGTAATGCGCCTGGTGGTCGAGAACGAGGGCCGCACCCGGTCCGTCGAGGTCGAGCCGGAGTACAACTCGGTTGATCGGCTGCGCCAGATCGGCATCGGCAACCCCCAGAGCCTAACCATCGCGGATACAGGCTGGGTTGGCGCGAACCCGGAGAACCAACTGCAAACCAATGACCAGATCGTGGCCCTGAATGGCGAGCCGGTCAAGGACGTCAACAAGGTGCAGATGGCGATCGCGGCCGCCCAGGGCAGGCCCGTCCCAATCACCGTGAAGCGCAAGCTGTCCGGCGGAAGTACCAAGGAGATCACCGTCGATCGGCGGGCCCAGATCACTCTGCTGCCGGCGGAAAACCAGAACCTGCTGGGCGCAACCCCCCGCGTTCGTATCGGCGATGTCAGCGCCGGCAGCCCGGCGCAGCGGGCCGGTTTGCACGAAGGCGACGTGATCGCTGAGTGGGACGGCCTGCGCAACCCGACTTGGCAGCAGATCACCGGCAACATCCAGAAGTACCCCGAGACCGACCAGCGGGTCAGGGTCATCCGGGATGGCCGGCCGCTGGACGAACCGCTGTTCGTCCGGCCGGAAAAGCCCTTCACCTGGAGCGGCAGCGGCAAGCCTGCAATCGGCGTGTTCTACCGCGGCGAGATCGATGAGCAGAACCTGATCCTGGCGAAGGTTCTGGCGGACAGTCCGTTCGGCAAGGCGGGCCTGACGGAAGGCGACCACATCACAGCCTTGGCGGGCATGCCGGTGTCGAACTGGTACGACCTGATCCAGATCCTGCAGCAGAACAATGGCAAGACGGTACCCATCGCCTTCGAGGCCGCTCTGGCAGGCAACCAGGCCCGCACGGGCGAGTTGGCGATCCCCCGCAGCCTGACGACGGAACTGGGCCTGACGTCCTGGCCTGACAGCGTTGTCGTTTCGATCGCCGGCAAGAAGAGCTTCGAGGCCCCCAGCGCGCAGGGGCAGCGCCAGGAGTACAGCGTCGCCACATGGGACGGCATTCATGCCGCCCTGGCCGCAAACATCGGCAACCAGGTCGAAATCGAGTACCTGATAGGCGGCCAGGTCCACAAGAAGACCATCGCGGTCACCGCCGACCTGACGGACCCCTGGTTCATGCGCGTCTGGTACGTCGAACCGTTCAGCACCTTCGCCGAGCGCGACCTGCTCAAGACCAGCAACCCGATCGAGGCGACCTGGTGGGGCATCAAGAAGACAGGCTACTTCCTGATCAACACATACATCACGATCAAGCAGATGCTCTTCAGCCAGCAGATCGGCGTGGAACACCTGAGCGGTCCAGTCGGCATCATACGGATCGGCACGCAGGTCGCGGAGTCCGGGCTGGCGCAGCTGATCTACTTCCTGGCGTTCCTCTCGGCCAACTTCGCCGTGGTCAACTTCCTGCCCTTCCCGATCGTCGACGGCGGGCACTTCATCTTCCTGTTGATTGAGAAGATCAAGGGCAAGCCGCTCTCCGTGCGGGTGCAGATGGTCACACAGATGATCGGCCTGGCAATGATCCTGGGGGCGTTTGCCTTCCTGACCATCCAGGACATCATCCTGTGGAACAAACGCTAGCGACCGCAGCCGAAAACCATATACTCAAAAGGGGCGAGCCGCGTGGACTTGCCCCTTTTGCTTTGAGGTCCGGCCGAATGGCTGTACAGCTGCCGTATGCCCGTTTTGGCGAGGTGGCTCCGCTCTACGAGCAGGTGCCCTTCGGCGGCGCTCACGCCGAGGCCGCCCTGCTCCATCCCCAAAGCAGGTTGTTCGTGGATGACGCGACGACCCTTCGGTGGCCCTGGTGCGCCTGCGCGGGGACGACATGTGGCTGCTGGCCGGAGTGCCGGATCGGCGAGCCGTTTGCGATCTGATCGAGCACGTTGCAGCGGCGCCCGAAGTACACAGCGGAACATTCACCATCCGGCCCCTGCACCCGGTGCTGGATGATCTCGTAATCCGCATTAGACCTTCGGACTGTATGGGGTGAACTTCGGCCGTGCCGCCACGATCGCCCGCAGACCCTCCAGCAGCGGCTCCCCGGGCAGGTCAGGCCCAGATGCGCCCGCGTCCAGCACCTGGACCCGCCGGATGATGAAGAACTGGTCGAGGTCCTGGCGCTCGGCCGCTAAGGGACTGGCGCAGTGGCAAGCCTCGACCCAGCGGACGATCTGGCCGTCCAGCTTCGCCCGACCAATAGCCTGCTGCATCTCCTGCTCGTAGACCTTGCCTTGGGCGAGCTGTCCCGTCTCCAGGGCCGCCAGCAGCTCGGCCTCCAGGCCTGAAATCGGCTGCGCCTCAACCATGTAGAGGTTCTGCGACATCTGTTTTTGTTACTCCCGCAATTCGTCCACATCGGATGACGGCGGTACGTGACCCTGTATAATACCGGGATCGTCAGCCACGTACGAGTACCAATGGTAGCGATGCACCGCGAGGAAGGCATGTTGCGGGTCAAAGTGTGCGGGATCACGCGCCCCGAGGATGCGCAGGCGGCCGGGCAGGCCGGCGCCAACGCCATTGGGCTTATCTGCGTGCGGGCCTCCCCCCGCTACGTGGACATCAAAAAGGCCCGGGCGGTCCTGGCGGGCCTGCCGCTGTTGGTCACGCCGGTGGGCGTCTTCCTGGACGCCACGATCCTTACGATCCTCGATACCGCCTCCGCGCTGGGGCTACGGACGGTGCAGCTGCACGGCCAGGAGCCGATCGAGTACGTCGAGGCCCTGGCCCCGCTGGTGGTGATCAAGGCCCTGGCGGTCCGGGATGAGTCGATCTACGAGGATCTCTGCCGCTGGACCCAGGCCGGCGTCAGCGGCATCCTGCTGGACAAGCCCCGGACGGCTGCCAGAAGCGATTCGGCCCCGATGCCCTGGCACCTGCTGACCCCCGAGGCGATGCGCAGGCAGTGCGGCCCGGTGGCCCCGATCCTGCTGGCGGGCGGCCTTACGGTGGATAATGTGATCCAGGCGGTTCAGATAGTGCAGCCCTACGGGGTGGATGTATCATCCGGGATTGAACGCAGCGCTGGCGTAAAGGACAGTGATCTGATACAACGCTTCGTTCTGAACGCCCGCAGTGCGTGGGACAGCGGTGCGGCTGGCTCGCCGGGCGTTGTCCATTGAAGAAAAATGTCCTGTTTGAGTTGCGGAGCAACTCACCATTGAGGAGATGAAGATGGCGAGAAAGTATGATGTAGCCGACCTGTCGCTGGCGAATGAAGGCCGGGATCGGATCCTCTGGGCCGACCGCGACATGCCGGTGCTGGCCAAGATCCGCGAGGAATTCGAAAAGAAAAAGCCCCTCAAGGGCATGACCCTCAGCGCGTGCCTGCACGTCACCAGCGAAACGGCGAACCTGGTTCGCACGCTCAAGGCCGGCGGCGCGGACGTCTTTCTGTGCGCATCCAACCCGCTGAGCACCCAGGACGACACCGCGGCCGCTTTGGTCAAGCACTTCGGAATCCCGGTGTACGCCTGCCGCGGCGAGGACAAGAAGACGTTCTACTCCCACCTCAATGCCGTGCTCGACGCCAAGCCAAACATCACGATGGATGACGGCGCTGACTTGGTCAACCTCCTGCACAGCGAACGCAGCGAGGCCGCCGTCCGCGTGATCGCCAGCATGGAAGAAACCACCACCGGCGTCATCCGCCTCCGCGCCATGGAAGCCGCCGGCAAACTCAAGTTCCCCGTCATCGCCGTCAACGACGCCGATACCAAGCACCTGTTCGATAACCGCTACGGCACGGGCCAGTCCACCCTCGACGGCATCCTGCGGTCAACCAACAAGCTCTTCGCCGGTATGAAGTTCGTGGTCGTCGGCTACGGTTGGTGCGGCCGCGGCGTGGCGATGCGCGCCAAGGGCGCCGGCGCCCGCGTCATCGTCACCGAGATCAACGCCGTCCGCGCCCTGGAAGCCACCATGGACGGCTTCGACGTCATGCCCATGTCGCAGGCCGCCTCCGAGGGCGACGTGTTCGTCACCCTCACCGGCAACAAGCACGTCCTGCGGCCCGAGCACTTCAAGAAGATGAAGGACAGCGCCGTCCTCTGCAACAGCGGCCACTTCGACGTCGAGATCGACCTGCCCGGGCTCAAGAAGCTCTCCAGCAAGCTCAACAAGGAAGTCCGCCCGCTCGTCGATGAGTACATCGTCGGCAAGAAGCGGATCTACGTCCTCGCCGACGGCCGCCTCGTCAACCTCGCCTGCGCGACGGGCCACCCCGCCAGCGTGATGGACATGAGCTTCGCCACGCAGGGCCTGTGCGCCCCGTACTGCGTCCAGATGGGCAAGAGCCTGCCGAAGGCCGTCAACCCCGTCCCGCTGTGGATCGAGCAGAAGGTCTCCACCCTCAAGCTCGCCAGCATGGGCATCAAGATCGACACCCTCACCGACGAGCAGTCCCAGTACCTGGCCAGCTACAACGAAGGCACGTAGAAAGCCACTGACCGTCTGACGCAGGACCAACACGGTCTGACAACGTCACGCGGATCAGTCGCAAACAAGTTCCAAACGGCACGGCTGGCGATGAGCCAGCCGTGCCTCATTATTGCTTCGGGCCAGAGGTGTCCACAATGGCCGCAGAATTGATGCGATTTTTCAGTGACGCTGACATATTTGGGCCATCAGGCAGGACAGAGGTCAACTTCTACTTCGAGTCAGGCAAGCTCGGAGTCTCTGACAACCATAGGATGGCTTATCCGTTCTTTATTAGACAAGGCGGGAAGAAAGCGAAGCTGATCCACATGGATACCCATCCCGACTGTGGGTACTTCTG
>JANYLN010000165.1 GCA_025357795.1 Planctomycetota bacterium
CACGCGTTGTCTGAATTCCCCTCAGCCGCTCCCGCTCAGCTCCCGCATCCAGCCCAGCTTCACGCTGCCACCGCGTGGCCCAGACCTGTTTGGTGGCGCCGTTGGTGGCACCCGCACCGTGTCCGGAATGCCCCTCGTCGCTCCCGCCCAGCTCGCCCATCCAGCCCAGCTTCACGCCGCGCTCGCCTGGCCCAGACCTGTTTGGTGGCGCCGTTGGTGGCAGACCCGCCGGCTCCAGAATCAGCCGTGGGTCACCTTGTTAGCCGTTCCCCCCCGCCCGCTATGGGCGCACAGCGCCTTCTTCTCGGTGGGAAGGCACCGGCCCAGCCCCGCAACTCAGCCCGGTTTGGCCAAGGCCGCCCCCCTGGCACCGCCGGGGGCCGCATAGTATAAAGCGGCCATGCCATTCCAAACGCAAAACGAGATCCGCGACACGCTGACCCAGGCCGGGATGCGGCCCCAGCACAAGCACGGCCAGAACTTCCTCATCGACCGCAACTTAATGCAAAAACTGGTCGACGCAGCCGAGATCGGACCCGACGACGTCGTGCTGGAGATCGGCCCGGGCACGGGCAGCTTGAGCAGCATGCTGGCGGAACTGGCGGCCCAGGTGATCAGTGTCGAAATCGATCCGAAGATCGCCGAGGTCGCCCGCCGGAACCTGGCGCCCTACGACAACGTGACACTGCTGGTCATGGATGCCCTCAAAGGGAAAAACCGCCTCAACCCGCAGCTGATTCAGACGCTCCAGGACAAGCTCCGGGCGCAGCCGACCGGGCGATGTGTGCTCTGCGCAAACCTGCCCTACAACGCCGCCTGCCCCATCGTGGCGGACCTGCTGCTGGACGTGCCGCAGGTTAAGACGCTCTGCTTTACCGTGCAAAGGGAAGTCGCCGACCGCATGGCGGCCCCGGCACGAACCAGCGACTATGGCCCCCTCTCGGTGGTGCTGCAGGCCCTGGCGAAGGTCAAGCGGGTCGCAAAGGTACCCCGGCAGGCGTTCTGGCCGGCCCCCGACGTCGAGTCCGCCATCGTCAAGATCGAGCCGGACGCTGCGCACAAGGCGGCGGCGGGCGATCCAAAGCACCTCGCGGCGGTGGTGCATCGCCTGTTCCTGCACCGCCGCAAGACGCTCTGGCATAACCTCAAACTGGCGTACGAGGAGCAGGCCGACACGCTCAAGGACACGGTGTCGATCGACTGGCGACAGCGGCCCGAAGAACTGCCGGTCGAGGGCTGGATCGCCCTGGCGAAGGCCCTGCCCCCTACCCCGCCGTCCTGAGCAGCCGTCTTCTCGCCGTTACACAAAAAGACCCCGCCACGTTCGCCGCGGCCAGGGTCCTTTGGGTATGCAAAAGGTTCGTTCGCCGATTCTACTCGACGTAAATCACCGAGTGGATGTCGTATTTGCCGAGGGTTTTTCGGCCGTGCAGGAACCCCAGTTCGATCAGCACGGCAATGCCGGCAACCTCCGCCCCGAGGTCCTCGACGAGTTTGCAGCAGGCGCCCATCGTGCCACCGGTGGCCAGCACGTCATCCACCAGCAGGACCCTGTCGCCCGGCTTGAAGGCATCGGCATGGATCTGCAGCTTGTCGACGCCGTACTCCAGGGCATACTCGGCGGTCAGGACTTCGCGGGGCAATTTACCCGGCTTGCGGATCGGCACAAACCCGGCAGAGATGTTCTGGGCGACGGCCACGCCAAAGATGAACCCGCGAGACTCGGCGCTGGCGACCACGTCGATGTGCTTGCCACGGTAGGGCTGGGCCATGTACTCGACCGCCAGGCTCAGGGCCGCAGGGTTACGCAGCAGCGGGGTGATGTCCTTGAAGACCACGCCGGGCTTGGGCCAATCCGCGACGTTCTTGATCAGCTTCGCCAGGTCCGACATCGCCGGAAACGGCAGTCCCTCGTGCCTCAGCATGATCACCTTCTCCACTACATTTCCTCCAGGCAGTGTCATCAGTTCGGATCAGTCCTGGATGATAACACCAGGCGGCAAGACCTGGCAACCGCCGATGGCGGCTTGGCGTCGAACGCGAAGCATTTCGGTAACCTCGCACGCGAGACGGGAAGAATCCTGCGGGCCGCGGGCATGCGGTCAGGCCGTCTTTCCCGCCTGCACCCGCGCCAGCACCTGCAGGGCCCAGATCACATCGCGAATCGCATGGACGGTCGTGGGATAGGCCGGGTTGGCGGGAATCAGGCGAATCTTGTCGCCGGTCTGGCGGTAAATCTTGCACGTCACACCGATCTGCCCGGCCATCTGGACCACGGCCGGCTCACCGTCCACGGCCGGGATCTTCGGCGAGAGGATGACCAGGTCATCGGACTCGAGTATCGGCAGCATCGACTCGCCGTCAACCCGCAGGGCAAACGACCCCGGCCAGCGCTTGGCCAGCCAGGACGAATCGAGCATCTCGTGGATCGACAGGTCGCCCAGGTTGGTGGGCTCGACCAGCTGCACCAAGGCAACCGCCCCGCGAACACTGCGCGGGCCGACGGCGCCGGCCTGCGCGGTCGCCCACTTGCCCGCCTGCAACCGCTTGACGGCCCGGTCCAACTGGTTGGTCAGGCCCTCTCCCTCGATCATGTTGGCCCAGAACTGGGGGCTGGCGGCCGCAGCCCGGCCCAGCACCGGGATCAGCCTGCCCGGCTGCAACATGGTCTTCCAGGCGGGATGCGGGCCGGATGATTGGGCCTGCCGCAGCGCGGGGCTGCCCTTCTGGACATCCTGCTGCAGCCGCTGCTCGACCGACTGAATGCTTTCGAACAGGTCCATGAACGCCGCCATGGCTCGGCCTGCAGCGGGACGCTGTTCCAGCAGCCCGGCGACCCGCTTGACCACCTGCTGGCCCGGCAGGGCCGACGTGCCGGTCAGCACCTCGGCAGAGCCCTGGCCCGTCAAAAGCCAAACGAGATCCGCCTGGGTAATCTGGGCGATCTGGACCAGCAGGGCCGGCGGCGGCA
>JANYLN010000167.1 GCA_025357795.1 Planctomycetota bacterium
GGCGGCGGCGAGGCTGCGCGACAAGATCCAGCAGCTCAAGGACGCGCCGGTGCTGGTGGGGGCGGACGGGCAGGAGTGGGTCGATGCGGATGCACTGGAGGCCAGCACGAGCCGTCGCGGCAAGGGCTCGAAGGGGCGGCGAGGGCCGAAAGGTATGCGGCGGGGGCGGTAGCGGCGGCAAGGTCCCGGGATTCTGCCACGTTGCAAGGAGCGCACGATGAACATGTTCGTCGGGAATCTGGTTGACGAGATCTGAGCCTTCGCGCGAGAGCGTTTTGTTGGGGGAGGGGTTCTCCCTCTTGTGGCACGGGCGGCACAAGGCGGCGATGACCGCGGTTGGACATAAGTGGCTCGCCGCTTTACTGTAACGTTGGCGTGGCTGCGTCTGATCCACAGATTGCCTCCCGGTTGGCGCGGGCATCTTGGCGGCCGGAGCGGCCTATACTAGGGCAAGCTGTTTTTAGCAACTTCATCCGCAGGAGGCAGTCATGGCAGCGGCAAAAGCCGGCGATCGCGTGAAGGTACATTACACAGGCAAACTCCCGGACGGCTCGGTCTTCGACTCTTCGGAGACGCGTGAACCGCTGGAGTTCACGATCGGCGAGCAGGAGGTCATCCCCGGCTTTGAAAATGCCGTGATCGGCATGGCCCCGGGCGACTCCAAGACCGAAAGCATCCCCGTCGATCAGGCCTACGGTCCGCGGCGCGACGACATGGTCATCGCCATCGACCGCAAGGAGATCCCCGAGGATGTTCCTCTGCAGGTCGGCCAGCGATTGCGGATGAGCCAGGACGGCCACCAGATCATCGTGACCGTCGCGGAAGTCACCGAAGAGAGCGCGACCCTCGACGCCAATCACCCGCTGGCCGGGCAGGACCTCGTCTTCGAGATCCAACTCGTCGAGATCGGGGCCTAGACTGCCGCGCCGCAACTGCCCCAAGCATACGCCAGGCCGCTGTCCCCGACGGGACGGCTGCCTGCTGCATTTTTATTCAGGATTCCGTCGGGTCCCGTGGAACCACGCGGCCAGCAAAGGCGTCGAATGCTTCGGATGCCGGGCAGCCACAGATGATGCCCGGCTTGCCGGCCGCATCCAGGCCGCCAAGAATTGCGCGTGCATGTCCATCACGCGGATACGCATACCAACGCTACAGAAAGGGGATCAGGGATGAACGCGTCTCGGGCCGTCCCGTACATAGCAGCACTGTGCGTCCTGGCAGCGCCCGTCTGCGGCCAGTCGCCAACGACCGCCCCCGCTTCGCAGCCGCTCGACCAGGCGGCCCGCGCCAGCAACACCTTCGGGCTGGCCCTCTATCCGCACCTCACCAGCCAGCCCGGCAACCTCTTCTTCTCGCCCTTCAGCCTCGAGTCGGCCCTGGCGATGACCTACGCGGGCGCCCGCGGCCAGACCGCCGCCCAGATGGCCGACGTATTGCACCTGCCAGCAGGCCAGGTCGCCGCCCATCGCACGCTCGGACGCCTGACGCGTACCCTCTCGACTCCGCCCGCCGATGCCGGCTACCGGCTCAACGTTGCCAATGCCCTCTGGGTCGGCGAGCCCTTGCTGCCGGCGTATACCAGTTTCGTCCAGGAGATCTACGGCGCCAGCGCCTATCCGCTCCCTGCCGATCCCCAGCAAGCCGCCAAGGACATCAACACCTGGGTCGCTCAACAGACCCATGACATGATCGAGGAACTCGTCACGGCGGGTGCCCTCAACGGTCGAGGGCCCGGCGGCCTCGTCCTGACCAACGCCATCTACTTCAAGGGCACCTGGGCCAGCCCCTTCGATCCCAAGCAGACGAAGCAGGCGCCCTTCCGCGTCGATGACAAGACCACCGTGCAGGTGCCGATGATGTGGCAGTCCGGCCAGTTCCGTTACCTGCAGACCGAATCCTTCCAGGTCCTGGAACTGCCCTACATCGGCAAGCAACTCTCGATGATCGTCCTGCTGCCGGGCAAGGCGGAATCGGCTGACCCCGCCGCCGGCAAGCCAGCCGAAACGATCAGCAGCGCCCTGCTGACCCTGGAGCCCGATGCGCTGGTAAGTCACTTGGCCCAGTTGGATACCGCCAAACCCCGCCAGGTGTCAGTCCTCTTGCCAAAGTTCAAACTGGACACCTCGTACGAACTGGCCAAGCCGCTCGTCGCCATGGGCATGCGCGATGCCTTCTCAGGCCAGGCCGATTTCTCCGGCATGACCAACGATGGCGGCCTGCAAATCACCAGCGTGATCCATAAGGCTGTCGTCGATGTCAACGAGGAGGGCACCGAGGCCGCCGCCGGCAGTGCGGTCATCATGCTCAGAAGCGCACGGCAGACGCTGCCCTTCCGCGCGGATCATCCGTTCCTGTTCGTGATCCGGCACAACCCCTCCGGCACGATCCTCTTTCTGGGAAGACTCGTCAACCCGAAGGCATGAGATGGTCGCGGTGCGATTGAGCGAGGTAGTGATGGCGCGTGGATGGCGACGACGACCACTACAGCCACGGCCCCGCTGAAGCGGGAACTCGAACAGTCCTTCGTCAAACAAAGGCACGGCGCGGGCGCCACGCCTGGACTTCGAACTGAGGCCACGGAGGCCTGGTGTGTTGTTTCTACTCGGGCCGGCCTCCGTCGCGGACGAAGATTGCGACGGCGTTGGGCATTGCATGCCACGGACCTTGGACGACGGCGCTTTGCCGCGTCGCGCGTGCGGCGCATCGGCACGGTGCGCTGTCGCGGGATGCGTGAGACTCAAAGCCGCCGGTGTGGCCGCGGCGGGCAGCTTGACATCGCCGCGCCGCGTCGAAACGATCAAGTACACAGGAACGCATGTCGGGGTCATCTTGTGCAGTGTCGTGGATTGTGCGAACGATGCCGCCACAGTACGTGCGGCGCAGATCGCATAGATAGGGGGAACGTGTAATGTCTCTGATGTCGCGACTCAAGGCGATGAACATGGAACTGGACAGTCTCGAGACACTCTTCGTGGAGGAACTCAAGGACCTCTACAACGCGGAGAGCCAGATCATCGGCGCCCTGCCCGAGATGGTCGATGCGGCGCACTCCCCGCAGCTCAAGAGCGTCTTCGAGCAGCGCCTGGAGACGAGCCGTCGCCAGAAGGCCCGCCTCGAGGAGGTCTTCCAGCAACTTGGCCAAGTGCCTGAGGAGGCCAAGTGCGAGGGCATAGCCGGCATCCTGGCCGAAGGTGAGGTCTTCGCCAGTGCCAAGGGCAAGCCCGAGGTTCGGGACGCCGCCCTGATCGGCGCGGCCCAGCATGTCGAGCACTACGAGATGGCCAGCTACGGCACGCTCCGCGCATTCGCCGAGCGGCTGGGCCAGCCGCGGATTGCCCGCATCCTTCAGGAGACCCTCGACGAGGAGAAGCAGACCGACAAGCAACTGTCGCAACTGGCGGAGAGTTCCGTCAATCCCCAGGCCAGCCGCGAGAGCCGGAGCCCTGACACCAGGAGCCTGGAGGAAGAAGGCGGCTGGGACCCCATGTAGCCATCTGCCGCCGCGGCGGACGCGGCGACAGGTCGGCTTTCCTACTCGCAAACACCGCAAGGCACCCATCGAGATGCGACTCGGCGGGTGCCTTGTCCGCTGGGACTGCGTCCCCTTCCGCGTTTGCATCCGATCCGATAAGCTATTGCCCGGCTGCTGGAGGAGTGAGCGACCATGCCGGGAAACCGTCCGCCGAACCTCGTACTGTTCGTCACAGATCAATTGCGGACCGATGCTTTGGGCTGCATGGGCAACCCGCTGGTCCAGACGCCGCATTTCGATCGTCTGGCGGCGGAGGGCGTGGGCTTCTCCAACTGCTATGTCCAGCACACCGTCTGCACGCCGTCGCGCTGCAGCATGTTCACGGGGCTCTACCCGCACACGCGCGGCTATCGCAGCCTGTACTACCTGCTGCGCGGCGAGGAGCCCAACCTCTTCAAGACGCTCAAGCAGGCGGGCTATCATGTCGAGATGATCGGCAAGAATGACCTTCTTACGCCCGACGCCTGCCCCGACAGCATCTCGCACCGGGCGACACTGACCTGGAAGAACATGCCCAATCCCTGGCCCGACGACCACCGCCTGCACGACACGTTCTACTTCGGTCGGCGGCCGGAGGAGTTCGCCCCGGACCATGACCGGTCGATTCTCGAGGCGGCGCTGGCGTTCCTGGCGAGCCATCCGCCCGAGCCATTCTGCCTGTGCCTGACGCTGATCCAGCCGCACCCGCCAGGCTCTTACCTGCATGTGATAACTCCGCCTGAAAGATCCTGCGTCCTGGCCGCCGACGCCGTGTATAAGCTCTAGAACAGGCAGCGGTGCGCCTGGCCTGGAGGGGGCGGAGACATACCATGGCGGAGAATCAGGGACTGAACTCGCCACGTCCGGAAAACGGCGAGCGGCTGGAGCGTGCGGCGCGGCAGATGACGGCAATGAGTCACTTCGTGCGCGCGGCGACGTCGCTGTTCATGCGGGGCGGCGTGCTGATCGTGCTTGTGGTCGCCAGCGGGCTGCTGCTGTCCCGCGCGGGGCGGTTCCTGGGGCCGGGCACATCGGGCAAGGCGGTTCCTGCTGCGCCGCTAACGGTGGCGGCTCCCGAGCCAATCGACTGGTCGCGGGTCGATGTATTGGTCGTCGAGGCGGCCGCGAAGGCGCGGCAGCACGCCGAGCAGTACGCCCAGGGCGAACTGGACATCTGGACCGGCCAGATGTGCGTCCGGATCGACGAGGATTTCCTACCGTGGTACTTCGGCTACTGGAACCAGCAGGCGATCGGGCTGAAGGCTTGCTGGCAGGGGGTGAAGTACCAGCTGGCCGGGTACGTGACCGACGGCGCGACGCCGAGTCCGGCGGAGCGGATGATGCAGGATATCCAGGCCGAGTTCGCCAACCGCGTGCTGCGTCCCGAAAGCGCGCAGCTGCGGCTCGAGCAAATCACGCGCCAGGCGGTCGACCTATACCTGGCGGACCTGCGCGGGGTCTTGCGTGACATCCAGGTGCACTACAGCATCTCGCCGGCACAGTGGGATCGCTACCTGGAGGGCATCGCCGCGGGTACACAGCGGGTCGATGGCAACCGCTCGGTGCCGCTGAGCCTCAAGGCGGTGGCTGGCTCGACGACGGGGGCGACGGTCCTGCTGACGCGGGCGCTGGCGAAGCTGGCCGCTCGCGTGGAGGCTCGCCTGGCAACGAGCGCGGCGGAGAAGCAGATCGCCAGGGTGGCGGCCCGGGCCGGCACGAAGGTCGCCGCGCAGGCCGGCGGCAAGATGCTCGGGCCGATCATCGCGGTCGGGCTAATCGTCTGGGACGTCTGGGACCACCGCTGCACGGTCAGCGAGAACCAGCCGATCCTGCGCGGTGCGCTGGTGGAGTACCTGTCTCTGATGAAGGGGGCCCTGCTCCGCGATCCGCAGACGGGCGTGCTGGCGGCGATCCACGAGATCGAGACTGGGATTGTCCAGTCGCAGGCGCACGACAGTCCATCTCGCGCGCTGGTTTGTCAGGACAATCCGGGTTGATTTTCTGCGAAGTCCCGTAATACTGCCGCCCATGGCGTTGCGCGCGTAAGGCTTGTCTACCTCCCTTGCCTTCCTCGTGCCTGGACCCTAGATTTCAACAACGTAGCGTATGAAACGGTAGAGCATTGCGCCAGCATAAGATAGGTAGCCGCGACGACGGCGAGGATTCAGAGTATGGCAGGCGGCAGACGTAAGGAACCTGAAGGCTGGCTGATGCGGTTGCGGACACAGGGTCCCGGGGCGATGCATCCGCAGAGCAAGGGCCCGCGCCAGCGCCGCGCGGCCCGCGATGAGCGGCCGGAGAAACCCGACAAGCCCGCCGAACTGGATCCCGTGGCCCGCATAAACGTGGCGGCGGCCCTGAAGTCCATCGTCAAGGCCTACCCATTCGGCCTGTTGGCGGCCCATATAGGCCCGCAGGATCTGGATATGGTGGTCCAGTGTCCGACTACCGATCTGGCGCTGATTGCCGAACTGGTCAAGCAGAGGCTCATGCCGACGATCCGGACGGCGGGGCTGGGCGGGCGGTTTTGGCGTAAGGGATTCCTGCGCAGGGCATTGGGCACGAAAGGCGAGGTCCGGCGCGCCTTGGTGCTGATGCGGAGCGAGGCAAGAATCCGTCACGGCGAGCTGATCGACCAGGTGCGGCACGACGAGAGCTTGGGCGTGCGGACGCGGCGGCCAGCCAAGCCTATTGAATAGGGATCTGTAAAGCGGTAGCATGCTGGGCTTGTATGCGTGATCCCCCTGTTATAAGTCAGTGTAGGCAAACGATGCCCGGCAGCGTTCAAGAAACGTCCGAGAAGATCGACCTCAAGGCGCTTGATACGCTGATCGACCTGACGTTGTCGGCCGACCTGGATCAGCGGGGCGACATCACCACGCAGTGCGCCGGCCTGACCGGCCTGGTGACGGCACGCATCGAGGCCCGCGCCGAGGGTGTTTTCGCTGGGAAACTAGTCCTGCCCCGCTTACTGGAACGGACGGCCCCCAAGGTCAAACTCAACCGGACGTCTCTGATCCGGGACAGCCAACGGCTGCATCCGGGCCAGATTGTCGCCAAGATCGTCGGGCCGATCGAGCAGATCCTGACAGCGGAGCGGACCGTCCTGAACTTCCTGCAGCGGCTGTGCGGCGTGGCGACGACCACACACCGGTTTGTCGAGGCGGTTGCCGACTCGGACGCCCGCATTTACGACACCCGCAAGACACTGCCGGGTTGGCGAGACTTGGACAAGTACGCCGTCCGTTGCGGCGGGGGCTGCAACCACCGCATCGGCCTGTATGACGCAATTTTGGCCAAGGACAACCATCTGGCCGTGGTCAGCCCGGAGAATCTGCCGGACTTTCTGCGGCAGTTGATCGACCGGGCGCGGCATCTGAATCCGCCGCCGACGTTCATCTGCATCGAGGCGGACAACCTGCTGATGCTCGAGCGGATGCTGCCGGTCGAGGGCATCGACATCATCCTGCTGGACAACTTCACCACCGAGCAGATGTGCAAGGCCGTCGAGGTTCGCAACAAGGCGGGCCTGCTGGGCAAGGTCGAGTTGGAAGCCAGCGGCGGGATCAATATGGCGAACATCCACGCTACGGCCCAGACCGGGGTCGAACGCATCAGCGTCGGGGCACTGACGCACTCCTCGCTGATCATCGATATGGCGATCGAGATCGATCAGGAATAACGGCCGGGCTCTTGGGCCGATCCTCCCTTCAGCGCTGCAGGCTGTTCCGCAGGTCGTCCTTGGAGTATTCCACGACCCCAGTGTAGGTGTCGGCCGCCCCATAGTAGACCAGCATCGTCTCCCCCAGATCCACTATACCTGTCGGGAAGACGATCTCCGCCAGGAAACCTTCCTTCTCGAAGTCGGCTTCGGGGACCATGATCGGCCCGGGCGTATGGGCGATGATCTTCCGCGGCTCGTTGAGGTCCATCAGGATCGCGCCGGCGGAGTAGATGCCCACACCGGGGCGCTTGGGGTCCTTGTTGTTGCCATGGTAGATCTCCAGCCAGCCATCGGCGAACAGGACCGGCGGGGTGCCGCCGCCGATCCGGCCGATCTGCCAGCCGGCCCCGCCGCCGAGGAACTGCTGGTGATGGCCCCAGTGGATCAAGTCGGGCGAGCGGGAGATCCACATTTCGGGCGTCGAGAAGTATGTGTTGGGGTTGGGCCGGTGCAGGGCGACATAGTCCCCCTGGAGCCGCGCGGGAAACAGCAGCACGTCCTTGTTCTCGGGCGGGAAGATGATGCCGTGACGGTAGAACGTGCGGAAGTCGCGCGTCGAGGCCAGGGCGGTGGCCGCACCGTGCCGGCTGACGGCTACGTACGTGAAGTAGAACGTGTCGCCGATCCGCGTGATCCGCGGGTCCTCCACTCCGTACTCCTCGTATGGGGTTTCCGGGACCATCACCGCCCCGTCGACCGCGTCGATCGATCGGCCGTCCTGACTGCGGACCACCTTCAGGTACGACACGAAGGTCAGCCGCTTGGTGCCGCTGGCCTTGACCTCAACGACGCGCGGGTCGATGACGTGGAGCGTGTCGTCGAGGGCCCAATCGATCACGATGCCCTCTTTGGGGTCCCAGCGGGGCAGCGCGGTAAAGCCGGGGCGTTTCTCCTTCGGTCGTTCAGCGACGCGAGCCAGGATAATGACCTCGCCGTCGAGCACGGCGATGCCGGGGTTGAAGGTGCTCAGGATCTCCATCGAATCGTGCGACGGTGTGAGGTCGGCGGGCCGCAGCAGGCATTTTTCGAAGAGGCGTTTGAGGATCATGGTCAGGGTCTTCTCCGTTAGCCGTTATCGGGTCGTTCGGCATCCGCCAAGCGGGACGCCTCCACTGCCAAGGCTAAGGAATCCCGCGCGTTCTGCTCGGTGATCACCCGCGGGTGTGAGCGGTCGTGCAGCCAGGTCAGCTGGTCGGTCAGCATATCCTGCAGGCATTGCCCGTAGAGGTCCTGCTGGTTGCGGTTGCAGGCGAACGTGAGGGCAACCATCCGCTCGGGCCGGATCATCCGGTGCCGCGCCATCAGCTTGCTCTCGCCCAGGTCAATTTGCCGGTTCATCACCAGATGCGCGTCGGGCAGGATCTCGACCAGCCGCGCGGCGTGGCGCTCGCTGACCAGGGCGTGGACGCGGCCCCAGCGCGGTACCCACTCGTACAGGGTCAGGTCGCCGCGCTCGAACAACAGCCGCAGTTCCTGGCGGTCCATCAACCCCGGTTGGGTGAAACCATGGTAATAGTTGAACAACACCGTCTGGCCGTAGCGAACCGTCACCTGCACCTGTTCTTCCACGTGGGTCGTCGGGCGGATCGTCCGCTGGGCGGCGGCGACGGTGCCGGGCCCCAGCCAACTGCCCACCAGGTCAAAAAAGTGCACGGCGTGCTCGATGAGAATCCCGCCGGAGAGGTCCGGGTTCCAGAACCAGTGGTCGGGCGGCAGCCCCTCGTCGGAGGCGTAGTTTTCGAAGTAGCCGTGCAGCACCTCGCCGAGGACCTTGGACTGGATCAGCCGGCCGATGGCCTCGGCCAGCGGGTTGTAGCGCTGCATGAGGTTGGCCACCAGCAGGCAACCGCAAGCCCGGGCCGCCTGGATCATCTCGTCGGCTTGGGCGAGGTTCATGGCCAGGGGCTTTTCGCAGATGACGTGCTTGCCGGCCTTAAGGGCCGCCAAGGTCTGCCAGTGGTGCAGAAAGGGTGGGGTGGCGATATAGACCACGTCGATGTCGTCGCGGGCGACGAGATCCTCGACCGGCTGGGGCGGCGGGATGCCGCGCTGCCGGGCATATTCGAAGGCGGCCTCGCGCTCCGTGCCGGCCAGCCCGACCAGCTCGACGCCGGGGACCTTGAGGAACTGCTCGATGGCAAACTGCGCGAACCCGCCGAAGCCAATGGCGCCAAGCCGAATCGTGTTGCCGGCCATACCGCTCCTCCGGCCGCCGGAGCCGCACTGCGGCTGCACCGCCGACCTTTAGCCTAACGACAGGATCCGCCAGATCTGGCACTGCCACACCACCGGGACGCGGGTTTCTTCCTGCGGATGTCAAATGTCCGTCCCGGCCAGCCGGCAGGCCCCACACCGCTTGGCCTGACAGCCGTCCCGATATACTATGTCGGCTCCCGTGGTAAGTCTGCCAGGGCAGGAGGATGCAACGTGGGCCGGACAGTAACGATCATTGGTGATGGGGCGATGGCGACGATCTGCGCGCTGCTGGCCTGCGAGAAGGGGTACCCCGTGCGGATGTGGGGGGCCTTCCCGGACTACCTTGAGCAGCTGCGCAGCACCCGCGAGAACCGCAAGTACCTGCCGGGCGCGCGCTTTCCGGAGTCCGTCGAGTTCACCGCCGACGACGCCTGCGCCTTTCGGGACGCGTTTTTGATCGTCTCAGCGGTGCCCTGCCAGTACCTGCGGAGTGTCTGGACGCGGCTGCTGCCGGTTGCCCCGCGGACCCTGCCGATCGTCAGCATCACCAAGGGCATTGAGGTCAAGACGCTCCAGCGGCCGACCCAGATCATCCGCGACGTGCTGGGCGATGTGCCCGTGGTCGCCCTGTCCGGGCCGAACATCGCGTCCGAACTGGCCCAGAAGCTGCCCGCCACCGTGACGGCCGCCTGCGAGGACCTGGAACTGGCCCAACTGGCCCAGGAGGTCTTCAGCACCTCGTGGTTCCGCGTCTATACCAATGATGATGTGATCGGCGTGGAGCTGGCGGCGGCGATGAAGAACGTGATCGCCCTGGCGGCCGGCGGCGTGGATGGCCTGGACATCGGCTGCAACGCCAAGGCGGCACTGCTGACCCGGGGCCTGGCGGAGATCGCCCGGCTGGGCATCGCCATGGGCGCCAAGCGAGAGACCTTCGCGGGCCTCTCGGGCCTGGGCGATCTGGTGACCACGTGCATCAGCCCGGCCAGCCGCAACCGCACCGCCGGCGAGAAGATGGGCCGCGGCGCGACGCTGCAGGAGGTCGTCGGTTCGACTAACTCCGTGGTCGAGGGAATCCCCACGACCCAGGCGGTGATCCAACTAGCCCGCCAGTACAACGTTCACATGCCCATTACCGAGGCCGTGCATGCCATCCTCTTCGAGGGTAAGAGCGCCCGCCAGGCCATCACCGACCTGATGAGCCGCCAGCTCAAGCGCGAAGATTAGCGAGCGCCCTACAGCCATCCTGGCAGTTGACTTCCGGGATCGGGGCGCGAAAAATCGGACAGTCTTTCTTCTTGCGCCACATTATCTTGGAGGAATATCTATGTTCATGCGCGCTCGGCTGGGGTTGCTGGCGGGCTGTCTGGGAATCGGTCTGGGTCTGCTGGCGCTAGCCTCCTGCAATAAGCCGCAGCCCACGTCGCGGGCGACGGTGATGGCCTCCACGACCCGGCCCGTGCTGCACGCCATCTATGCCCAGGACCTCCGCCAGGCGATGCGGGACCTCAACCGCGACGCATCCCAGCAGGTCTGGATGCAGCTGTACACCGGGGGCGGGCCCATCGTGGACATGGCCGAGGTTGCCCGTGTGGCCGACCGCATGGCCCAAGTGGCGGTCAACCGCCTGCCTCAGGCCGTCGCCGGCGTCCAGATGGACCCTGGCGAGCGGCAGGCCTTCCTGGGCCTGGCCCAGCGGCTGCATGACGAGGCGGTCATCCTCAAACAGGAGGCCGAACGCAACGAGTTGACGGCGGCGCAGTCGACGATGAACCAGATCATCAACACCTGCAACTCGTGCCACACGATGTTCCGCAGCCTCGCCGGGCCGCTCTAATCGTGTGACACATCCTGGATGACACCTCGGCACGCCCCGCGGGGCTTGTCGGCAATATTCCCTCCGCGGCTGGCATCGGGTAGATTACCCTGCGTCAGCCGCACACCATTTTCCCGATCCAGGAGTACATCCATGCCTCGCCCGATGGAACCGAGGGACCTCTGGCAGGTCCGCACGCCGGCCAACCTCAGCGTCAGTCCCGATGACACGCAACTGGCCTTCACCATGGCGGAGCCGGCGCCCGACGAGGGCAAGTACTACTCGCACGTCTACCTCATTGCGGCCGATGCCGACAAGGCCGAGCCGACGCGCGTCACTCGCGGCCAGCACCAGAACACCCAGCCGCGCTGGTGGCCCGACGGGCAGTCGCTGGCCTTCGTCTCCGACCGCAACGATCGCAAGCAGGTCTGGCGGATCTCCACCGCTGCCGGCGAGCCCGAGCAGATCACCGATATCGAGGGCGAGGTCCAGGACTTCGAGATCGCGCCCGATGGCCAAGCCCTGCTGCTACGCGTCAAGGAGCCCAAGGCCAAGGAAGTGAAGGAGGCTGAATCCAAGAAGAAGGATGCCCGGCGCTACGGGGAAGACTGGCTCTACTCGCACCTGTTCTGGTACGCCCTTGCATCGCGCAAGGCCAGACGGTTGACTCGCGGCCGGTTCGACGTCGCGGTCGCCGCCCTCTCGCCGGACGGCCGGCAGGTCGCTTACGTCATCAGCGATGACCCGACCTTCGACGGCAAGATCTTCACCACGAAGCTGGTCCTGCTCAACTTGCGCACGGGCAAGCGGCGTGTGGCCGCCGGCCAGATCGGTCGGGTCTCTTACGTTGACAAGCCGGCGTGGTCGCCCGACGGCAAGCGGCTGGTCATCGCCGCGGCCGACACACGGGACGATCCCTTCTGGCAGAGCCTCTGGGTCGTCTCGCTCACCGATCGCACGGGCGGGGCCAAGCGGCTTCTGCCGCAACGGGACTGCATGCAGACCGCCGCCCAGTTCACGCCCAACGGCCAGGTGCAGTTCATCCTGGACGACTCGGTGAATCTCACGCTCGTGCGCGCGGGGCGCGGACCTCAGATGCACACGCTTTCACCGGCCAAGGGCGTCGTGGCGATCCACACCGTCAGCCCCGAGGGGCGGGCTTATTTCGTCCACTCCCGTTCCGGCCGCGCCCTCGAGATCTACGCGGCGCCGGCTGGCAAGGGAGGCACTGGCCCATTGACCCAGGTGAACAAGATATTCCACCAGGTCCGCCTGCACGCGGCGCGCAAGATCACCTACCCTTGCGATGGCTGGCGGATCGAGGCCATGCTCAAGACACCCAAAGGCAAAGGCCCCTGGCCCCTGCTGCTGATCCCGCACGGCGGCCCGCAGGGCCAGACGTCCGATAGCTTCCAGCCCTCTCACGAGCTGTTCCTGCGGCGCGGCTGGGCGATCCTGCAGCCGAACTTCCGCGGCAGCAGCGGCCGGGGTCGCGAGTTCCTCCAGCGGGTCCTCGGCGACTGGGGCGACGGGCCGATGCAGGACATCATGGCGGGTGTGGACTGGTGCATCGAACAGGGCATCGCCGATCCCAAACGGTTGATGATCTACGGCGGCAGCTACGGCGGCTTCATCACGGCCTGGATCATCGGCCACACGCAGCGATTCCAGGCCGCGGTCGCGCAGTGTGCCGTGATCAACAACACCAGCATGTACGGCACGACGGACGTTCCTACGTTTATGGAATACAACCTGCGCGGCAAGCCATACAAGCAGTTGGATGACTGGTGGCGGCAGTCGCCGCTGGCGTTCGTCGGCCAGGTCCGCACCCCCACGCTGGTGATCACCGGCCTGAACGACGAACGGGTCCACCCGACACAGTCCTTCGAATACTACCGGCACCTGAAGGCCACCGGCACCCCATGCGACCTGGTGCTCTACCCGCGCGAGGGCCACTCCATCAGCGAGCCGCACCATGTGGTCGACCTGTACGAACGCGTGACGGCGTGGCTCGACAAGCACCTCAAACGCCGCTGAGTTCCGCCTGGCAGGACGCGCGACGCGCAAACAGAACAGCCAACAAACGGGCCTTGTCGCGCTAGAACTTGCACAGGCGCGATCACGAGGCGTATAGTCCATTGTCGCGCGGACGTTCGTCCGGTGACGATTCCCCGCAACAACGGGGAGCCAAGAAAGCAAGGGGGCCTACTCATGTCTCGTTATGGCGCGATTTGTGCGATGGTGTCGGCTGCGCTGTTCGTACAAATCTCTGACGCCGCCACGGTCCAGG
>JANYLN010000197.1 GCA_025357795.1 Planctomycetota bacterium
CCCCACACGTAGGCCACATCACCGACGCGATCCGATATCCCGGTAGGTCCCATCGCTACCGCCAGAACGCCGCGTCCCAATGCCACGATGGCCGTATCTCGGTCGGGGTATACCGCGATACGCAGGGAAGCATTCTGCGGAGGCCCGCCTGGACGTGTGGCGGCGCCATCAGGGTTGCCGGAGGGAACGAACAAGTAATCCACGCCGGAAGCAGTCAACGCACCCAATCTGCCTCTGGCCCATTCGCGCGGCTTCCAGTCTTCCTTCGGCAACAGCTCCTGCATGAGCGGGACTGCATTCACGCCGGTGATAAGAGGCCCCGTGGACTCAGCACGAGCAGAGCGCCCCAGCTCCTTGGCACGCTCATCCCACGTCAAGAACCTCATGGACTGCGTAGGAAGCGTGGCAGGGCTCTCAGTCCCGGTTAACGCCACGATGAACAGCCAAGCCATCCACATGTACATGGAATTCCTCCTGAGTGAGTTAGTTAGTGCGGGCATGTCCACGGAACATCGTGTGGGGTTCCCCCGGGCAGCCCACTTCCTGTCTGGCGCGTCGCAGCGCGAGATCCCGAATGAGCAGGTGCTGTCTCGCTCAACGAGACCAGCCCGATCTCACCGTACGAAGCATCATAGTACTCGTCGGCGGCTCTGGCCTCAACGTGAAACGCGAAGCGCGGATTCGCAGGGGCTCCGTCGTGATCCCCTTTCATGACCTCCAATGACGGTCCATTCCATCCTTCAAAGATGTACCGGCAAAGCGTCGAACCGCTGCACCCGCCCTAGATGTATTCCTTGGATCCCTCGATACCAACGCGGCGGACCAGGAGACAGAAGTCAGCCGCTTGCCCTCCCCCTCACCGCAGCTTCCCCAGGAACCGCCGGTTCGCCGCCGGAAACGCATACTTCTCCAGTTCGCCCCGCCGAACCCACTTCAGCGCCTCGTGGAACCGCGCCGCCGCCCGCCCAGCCGCCGCCTCGCACGCGTACACGTGCAGCGTGACCGCAAAGTGCGAATACGCGTGCTCGACCAATGCGATTCCCTCGCCCACCCGCACCGCCAGCCCCGTCTCCTCTTCCACCTCGCGAACCAGCGCCTGCTCGTGCGTCTCGCCCGGCTCGATCTTGCCCCCGGGGAACTCCCACAGCCCACCCAGCAGGCCCCCCACAGGCCGCCGCCCGATCAGGTACCGCCCGCCGCGCCGAATGGCCGCCACCACTATGTCGTAATGCGGGATCGCCTTTTTCGCCCGGCGGACCGGCAACGTGTCCTGGATCCCCAACCGGTACGCCTCGCACCAGCGGCTCACCGGGCACTCCATGCACCGCGGCCGCCCAGGAATGCAGATCCGTGCCCCCAGGTCCATGAGCGCCTGGTTGAACGCCCCCGCCTGTCTCCGCGGCAGCAGCGTCGCCGCGATCGACCAGATCCGCTCCTTCGTCGCCGGCTCATCGATGCTCTCTCGAATCCCGAAGATCCGCGACAGCACCCGCAGCACATTGCCGTCCACTGCCGGCTCCGCCAGTCCCCCGGCAATACTGGCGATTGCCCCAGCGGTGTACGCCCCGATCCCCGGCAACTGCCGCCACTGCTCCGCCGTCGTTGGCAACACCCCGCCGTGCTCTCGGATAATGACCTTCGCGGCCTTGTGCAGGTTCCGCGCCCGGCTGTAGTACCCCAGCCCCTCCCACGCCTTGAGCACCGCGTCCTCGCTCGCCCCCGCCAGATCTTGCACCGTCGGGAAGGACTTCACGAACCGCTCGTAGTACGGGATCACCGCCTCGACCCGCGTCTGCTGCAGCATGATCTCCGACAGCCAGATGTAGTATGGGTCCCGCGTCCGCCGCCAAGGCAGGTCCCGGGCCTCCCGGCCAAACCACCGCAGCAGCGACCGCCGCAGCGCCATGCATTTGCCCTTCAGATCAGTCCCGGATTGCGTCATCAGACATCCTTCATACAATGGGCGTACCATTATGGAGTCCGGCATGGCGAAGGAAAGACCGTCAGCCGCACGGTGGTTGCCAAAGGGGCGTGTTTCCTGCGTCTTCTGGCCTGTTCTTCCGTCTGTGCCGCGACGAACTCGATAGTAGACCAGGACTTGAACCGAACGTAAACCCAGCACCGGTCAATAACCCTATGTCCACCGAGATACGCAAACCGCAGGAGCCCGTCAGGCCGCAGGCGGAGCCTCGACCCTCAGTCTGGCCCCAGCGCACGCTGTCGGAACTGCACCTCTGGCAGTTCGCCTTCGTACGGGATGCCTTCTGGATCGGCTTGGGCGTGGCGATCCTGCTGTTCACCTACTACCTGCGGTCGATCTTCACCCCCGTGCTGATCGGCCTGCTGCTGGCCTACATCTTCAACCCCCTGATCAGCCACCTCGAGTATCGCTGGCGGGTCCCGCGCCTGCTGGTCATCAGCGTCCTGCTGGGCTTTTTGCTGGTCCTGCTATTGGCAATCGTCGCCTGGGTCGTGCCCATGCTGGTCAGCCAGACCGTCGCCCTGATCAGCCACATCCCGACCTACGTAGGCTACTTGGTGAACTACCTCGAGCGCGAGCACCTCATCAAGTCGGGCAGCTTCACCGGCATTCGCAGCCTGACCACCCTGCCCCAGACCAGCCCGCAGGACCTGATGCAGACGATCTACAACGGGACCAGCCAGGCCTTCGGCTACCTCGGCACCGTCATCGAGACCGGCACGTACATCGTGCTCGTGATGATGCTCATCCCGATCTACTTCTTCTCGTTCGCCTGGCACTTCGACGCCATCGTCCAGCAGGTCAAGGCCAACCTCCCCGGCCCGCACCGCCCCCGCATCCTCGAAATCCTCAGCCAGATGGACCACGCCGTCAGCGGCTTCTTCCGCGGCCGGCTCACCGTCGCGTTCATCATGAGCGCGGTCTTTATGCTAGGTTGGTACATGGCCGGTGTGCCGTACTGGTTCCTGCTGGGCATCCTGGCCGGCGTGCTGAACATCGTCCCCTACCTGGTCGTGGTCGTCTGGCCCCTGGCCGTGCTGCTCAAGTGGCTCGATGTCACCGCCGGCACAGGCGGCGCCCTCGTCCAGGCCGCCGCCACCCAGCCCGTCGGCCCAACCTGGAACTGGGTCTGGATCATCGCCGGCCCGACCATCGCCTACCTGGTCACCCAGTTCCTGGACAATTGGCTGATCACCCCGATCATCCAGGCCCGCTCCAGCAACCTCAGCGCCGTCACGATCATGATCGTCGTGCTGGCCGGTGGCGCCGTCGGCGGCCTCTATGGCCTGCTGCTGGCGATCCCGATCGCCGCCTGCCTCAAGATCCTGGCCCGCGAAGTCCTCCTGCCGCACATGCAGGCCTGGGCCAAAGAGGCGTAACATCACTCCAAAGACCGTCCTGTCTCAAGCCCCTCCCTTCTTGGGGGTCGTAGCCGGTTGGCCCGGTTCGCAGTCGAATTCAGGAACATGTCCACTGCCGACCGCGCGCTGCGCTACCGGGCATGCGCTACCCGCACCTCGTACTGCCCCGGCCACCCCGCAAGACGATGTGCTTTTCTCTGTAATAGTGTAGTACCGCAAAGTCACTTTGGACGGACCGGACCGATCAAATTGTCGCTTTTCAGCGTGCCGCACGACGCCATGTTCGGGCCGTACGGGTTGTGGATCTCTTTCCCCGCCTGCAGCCACGACTTCTTGACCATCGGGCAGTACGCCTCGTACAGCGACCCCGCCACCGCTTCGCCGGGCCGAATCCACTTGACCAGTTCGATCACCGCCGGCGAGAGCCGTCCGAACGCCTCGCGAAAGCCCGCCAGGTCCTGCGAGTCGTTCGCCCGGGCCGCCTGCCCGCCGATATCGCTCAGCAGCGGCGCCAGCCCAGACCGGTGCTCGAACAAGGCATTGGCCGACTGGAAGACCCTCGACATCGGCTGCTTCGCCCCTGCCAGGTCATCCTTCGCCAACGCCTCCTGCCCCTGCAGGTACGCCCGTACAATCTCGTTGACCAGCTCCGTCGGCTTGTCCGCTGCCGGCTGCGTCGCCGGACGGCTCGCAGGTGGACTCGCCGGCCGACTGGCGGGCTGTGTCGCCGCCCCGCCCCACGCCAGCCCCGCCCACACCAGCACCGCCGCCAACGCCACCATCCGCTCCGCATTCCTGATATTCATGATCTGACTCCCAAATCTTGCCCCAAAAAGTATACCCTTACATCGGAATCCCCACCACTGCAGACAACCCCGCATACAGCCCAAACAGCCCATCTTGCCAGTGCCAGCTCTCTGCCGGAAACGGTTTAGTGGCGCCGTTGGTGGCACCCACTCGCTGTCCGAAACAATGATTATCACGAGTATCGCCCCCATACACGACAGTTGCGAATCAGACCCAGGAAACTTCCTGCCTCTGAAGCTGTAGACAGCCAGACGCTTCCCGGCACAATAGAAACGTTTAGTAGGGCTTCCGACGTTCGATGCCATAAGGCATCAGGGAAGAATCCATCTTCAGCCGGACACTACCTGCACCAGCAAAAGATGCCCGCTTTTTGGAGAGACAAGCCGAGCCGTGGTTACCACTGAACGATCCCGCGTGCTGCAAAAGGACTTGCCGCACAGCCTGCAAGACGAGTTGGCCAAAGTACATATCCAGCCGAACAAGGTCTGGCTCTGCACCGACACCGACCTCAACTTGAGCGGCAACTACGAGCAAGTCTGGCTGGCTGTCAGCGACGATGCCTTGGCAGTGCTGGCCGAGCCCAAGCAGGCGGGCCAACCGGCCGTCCGCCACTTCATCAGCCGCGACGAAATCCAGGAGGTCCGCGTCCGCCAAGGCGTGGGCGGCGGCTTCCTCGAAACGATCGTCGACGACATAGTCGTGGTCGTGCTCGCCTTTTCCAACGTCAAAGCTGACATTTTCCACAAAGTCGCCGGCAAACTCGAGCAATGGATGCACAAGCAGGCCATCGAGGTCGACGCCAGTGACGACGCCGATCCGCGGCACTGCCCTAAGTGCGGGCTGACACTGCAGTTCAAAGGCGACGTCTGCCGGCGGTGCGTCAACCGCGGGGCCGTCTTGCTGCGGGTGCTCAAGCTGATGCGCCCCTACGCCGACAAGGCCGCCATCATGATGGTGCTGGTCTTGATCGGGGCGGGCATTTCCCTGATCCCCCAGCAGCTCGTCCGCCTGCTGATCAACAAGGTCCTGGCGCCCGAGCAGGCCAGCAACCCGCCGCTGGACCTGGCCACCGCCAAGCACTGGCTGATGGGCCTGGTCGGCGCGCTGCTGCTGACACATATTATCGGCAGCCTCAACAATTTGGGCGTCCTGCGACTGAACAGCTACGTCGGCACCCAGATCACCTATGACATGCGCAAACGCGTCTTCGACCGCCTGATGCAGCTGAGCATCGACTACTTCGACCGCTACAACGTCGGCCAGCTCATCAGCCGAGTCCAAGGCGACACCGAGCAGATGAAGGGCTTCGTCCAGCAGCTGACAACCGGCTTTTTTCAACAGATCATCATGGTCCTGGCAGTGGGGACCATCCTGTTCATCATGAGCTGGCAACTGGCGCTGGTCACGCTCCTGCCGGCCCCGCTGGTGGTAGCCGGCTCGATCTGGTTCTGGAAGCGAGTCTACCCCCGCTACTACAAGGTCTGGGACTCCAACTCCAAACTCGCCGGCGTACTCAACACGATCCTGTCGGGTATGCGGGTGGTCAAGGCGTTCGCCCAGGAGTCGCGAGAGATCAACCGCTTTGACCGGTCGAACAGTTATGTGCGGAACAGCTTCCGCACGGTCGAGTACACCGTCGCCAAGTTCAACCCGACAATCGGCTTCATCTTTCAGCTGGGCGGCCTGCTGGTCTGGTTCATCGGTGGCATCTGGGTCCTGCAGGGCAGGCAGATCACCGCTGCGGGAGGCAAGGCTCCGCTCAACCTGGGCGACCTGATTTCCTTTCTGGGCTACCTGTGGATGTTCTACCAGCCGCTGACGCAGTTGACGCAGTTGACCAACTGGCTGACGGGTTTTTTGACAGCCACACACCGGACCTTCGAGATCCTGGACACGCCGATCCAGATCGCTGAGTCCGATAAGCCCATCAGCGTGCCGGACATGAAGGGGCACATCACCTTCGAGAACGTGACCTTCGGGTACGACCGGCACCAGCCAATCCTCAAGAACATCTCGTTCGAGATCAAGCCGGGCGAGCGGATCGGCGTGGTCGGCAAGAGCGGCTCGGGCAAGACGACGATCATCAACCTGCTCAGCCGCTTCTACGACATCGACCACGGCCGGATCGCCATCGACGGCGTGGACATCCGCGAGATGAGCAAGACGGACCTGCGAGGCCAGATCGGCGTGGTATTGCAGGAGCCGTTCCTGTTTCGCGGCACGATTTACGACAATCTGACGTACGGACTGGCCGATACGACACCAGAAGACGTAATAGCCGCCACCAAAGCCGCCAACGCCCACGACTTCATCATGCGCCAGCCGCTGGGCTACGACACCTACATCGGCGAGCGTGGGGCAGGCCTGTCCGGCGGAGAGCGTCAGCGAATCAGCATCGCCCGGGCGATCCTCTACAACCCGAAGATTCTAATCCTCGACGAGGCCACCAGTTCCGTCGATACCGAGAGCGAGAAGTTGATCCAGGACGCCCTGCTGCGGATCACCAAGGGCCGAACCACGATCGCGATCGCGCACCGGCTTAGCACGCTGAAGAACTCCGACCGCATCTTCGTCGTCAATCGGGGCGAGATCATCGAAAGCGGCACGCACGACGAACTGATGACTCTGCAAGGCACGTACCACAAACTGGTCAAGATCCAGACGGAGTTGTCGGGTAACGTCGATTCGCTCCAGGCGAACGTGAAGTAGGCAAGACTGGATTTGCATTATGACAGCCAAGATGAATGAGACGCATGAGGACAATGGTGCACCGCACCTGGACCCGACCACGCCGCGCTACCTCACGCCCGAGATAGCTCGGATCCACCTGGGCAGCCGCAACGCCCTGCACGTGACGGTCCTGAACGACCGGATCTACGGCGGCGTGTATGCCGCGTACATCTTCCCCGTGCGCCAGCCAAGAAAGTTCGTCTCGCTGCGATACAAGAACGCCAAAGGCGAGGAGATCGAAGTTGGTATTATTTGGAACCTGGAGGAGTGGCCGCAGACCGATCGTGCGCTCGTGGAAGAAGCGCTGCACCGCCACTACTTCGTTCACACGATCACGCACATCCATCACATCGGCTGGAAATATGGATTCATCGCCTTCGATGTGCAGACGGATAAGGGGCCGGCGCAGTTCCTGATGCGCTGGCAGCACGACCGCGCCCACGACTACGGCCGCGGCGGCAAGGTCCTGCTGGACGTCGACGAGAACCGCTACTTGATCCCGGACTTGGGGACGCTATCGGACAAGGAGCGGGAGGAGTTCCTGCGGTATGTGTACTGGTAAGAGGTCGTTGTAATGGACCTGCATACCTTGGTTGTATGCCTGCTGGTTGTCCTGGCCCGCGTCAGCGACGTAACGCTAGGCACCATGCGAACGATGGCGATCGTCAACGGCCGACGGGGCCTGGCATGGATCCTGGGCTTCTTCGAAGTGTTGATCTGGATTTACGCCGTTTCGGCCGTGCTGGCGGGCGGAATCCGCAGCCCCCTCATCGCGCTGGCGTACGCCTTCGGTTTTGCCACCGGCAACTACCTCGGCATTACCGTGGAAAAGTGGATCGCCCACGGAGAGCAGGTCGTTCGGATCTTCACTCGCCGTGGCCCGGAGATGGCTTGCGGCCTGCGACGCCTGGGCTTCGGTGTGACGCAACTGGAAGGCGTCGGCCGGACTGGCCGGGTCGACGTGCTCTTCGTCAAGACCCGCCGCAAGGACACGCCGCGCGTGACCGCGTTCGTCCGCGAGTTCGATGAGGCGTGCTTCTACACGGTCGACAACATCCGCTACTCGTCGGACGTGGCGCTGGACTCCACACAACGGAGCGTCCTGCGCGGGGCCCTGAAGATCAAGTAGCGCAATCCAATACGTACGACACCCTGCGTCAGGCCTGGCCTGCATGCCAGCAAATGAGGACATAGTGATGCGTTACACACCCTGGATCGTCTGCAGCACGTGCCCTATTACACCAGCCTCGCGAACCTCGTCCGCAGCGAGTGCTTTGCCGGCCAGTGCGGCCACGACCTCGCCGCTGGTGGATAACCAGCCGAACCCTTCAACCCTACCACCTACCGGACAGGCTGCCGGAGGACCTGAGACGGCTGTACGAGTCGAAGCCTCACTACCTCGACATCTTCGAGGAGCGGATTCACTCTATGGACTACCGGTTGCGGCCCGGAGAGGATGATGACGCGGCACTTCCACCATCGCGGCCGATGGATTGTGTTCCCACACTACCCCAGCGCGTTTGCACGCTTTTCCGCGGAAACCGGTCCGGAGGGTCCGACCGAGCGGTTCTGGCCCCGCAGGCAGTGGGGCAACGGCTTCTTCCGCTATGCCCCGCGGATCTCCAGCGACTTCCACGATATCGAACTTGGGACCGACGAGGCAACCGGGCTGCAACTGCGACAGGATGGTCTGGCGTGCGAGAGCGGCACCGGCCACGCCGTCTTCGCCTTCGAATCCCCGTACATCTACTGCGGCATCCCCGACCCGGTGCGGCGGGTGCCCTCCGTTGGCGGAGCAATGCTGTCGGCCGCTTTCGTCCTGCCACCGGGTACGACTGCTCGCATCGAAGGCGCCCCCGAACGCTCGGAAGACTGGCAGCCGTTGTGGTCGTCAGGCGGTCTGTCGGGCGAGGTCAACTGCAAGGTCGATTTCACGCCGCTCGCCGAGGCCCGCTACCGCTTGCGGCTTCGCCTCGTACTGGAAGGTCCTGGCACGACGCTCAAGCAGTTCGAAACACAACTTTGGTTCATAGTTTCGCCGCAATCCCTCCCTGCCCTGCGCAGTGTTGGCGCGAACCGCATGCGTCTGCACAGTGGCGATGCCTTTGGCCTGAACACCCGCACGCTCATGCTCGAGCACCTCTTCAACAAGCCGGAGTCGATCGCCGCGGCACATGCTGTGCACAACCTTCGTCATGAACCCGACAGCTTCTCGCGTGTACTTGCCGCCGATACCTCGCAGCCATGGCGGATGGTCTATGAACTCGCCGCCCCGCAGAATGGCACGATGGCCTGGGCTGCCGTCTACACCATCATCGAAGGCCGCCGGCCCGACGAAGCCTACGATGGCCACACTGTCCGCATCGAAATCTCCGACTCCCTCGAGGGGCCCTGGCAAGTCATCGCAGAAAAACCGATCATGGAGCATCCGCAGGGCTGGCACTTCGGCCTTGTTCGGGCAGGGCCGCTTTGGCGGGCACAAGAACAGAGGCTACGTGCGGTTGTCGGCGAAGAAAGGGGCGCTGGGCCTTCGCATCGCAGAGCACTACATGCCTGCCGGGAACGATATGCAGCCCATCCCGCTGGAAATTGAACACGCCTGGTACGAGGACGACCCACGCGTCGGCCGGCGGCGGCAGACCTACGTTGAACGCACAGCTGGGCTTGAGCACGAGTACGTGGTATGTCGCAGCAATATGCCGCACGATGAGAGCGTCACGCTACGCGTGGCATCATTGCAGAAATGAGACAACAAAGGCCCTCCTGAAGCGGGGCCGTTGCTGTCGCCGTTTCATGCCCGTTCACACCTCGACGACCTGCCCACGTTCGACCAGTCGCACATCGGCGAAGCCCATCTTGTGCATCCGGTGGGCAAAGGCCAGTTGCTGGTCTGGTTCGCCGTGCACCAGCAGGGCTGTCTTGCAGTTCTCTGCCTGCGGGCGGACCGTATCATCCAGTTCGTCCTGGTCGGCATGGGCACTGAAGCCGTTGATCACCGCGACGCGGGCCTTTACTTCGTAGGGCTCGCCGTGGATCTTCACCTGCCTGGCATTTTCCACCAGTCGCCGGCCCAACGTATTGGCCGCTTGGAATCCCACGATCAGGATTGTGTTGCGGTGGTTCCCGATGTTGTTGGCCAAGTGGTGCAGGATGCGGCCGGTTTCGCACATGCCGCTGGCTGACAGAATGATGCACGGATCCTTAATCGCATTGAGCCGCTTGGACTCCTCCACGCTACGGGTATATATGCAGCAGTCCCCGCCAAATATGTCCCCGCCGATCAACTGGTTGAACGCCCGCGCCTCGCTGTCATAGCACTCGGGGTGCAGCCGGAAGATCTCCGTCGTACTGATCGACAGCGGGCTGTCCACGTACACCGGCACCTTCGGCAAGACGCCTTCGTTGAAGAGCTGGTTCAGATAATAGACGATCACCTGCGTTCGGCCGACCGAAAAGGCCGGCACGATCACCTTACCGCCCCGTTCGATCGTCTTGAGCACGACATCCGCCAGCCGTTGTTTGGCCAGGCCGGCGTCCTCGGTCTTGCGGTTGCCGTAGGTGCTCTCTGTCATCAGCACGTCGCAGTCTGGCAAAGGGGCAGGGTCGCGCAGCAGCGGCATCCGCGGCCGGCCGACGTCGCCGGTGTAGACCAGAGAGAGCGACCGCTGGCCGGGGCGGTCGATCAACAGGTGCACGCCGGCCGATCCGAGCATGTGGCCAGCCTCGAAGAAGCGGGCGATCACTCCCGGGACCGGCTCGAACGCCTGGCAGTAACTAATCGTGCGGAACAGCGGGATCGTGTTGAGGGCATCCTGCTGGCTGTAGAGCGGCTCGATTGGCAACTCACCGTTCCGGGCCTTCTTCTTGTTGATGAACTTCGTATCTTCTTCCTGAATGTGGGCCGAGTCCGCCAGCATGACCGTGCACAGGTCCCGGGTGGCGGGCGTGGCGTAGATCGGCTTGCGGTAGCCGTCGCGCACGAGCCGGGGCAATCGGCCGGAATGGTCGATGTGCGCATGTGACAGAATCAGCGCATCGACCTGGTCCAGCGGCAGGTTGTGCTCACGGTTCTTGGCCTCGGTCTCGGCCCGCTTGCCCTGGAACAGCCCGCAGTCCAGCACGAGGGTCTTGCCATCGAACTGAACGATGTGCATCGAACCGGTCACCTCGCCGGCTGCGCCGAAGGAGCAAATCCGTACCATGCCCGTCGCCTTTCCAGTGCCAGGACTACCGACCATTGCCAGCTTGCCCGATTCTACTCCACTACGCCGACCCGTGCTCTTTCATTATCATCGGTTCGCCACGCAGTTGAAACAACCCCGGCCGGAGAACTCTCCCGCCCGCCAGCTTTGGGCCCGGCAGGCTTGCTTTGTCCGGCCTGGCTGCTTAAATGAAGCAACTGTTAGAAGTCGCCGGCCAAGTGCCGATAATAGATGCATGGTGTTGCGCATCTGGCGCGTTGGACAACCACAGGCCCCAACGACCGCGGTGAGGAGTGATGGCCAAGAAGACTGAGGCTCAGCAAGTTGATGCCAAGCAGTTCGTCCTGGACTGTGCCCGCATTGCTGACGAGAACAAGGCCGAGGATGTGGTCGTGCTGGATCTTCGCGACCGCAGCACGATCTGTGACTACTTCATCATCTGCACCGGGGCATCGGATCGCCAGATGCGGACCGTCATCGACTATATCGATGAGCATGCCGCCAAAACGGGCCAAACCCGCTTCCGGGTCAGCGGCTACGACCAAGCTCGCTGGATCCTGGCCGACTACGTCGATGTGATCATCCACATCTTCGATGCCGATAGCCGGCACTATTATGACCTTGAACTGCTCTGGGGCGACGCCCCTCGCCTGGAGTGGCAGGCCCAGCGCAAACAGGAAACCAGCATCTGATGCCCGGCTGACTCAGGGCCGCCAATCCCTGGCACTCTCGACCATTGCCAGGTAATTCTCTGGCGGCGTTTCGTGGATGACCGAGTTACTGCTGCCCAGCACGTGGCCAACACCGTCTGTTTCTCGCAGGTTCTCGTCGACCGCCCGGCGGACGTCCTGGGGTGTGACCTTTATCAACACACCCGCGCAGTTGATATTGCCGAACAGGCACAGGTGCGGGTACGCCCACCGCAGATCCTTCAGCCGCATCCCCGCCGAGTAGTCGATCTCCCCGTAACCGTGACGGCCCGCCTCGCGAAACAGTAGGTCCGCCGCCTTCCAGATATCCCCGTCGGTCCGGAAGACGTAGTGCATCCCAAGTCGGCTGCACGTCTGAACGATCCGCTTGAGCCCCGGCAGCACGATCTTCTGAAACAACTCGGGCGAATACGCCGGCCCTGCGTTGTAGCAGAAGTCCGCCCCCGCCAGCGTCAGCAATCGGTCCCACTCCGCGAAGCTCGCCTCGCTCGGCGGTTCGGCACCCTTGTACGCCCGCACCTACCGGCGGATGTCCTCGATCAACCGGTCAACGCCATCGTGCCGCAGGTAGTTGTCGACCTCGTGCCAGTTACCCGTATCAGGGCTATACGCGCAGACCGCCCAGATGTCGCTGCGATCGCCGAACAGGAACGTGTGTTCGTCGATCTGCGCTGCAGGTCGGCGAGTCTCTCGCCACGGCATGCGGACCATGTCGTAGCCGACCTGCCGGCACAGCCAGACCACATCCTGCAGCATCTTCTCGACGAACGCGGCATGGCTCGCCTCCCCCGCCAGCCAGGAACAGACCTCCTTGTATCGCAGTTCGCCCCCGCCGACGTCCAGAGGCCGGCCCATCGCCGCGGAGGCAACGTTGGAAAAGACTGTCTGGTCGAAGATCGGCGTCCGATCCGTCCACCTGCCAGCGAAGGCCGCCTGGATGCGTTCTCGGTGCGTCATGGCGTTGTCCTCACCCGCTTGCCTGTCAATGGTTTGGCCTTGCGCAGGAATGACTGGGCCTGCCTGAGTGTCGGCAATCCCTCTCGCCCTCCCAGTCCCAGGCAACAACATGCCCCAACCGCCGTTGCCAGCTTCAGCGACTTTTCCATAGGCCATCCGCGGGCCAGGGCGAAACTCATCGCCCCATGAAACGAGTCGCCGGCCCCAACGGTATCAAGGACTTCGATCTTAAAGGCGGGCTGGAAGTACCGCTTGCCCGTCTTGCGGTCCAGGGCCATGCTCCCGGCAGCTCCCATCGTCAAGCCAACCCACCGCGCGGGCGTCAGGTCCAGTAGCCAGTCTAAGGCCTTCGGCGTGACATCCGTCTGGAACCGCCGCTCGCAGAACGACTGGCTGGCAAAAACGATGTCCGAAACCGCCAGGAACCGGTCGCTGGTCGCCCCGCCGATCGTAGCGTCCAGATGGACCGGCACTCCGTACTCGCAGGCAAATTCGGCCGCAGGGATCGCCAAGTCGGCGTGAAAACCGTCGACGTGCAACACCTTCGCCCGGCGGAGCATCCGGTAGAAGCCATCATCGACATCCGCAGGTGTCATCCGCTGGGTTCCGCCAGCCAGGCCAATGATCCGCTTACGGCCGGTCGAGGTCTCCGCCATGCAGAGCGACACACCGGTCCGGCCCGTTGGCCGCAACCGGAGGTATTTCAGATCGATCCCCTCGCCGGCCAGCTCGTCGCGGATGAACCGCCCGGCCGGGTCGTCGCCGGCACTGCTGACCAGCGCGCAGCGGCCACCCAGCCTCGCCGCCGCAACCATGCCGGTGGCTGCCATGCCGCCACCGGTCTGCACCCAGCGCAGGGCATTGATCCGCTCGCCCGCGCCTAAGTCCTCGACCGCCACGGCGTGATCCAGGCATGCCACGCCAATCGCCACGATTTCCGGAGATACACCCGGACGCGTACCCTTGCTGTCCTTGCCCACAATCGGACCTCCCACGCCAGGCGGAACCAGTGCCCCTGATTTTCCCCGAAATCCGCCGTTTGGCAATCCAGAACACGGGCCGGCAGGCGGAATCAGATCGACCCCTTGCACTATCATCCGATCGAACGTACGCCCCTTTTTGGCAACTTTCTTGTTTGACGCAAAATTAACTAGTGTTTACTATCTGAATAGATGCTCAAGGTCTGGTCTGGCGCTGAAACACGTTGGCGTACTTCAGCAAAGAGGTGTCTTAGATGGTCCACACAGCAAAAGACGGCCGCAAGAGCAAACCGGAAGTCGAACCGGTGGAATCGGCGGCCAGCAGCCCACTCAGCCGGGCCGCCGAAGAGATCTTCGAACTGACCAAAATCAGCTGGCTTCTGCGCAGTCGTCGCCGTCGTAAGAACGCCCTCGACCTGACAGAGACGGAGTTTCTCACGCTCGACATGGTCGCTCGCGAGGAGTCGCACACGGTCGGCCAGTTGCGTAAGGCCGTCGGCGTGCTGCCGGCCCAGATGTCGCGCATCCTGCGCAGCCTCGAGCGCCGCGGCGACAAGTCTCTCATTCGCTGCGCGATCAATCCCGCCGACCGCCGGCGCATCGATGTGGCCATCACCGAGGCCGGTCGCAAGGCCCACAACGCCTTCCGTGACTCTCGGGTGTCCATGAGCCTCGAAACCCTCTCGCATCTACCGCCCCAGGACGTCCGCGAGTTCATGCGCATCGTCGAGAAGATCCGCGGCCTGATGCTGCCGCAGCTGCAAAAGGAAGAACCTGACGAGGAGTGACGCTCCGCCCGCATCAGCCCGATCAGCGCCCCGCCAGGGACCACTGCGTTCCGGACCGCTCTACGGCATTGTAGAAGCAGTCCCGCTCAAGCGGCTCGTACCCTGCCTCGCAGATCAGCCGGCGCAGCTGCTCGGTACCCAGATGCTGGTGAGTGCCTTGGCCTTCGCGCTTCGTGATGTCGTACCAGACCACCGTGCCATCGAAGTCATCCACACCCCAACCGAGCGCCACCTGCGCCAGTTTGATCGTCTGGATCGGCCAGAACGCCTTGATGTGCGAGAAGTTGTCGAGCATCAGCCGGCAGATCGCCAGCGTCTTAAGATCGTCCAGGCCGCTCGGCCCCGGCAGATCCGCCCAATCGGTGTTGTCGGCCGGCACGAACGACAGCGGCACCATGCAGTTGAACACCCCTTTGCCCCGCTGCAACGATTCATCCTGGTGCTCGCGGAGTTTGACCAGATGCCCCAACCGCTGCGCGGACGTCTCGATGTGGCCGTACAACATCGTCGCATTCGTCGGAATGCCCAGGTCGTGCGCCGCCCGGTGCACCGCGAACCAGTCGTGCTCGCCTACCTTGTACGGAAACGCCTCCGCCTGCACGCGGTCGTCGAAGATTTCCGCCCCGCCCCCGGGCATGCAGTCCAGGCCGCACTCCTTCAGTTCCGCCAACACCTGCTCGATGGACCGGCGCGGCTTGCTGATCCGCGAGAAGTGTACGATCTCGACAGCCGTGAAGGCCTTGATCGCCATGCGGGGACAGATTGTCCGGATTCGAGAAATTATTTCCCTGTAATATGCAAACGGCAGAGTCGGGTGCAATCCGCCCACGATATGGACTTCGGTCGCCCCGTCGGCGTAACCCAGGGCCGCCTGCTCGACCACTTGGTCCGCGGCCAGCACGTACGCATCCGCGGCCTCGGAGTTGGGCTTGCGGCAGAACCCGCAGAACTTGCACCGCAGCACACAGACGTTCGTGTAGTTGATGTGACGATTCGCGATGTACCAGGCAACGCGCCCATGTCGCACCCGCCGCACATGGTCCGCCAGTCGGCCGATCGTGAAGATGTCCCGGCTGGCGTAGAGGGCCAGGCCGTCGCTCAGCGAGAGACGCTGGCCGGACTCAACCTTCGCGACAATCGGTTCCAGTTGCTTGTCGAGAATGCCCGTCACACGAACCCCCGTCAGATTACCGGTTCCAGCCGCGCCACCAGAATATCCCCCAGAGCCGCCAGGGCCAGCACGATGCTGACGATCCCATTCATCGTGAAGAACGCAACGCTGACCTTTGAGAAGTCCGTCGCGCTGACCATCGACTGCTCCACGAATAGCAGCACCATCACCACCGCCACGCCGCAGTTCCAGATCAGACCCATGCCGGTTAGCTCGCTCAGCCATAGCAACAGAAGGACCACGGCTGCATGGCAGATCCGGCTAGCCAGCAGTGCCCGGCCCGCTCCCAGCCGGGACGGCAGGCTGTACAGCCCCTCTCGCCGATCGCTCTCGACATCCTGCAGGGCATAAATGATATCAAAGCCCGCCATCCACAGCAGCACGACCGCACCCAACACAAAGGCCGGCAGGCCAAGCGTATTGTGCGAAACCGCGATCCAGGCCGCCACCGGTGCCAATCCCGTCGAAACGCCCAGCCAGATGTGCACCAGGCTGGTAAACCGCTTGGCATAGCTGTAGCCACATAACACCGCCAGCACCGGCAGGGCCAACCGGATCGGCCAGGGATTCTCGTAGAACCACCAGAAGCCTGCGCAGCCTGCCAGGAACAAGCCAGCCATCGCCAGCAGAAAGCCCCAGGCAAAGCCCCGGCTCAGCAACCCGGCCGGCAAGGCCCGTTTGGCCGTCCGCGGATTCTTCGCATCAATCTCCGCGTCGGCGATGCGGTTGAAGGTCATCGCCACCGACCGGGCCGCGACCATGCAGACCACGATCAGGCCGATCTGCCCCAGGCGTGGCCAGCCGCCGGGCAGGCCTCGTCCGGCCAGCAGCATCGCGATGGCCGCGAACGGCAGCGCAAAGATGCTGTGCGCGAACTTGATCATCTCCAGGACGGTAACCATACGTTTGAACATGATTCCTCACGACGCGGGCCGGTTGGCATCGTCCATCGGCTGCCAACGGCGGATGAGCGAATGCTCGACCCCTAGCAGATCCAGCACCTTGCCCGCAACGAAGTCCACAAGATCCCCGACCGACTCCGGCCGATTGTAGAACCCCGGGCACGCCGGACAGATGATCCCGCCGGCGGCATCGACCTTCAGCATGTTCTCCAGGTCGATCCGGGAGACAGGCATCTCGCGATGCACAAGGATGAGCCTGCGCCGCTCCTTGAGATGCACCGCAGCCGCACGGGTTATGCAGTTGTCCGCCAAGCCCGAGGCAACACTCGCCAGCGTGTTGGAACTACACGGACAGATGACCATTCCGTTGGTCAGGAACGTGCCGCTGGCCAATCGGCTGCCCAGGTCGTCGAAGTCGTAGATCAGCAGGCGATCGCCGGCCGCTCCGGCCAACCTCGTCGCGTCCACCGTGTACATGGCCAGTTCCTCGGCCAACAGGCGGCTGCCCAGCGGCGAGATCGCCAGATGCACGTGACGATCCGAGTCGAGCAATGCCCGCAACAGCCGCAGGGAATAGGCCGCCCCGCTGGCGCCGGTAATAGCAAGCACAACGTGATGCTGTTTGGAGTCCACAGTCAATGTCAGATCCTTGTTGCCGACAGGAGCTGGAACCGCTCTGGCCGTTCCTCTGCCCTGGCCGGACGGTTCTACTTCCGTAGTTGCAGCCTCAACACCGCCATCCGCTGGGCCGCCAGGTCACTCCAGATCGACCCGGGAAACCGGCCCAGGAGCGCTCCGTACTGGACCATCGCATCCTCGAACCGTGTGTCCTGCTCGAGCAACTGCCCCAATTCGTATGTCGCCTGAGGTATCGAATCCTGGCCCGGAAAAGTCGCCAGGTGCTGAGTCAACTCCTCGATGCGGACACTGACTGAATGGAGGGTCAGCACCCCCAGCAAACGCAGGTTATCGCGCAGGGTCGACTCCGGGTACCGGCTGTCCAACCAGGCCAGGTTGTCGCGGTACTGCGGATTGTGTGGGTCCATCCGCGTCAGCAGCGCCAGCGGGATAGCCCCGTAACGAGGATCATGGCCGTTGGCCTGGATCCGCTCCATCAACTGCCGGGCCTGCAGGGCAACATCCTCAACCTCCACGCCTAACACTTCGACCTCTGGAGGCGACGGCATCAGCAAGGCGAACCAACCCTCGGTGAGCGGGGCCGGACGCGTCCGCCGCTGCTCCGCCAGAGCCAGGACATTTCGCAGCTGCTCGACCGCCTCGTCCGGCTTGCCTTGCCGGACGAACTGCACGGCCATCTTGTACATTGCCACGCTCGCCAGCGGATGCCCCGGATACGAAACCGCCAACGATCCCCACACACTCGTCGAGATCGTGCTGGGGAAGTCATCGTAGAACGAGACAGTGCCTTCGCTGCGCAGCCGAACCACGTCGAGCTGGGTGTCCATCGCCCTGCCCTGCAGGTACAGCGCCGCCGGGACACGCCGGCTCTCCGGGAAGTCCGCAATAAACTTCGCGGTGTGCAGGATCGTCTCGATCCGGTCCTGCTCGGTGTCCGCCAGGGCCAGGGCCTCGACCTTCTGCCGGAGTGGATCGATTGCCGGCAGGCCCAGTCGCCACTGCCGCTGCACTTCCTCCAGGGAGACGCGCGCAGCCAGAAACTTATCGATGTAGACCTGCTCGGCCTCGGGTTCCTTCTGGATGAACTGCGCCAGGTTCTCCGACCTGAACGAGCCGAACGACGTCGGCCCGTAGTTTGCCTCGACCACACTGTAGTACAGCTCGTCGTGGCCGATCTTGGCTTCGAACAGCACTACCGGCACGGCGAACAGGATCGCCAGCACCGGGGCGATGGCACCGGGCCGGTAGCCCACGATCGAGGCGATCAAGAGCACCACCGCCAGGTTGAAGCACGCCACCATCAGCGACAGGCCCCAGGGCGTGTACAGTTTGAATTGCTCGAGCGGCGTCGCTCCCGGTGGCGGCCCCCCCGTGCTGCGCGTCGACAAGTACAGGTATATCGCAAAGGGAACCAACCCCAGTATGGCCGAGCCGAAGCGGAAGCCCATGCGGAACGGCCGCAACGACGCCAGCGCACACGCCCCGATGCCCGTGATACCCAGCCAGGGCATGACCGCCACTAACGCCACCATCGCCGCAAACGGCAGCGCATACGGAAAGCGGTACAGGATCGAGACTAGCACCGGCACGGACACCAGCGCCGCCATCACCAGCGCGAGGATCACCACCTGCAGCGGCGTCCGCTCGACGCTGATCGGCCACATCAGCATGTCTGTCAACGACACCGTATCCGTCCCACTGACCTTGAAGCTGCGCAGCAGCAGCGAGAAGTACTCCTGGCTGTGGAACGGAAACGAACCGGTCCGCAGCCAGTAGGTGAACAGGCACAAGCCCAGGAACAGCACCAGATCGACTGCCAGCAGGATGCTGGCGCGCGTGCGGTACTTGCGGCCGACCCGCGACCAGACATCCGTCCAGCCATCGCTGTCCCCGGCACCGATCGCCCAGCGGGAGATCCGCACCGTCTTGCGTAACGCCGTGGCCAGTGGACTCATGCCTGAGACCCTCTCGCCGGCTTGTACGCGGTGTACAGATGGACGACCCCAAAGGTCAGCCACCGCACGCCCGCCTGTTCGAACCCGCACCGCCCGAGACGCCCTGCCAGGTCCACGTCCTGGAACGCCTCGATCGACTTCTGCAGGTACTCGTACGCCCCGCCGGTGTCGCCGCTCAACCACGACGCCAACCGCGGCAGCACCCGCCGAAAGTAGAACTTGTACAGCCGGTGCAGTACCACCGCTTTCGGCATCGAGAATTCCAGTATACCCACCATCCCCCCCGGCCGCAGCACGCGGAACATCTCGCGAAGCCCCGCCTCGGGGTTCGCGAAGTTCCGCACGCCGAACACGCAGGTCACTGCGTCGAATGAACCGCCCGCAAAGGGCAAATGCTGTGCGTCCGCCTGTAAGAATGACGCCGTCGCCGGCCCGCGCCGCCGAGCCTCGCGGATCATCGCCTCGCTGAAGTCCCCCCCGACCAGGCGGATCGCCTCGGGTCTCATCTGGTGGATCAGGCGAAGGACTTGCCCGGTCCCACAGGCCAGGTCCAGCACGACGGCCCCGGTCGGCAGTTCCAGCCGCCGCACGAGTTGCTTTCGCCAGGTCGCATCCAGCCCAAGCGTCGTGAGCGTATTGACCCGCTCATACCGCTCGACAATCGCGTCGAACATCGCCTGGACGCGCCGCGCCTTGTCCGGCACGTCATGCACACGCGCCAGCGAAGCGTCGTCCCAGATGCGCTTCTGCGAATCGCTGTGATTGTCTGTCTTGGTCGGCAATGCGTCTACCTGATATAAGGTGTGCCCCGCACACCATGACTGTTAGTCAAACAACCCGTACTCCCGCCAGCGTCGCGTCACCTTCTCGCGGACCGCCTGGCTCATCACGAGTTCGTCCGGCCAGGCCCGAACCACGCCCTCGCCAGCGATCTTGCGGGTCGCGTCGATCCCCATTTTACTGCCTGCCCCGCAGTACGGGGATGCGTGATCCAGCACATCGACGGGCCCGTCGGCAATTACGATATCGCGACGAGGATCGACGTTAGCCCCCATGTGGAACAGCACGTCCTGCTCGTTGTGCACATCGACGTCCTCGTCGACGACAATCACGAACTTGGTGAACATCATCTGGCCTGCACCCCAGACCGAACTGATCACCTTGCGGGCCTGCAGCGGGTATTCCTTGCGGATCTTGATGAACGCGCAGTTGTGAAACGCCCCGAACATCGGCAGATGGTAATCGATGACATCCGGGATGAGCATCTTCAGCAATGGCAGAAAGACCCGCTCGGTCGCCTTGCCAAGGTAGTAGTCCTCCATCGGCGGTTTGCCGACGATCGTGGTCGGGTAGATGGCATTGCGCCGTCGCGTGATGGCGGTGACCTCAAACAGCGGGTACTCGTCCGCCAGCGAGTAGAACCCGGTGTGGTCACCGAAAGGCCCTTCCGTGACCTTCTGCGTCGGATGGACCCAGCCTTCGATTACAACCTCCGCGCTGGCCGGGGCCTCCAGCGGCACGGTCTTGCACGGCACGACCTCGACAGGCCCACCGCGCAGGAATCCCGCGAACATCATCTCGCTCAGGTTGGGCGGCAGCGGCGCGGATGCCGCGTAGGTTATTATCGGATCACCACCGAAGATCACCGCCACGGGCGTCGGTTTTCCCTGTTCGGCGTAGCGCCGCCAGTGACGTGCCCCGTCGTGGTGCATCTGCCAGTGCATGGCCGCCTTGCACGGTCCCATAACCTGGATGCGGTAGAGCCCCATGTTCGGCTCGCCGGATTCCGGATCCTTCGTCAGCGTTGTCCCCAGCGTGATGTACCGACCGGCATCGCCTGGCCAGCACTGGATGATCGGCAGGCTGCCGAGGTCCGCCTTGGTCGTCTCGACGACCTCCTGGCAGGGGCCGCTGCGGACAGTCTTGGACTTCATGTTGCTCAGGCGAGCCAGTTCGGGCAGCTTCTTCAGCTTCTCGATCAAGGTCGTGGGCATCTCAGGCCGGACAAGTTTCTCGACCCGCTCCGCCAGTTCCTCCAGATCCTCGCATCCTAGCGCCAGGCAGACCCGCTCGTACGAGCCATACAGGTTGATCGCCATCGGCAGGTCCGAGCCAGCCACCTTCTCGAACAGCAAGGCGTGGCCGCCGAATCGGCCGTGCAACGGGTCCGTCGCCGGCGCAGCCTTCGTGCCCGCTGCGGGCATCTTGCTGACGCGATCGGCGATCTCGGTGATCTCCAGGATCGGATCCACCTCCGCCGCCACGCGTTTGAGTTGGCCGCGCCTTTCGAGTTCGTGTATGAAGGACTGAAGGTCCGCAAACGCCAAGGCTGGTGTCTCCTTACTTCGGTTGAGTCGCAGGCGCCGGTACCGGGCGCGGCGCGGGCGGGCGACCGCCTACCACTCGCTGCCGCACCGCGTAGTACGTGATCGTCAACAGGTTGTCCTTGAGGATACGTCCGAGAATCTGCTGCGGATACAGGTAGCGAATGACCTCGTCACGGATCTTGCCGTCGATCACCTGGCCAGTCTTGATGAACAGCGGCACTCGGCCGCGGTCGGCCGTCGCCCAGTATTCCGACTCGATCGGCCCGAGCATGTCCACGCCGATCTCGTAGCGGAACGTACCATCGGCCTGACTCCAGCCGTTCATGTACATGCTCCACGGCGAACCGCGGTAGATCATGCGGTTGACGGTTTTGCCTTGGGCGTCCTTCTCGAACCAGTTGTGCAACCGGCTGAACCGAAACTTCGCCAGCTCCAGTTTCGGGAACAGCCGTTGGATCGACCGAGGGGCCGCAGCGCCAGAGACCTCGCCGCCCTCGACGATCATCTCGCCGCTGCTGGGGATGGCCGGGGCCTTGGAATTCGGATCGATGATGAGGGTTTCGTCCAGCGTGACAGGCCCATCGACCCGCATACCGGGGAAGGACCGCACGACCACCCACTGCGTCAGCGGAGTCGGTTGCGACCGTTCCGCCCGGTAGTGGATCTTCAGCGGAGTTTTGCCATCCAGTTTGCCGGTGACCTGTGCTGTGAGGGACCCGCCTTCAAACGCCCCCACCAGTTCGACGTTCAGATTACCCGAGGTCAGTGAGCCATCCCAACTCAGCAACCTCATCCGGACCGGGTCCCTGCCGGGTTTCATCGTGAAGCGAAGACCGTCCGTCTGGCCCGAAAAGTCCGAGACGCTTCGCGCGAGGTCGATCGGCGGCGCACTCGCGCCTTGCGTCGTAACCGGTTGGCTCGAAATGGGCTTAGCGAACTCTTCGCTCGCCTTCTTGTACAGGCCGACCAGTTCATCGACGTCAATCATCGCAAAGGCCGCACCGAACTGATTGACCAGCACGTTGCCGTCGCGGACCGCGTGGAACGTGAAACGCCCCTCCGTCGAGCCGACCTTGGCCGCCAGGCCGGTCGTCGCCACTTCATCCTGCTGAAAGTTCAGCAGGCCCTCAACCCGCAGCGGAACATCCCATAACTCCCCCTCTACAGGCCAGAATCCGACGTCCAGGTCTTCCAGCCGCCATCCCTTTTCTCGGTCAAACGTGCATGTTCCGTCCCAGGCTACGTGCCCGCGCAGCTGCCAGGGTTTTGCCGGGGGCACCAGGGAAACCAACTCGCCGAGCTGCTGGCTCTGGCCGCTGCCGGCGACTTTGGCGCTGACGAGTTGCACGTCCCCGGCGGTCAACTCGCCCACGACCTCGGCCTGGCCCTTCCACTCGAGGTTCGATATCTGGCACGATGCGTCCGCGACGGTCAGCCGAACGTGCGGGACGTTCCGGCCATCGCGGAAGGTCTGCACATTCCCCTGGATGTCCGTCCGCAGCGGCACGCCGCCGGGTTTATCGAGCGGGCCGGCCGCGAGCGCCAGTTCCTGCGCTTCGAGGTTGGCCAGGAAATTGATTCCCTTGCCGAGTTCGTAGGTCCAATCGAGGGTCCACTGCACCGGACCGGCTGCGCGATACGGCGCCAGCAGCGTCGTGAGATCCTTGCTGACGGCGGTTTCGCCAAAGACTGTAACACCCGATACTTGCGCTCGGGCGTGCCGGATCGGCCAGGTGAACTGGATCGCGCCCCAGGCCTCGCGGTCCTGCCCGGCGAGCAGCCTTGCCCAAGGTTCGGAGATTTCGATTTCGCCGTCGGTGATCCCTGCGTGCGACTGGCCCAGGGTGAACTCCGCCTTTGGCAGGCGCCAGCGTTGGCCGGCGTCCTTGCCAGCTGGGCCTGAGACCACCAAGTCGATTTTGGCTGGGAGCCCGCTTGGTTTGTCGATCCCCGCGTCGATCCGCTGGACCTGGACGCCGGTCAGGTCGAAGACGGTGTGCAGGTCGAACGACTCGCTCTGGCGGAACCACTCCCAGTGGCCGGCCAGCTGGCCGGCGATGTTGTCCTTTCGCACGGCGTCCGCCAAGGTCGGGAACATCTCGGCTGTGCGTCCTATATTACGCACGTCCAGCCAGCCCCAGGCCCATTGCATGGGCCCAGAGGCCAACGGGGAGCGCTCGTACCAGCCTTGGGCGGCGAAACCGTCGGTCTGGATGCTGCCGCTGCCGTAGCCATAACTCCTTGTGCCATCCCAGTGATACGAGTAGCTGGTTGCCAGCCGGAGCTCTTCGCCGCGGGCCTTGCGGATCGCGTTTTCGAGCCGCAGGGCGATCCCGTCGAGATTCAGTTCGCCTACCGCGTCGAGGCCTTTGAGCTGCAGGCGGCCTGTACTGATGTCCGCCCAGCAAGAAGCGGCCAAGCGGCCCTGGACGATCCCGGCGGCGTGACCTGCCTGGCGGACCCCATCGGCCAAGCGAGAGCTAAGTTCCTGCAAGGCCGAGAGATCCAGGCTGCCCAGTGTGGCGTTCAGATCGACCAGGAGGATCGGTTGCTGGCCTTGGCTGTCGCTGTGCATCTGCTTACTGGCCTGAACTTTGACGTTCTCGATGCGCACGATCGGTTGGCGTGCGGATTCAAGCGCGACGTGATCCACCGTCAGGGTATCGTAGTTGGCGTTCAATGCGCAGAGGACGTCCAGTCGCAAGTCCTGGCCGGCAGGTTTGTTAAGCCAGTCCTCCAGGGATACTTCGGCGGCCTCGGGCAGGGTCAGCGATGCACCGGCGGAAAGGCCTTCTCTCGCGTCCTGATTGGCCCAGAGGTCCAGGGTGCCGGGCCCGCGGAACGAGCCGATTTCGGCCAGATGTATTGCTGCAGACGGGAGTTGCGCCATAAGGGCCTCGAAGTTGTCCCAACGCAGCTGCACCTGGCTGCGGCGGAGCGTTACGGCTCGGATGGCCTTGTTGGGCATCGATGCCAGTTCCGCGCTGGCGGTCAGGACCCCGCCGGGCAACTGGACGTGGCTGCTCTCCAGGAGCAGCGAGCCGTCGTCGCCCAGGCGACAGACCGCCCGCAACGCTAGGGGCGAATTGGACTTGCGGCTGAACACGCCCGGCCAGAAGAGCGAGAGTTTCTCACCCTGCAGACCGACTTCGACGCGGCTGGAGTCCGCCTGCCTGTCGATCTGGGCGTCGAGAGAGGCCTGGCCTGCGAGTTCCAACGACTCCGGCAGGCGTACGCCGAGGTCCTCTAATGTGACCCGCAGCAGTCTGGCGTCTTCGATCGTGCCGACGAGGCTGGAGCGAAGGATCTGGTTGGTCCGGCCATCGTAAACCACGGCTGGGCCGGAGGCTTTGAGCGTTGCACCGGGCAGTTGGGCCCAGGCGTCGGCGATCTCGAGCTGCTGGTCGATCATGTGCCAGCGGCCTGCAAAACCAGCGGCGGCGTGGGACAGACGGCCTTTACGACCTGCTGTGTCACACATGGTCAGGTCCTGGGCGGAGACGGCGGCGTCCCAGGAGAGGACCCAGTCTTTGCCTAGCTGTAAGTGCAGTTGGCCGCCTGATTTGCCGTCCAGGCTCGCGAGGTTCATCCGGTCGCGGAGACTGGTGGGCAGCAGGACCAGGGGCAGATCGCTCCAGGCGACCTGGAGGCGGCCTCCCAGGTCGGTCGGTTCGATCGCAAGTCGTGGCAGGATAAAGCTTCCCTGGCTGGTTAGGAGGCCGAATTCGTCCAGTTTGGCGGAGAGTTGCCAGGTGAGGCCTCCGGTCTTGCGATCGAGATCTATCTGCAGGGCTGGTAAGAAGATGCGAGCGCTGCGGCCTGTCGATTCATCGTGGATGTTCAGCAGGCAGCGACTCAGAACAACTTTGTTAACGGGGATTGCATCTATCCCCGACTTCTGCCTAGGGTTACGTTTCATGAGCCTGGCTGCGCGGGTCGCGGGAGACGGGGATTGTGGAGCCGGCGGGTATGCCACCAACGGCGCCACTGGAGAGGTTGGCGGCAGAACCTCGTGGCGTGAAGCTGGGCTGGATGCGGGATCTGGGCTGGGTAAAGATGCCGGGGGTGAAAGCGCCACTTCCGGCGCCACTTGACGGTCGGCGACGAGAGGTTGGCCCAGGGTCAGGTTCACGGTCATGCCGTCAATTTGGACGTCGCGGAGATTGCGGCCTTGGAGGAGGTCCCAGAGGCCTGTGCGAATCGAGACTCGTTCGATCACCAACTGAGTCTGGTCGTTGAGGTGGGTGCGGAAGTCGCGGAGTTCGAGGCCGCCCCACCAGGACCAGTTGGAGTTGGAGATCGCGACGGGAAGGTCGGCGTTGTTGGAGACGACGTCGGCGATGAGGCCGGCGAGGCGGGGGCCGGAGGTCAGCGGCGGCAGAATCGCGGCTAGCAGTACCAGGAAGGCCAGCGCGAGCAGGAGCCGGCGCGTCCATTTGAACGGACGCCGGGGGCGGCCAGCCTGGCCTGGGGCGGCAGATTGACTCGGCGCAGCACTCATATGGAAGGCCATTGTAGGTCCGGCCAACAGGGTGTGTAAACGCAGAGAAGACAATATGTGCTTGAAATGGGAGCGGCTTGGCAGAGGCTGGGGGGGACCATAGGATAGGGGGTAGTGGTTATTTGTTATTCGTTATCTGTTGTTTGGCGATGTAAACCTTTAAGCGGAAATAACTTGAAACACGACGGGTCCACTGACGAGCCTGTTTACGTTCGTGGGAGCCCCGCGGGGCCTGGCGAGGCGGATGAGCCGCTAGGCGGCGGGGTCCGCTGGCGGCGGTCGCGGATGCCGGGGCTGACGCGGCTGACATGGGGGTGGATCCTGGTCGGGTGCGTGTTGCTGATCGGGGCGGGGGCGCATGTGCGGCCCGACCCGCGGGGGCACAGCACGCACGAGCAGTTGGGCTTTGCGCCGTGCGGGTTTTACGTGATGACGGGGCGACCTTGCCCGACGTGCGGGGCGACGACGGCGTTTGCGTGGATGGTACACGGGCACCCGTGGATGGCCCTTAAGACGCAGCCTTTCGGGGCGGTGACGGCGGTGGGCACGGCTGCTTTGCTTGCGATGAGCTTAGTCGGTATAGTCACGGCCGGAGTGCCCGCGATACGTTTGTCGCGGCGGTCATCGCTGGTCCTGGCGGCGGCGTTTTTGGCGCTGTTTCTGGGGTCGTGGCTGTACAAGTTGGTGATGATGGCTGGGCGGTAGGACAAGCACTCCCTTCAGGCACCCTGACATCAGAGCGGAGAGGCAAGCAGTGAAGGCTTCCCTTGGGTTGATTGCGTTTCTGTGCGGCGTGGCGTTGTCGTGCGGCACGGGGTGCCAGGCGATCGGCTATGGTCTATACAGCGTGACGCCGGAGCCGGTGGACAAGATTCCGACGGAGTTCAACAAGCTCGACGGCAAGAAGGTCGCGGTCGTGGTGTACGCCCTGCCGGAGACGATGCTGCAGTTTCCGCACATGCAGTTGGAGCTGTCGAGCCAGGTGGCGTACCAGATGAAGCTGCGGCTGAAGACGGTAGCGGTCGTACCGCCGCAGCAGGTAGCGGACTACCAGGGCCGGAACCTGAACTGGGACGCGGTACCGCCTACGCAGATCGGCAAGCAGTTCGGGGCGGATTACGTGGTGTTCGTGGAGGTGCTGGAGTATTCGACGCGGGAGCCAAAGGCCCCGAGCCTGTTCCGGGGACGGGCGAAGGCGTCGATCGTGGTGCATGACGTCGCGGACCCGACGGCCCGCTGGAGTTTGACGCCGGCTGGGGCGGAGTATCCGACGGGGCACACGAAGCTTGCCAATGCCGACGATATGACGATCCACCGGCAGTTGTTGGAGATCCTGGGGGGCCAGATCACCACGAAGTTCTACGAGCACGAGGTGCCGAAGGACAAGAACAACGATCGGGATAAGAAGAAGTAGCAGGGACCGGCGGGACGGCCGGGAATTGTTGATGGGCAGGGAATGGCGATACGCGGCCCCTACGCGGGTCGGCTGGATGCAGTGCGGACGGAGCGTGAGTAACTGACCGGGTGGGGGACAGGCAGGGCTGGATTTATGCGTAGTATGGCACGTATAGCGAGTGTGGGCCTGGCGGGGTTGATGCTGGCGATGGTGGCGGGGTGCGGGCAGCAGTTGGGGGCGCTACTGTACCACGCGATGCCGGAGGTGAAGAGCAAGGCGGAGTACAAGCTCAACCCGACCCGGCTGGCCATTCTGATCGACGATCCGTACGGGTCGCTGCCGCGGTCGGACCTGCGGGGGCAGCTGCATACGACGCTGGCGGCGGAGCTGACGGCTCACAAGGTGCAGGCCACGATCGTACCGATGGGGGAAATGGCCCGGGTGGAGTCGGGCAATCGCGACTACGATACCATGAGCATCCGGGCGGTCGGGGAGAAGGTGCAGGCCGACCAGGTGCTGTACATTTCGATCGTGACGTTCGGCGTGGGGGAGGAGGCCAAGCACGGGGTGTACCGGGGCGAGGCGAAGGCGCTGGTCAAGATCTGCAGCACGGAACGCAAGGCGGCGGTGCGGCTGTGGCCCAGCACGGGGGACGGATACGTGGTGCAGATCGCCCAGCCGGCGGAGCAGGTCGAGGAGTGGGGCAACAAGAAGGCGGCGGAGGCGTACGCCAACACGATCGCGGACCGGTTGGGCAAGCGGATCGCGATGCTGTTCTACGAGCATTCGGCGGAGGGGGAGGGGGACCTGGCGGCGGGACGGGTGGAGGCGCCGGCGCGGTAGGAGGGGCGGTTAAACGTTGACGTCTTGTCCGCTCATGGGCTGCCGTCCATGGCAGTGGCGTTCGTTATTGTTCCTGGTTCTTTTCGAAAACGTTCGGGCGTAAGCCAGCGGAGGGCCCGCCAGGGAGCAACTTGACCGTCCGGCTCCGCTGGGTGGCAGCGGGGTACGCTAATCACTATTCAAGCTCTGCCCCCATAGCCCTGGGGCACTGGAGATCAACCCATGCGGCTACTGACATGTACCGGGAAGACGGCCACACCCAGCGACTTCGTCACTTTCTGGCGGACTGACTACT
>JANYLN010000251.1 GCA_025357795.1 Planctomycetota bacterium
GGCGCCGATCGGCAGCAACAAGGGCCTCCAGACGCGGGACATGATCCGCATCATCATCGAGCAGGCGCGGGTGCCGGTGGTGGTGGATGCGGGGCTGGGGGCGCCTTCGCATGCGGCGGAGGCGATGGAGCTGGGCGCGGATGCGGTGCTGGTCAATACGGCACTGGCGGACGCGATCGATGCGGCGGGCATGGGCCGGGCGTTCGCCTTGGCGACGGAGGCGGGGCGGCTGGCGTACCGCAGCGGCATGGGCCCGGTGCGGGACACGGCGGAGGCGTCGTCGCCGCTGACGGGGTTCCTGGGATCGGCGGGGTAGAGCGGGTTGAGATTGTCTCTGGCGGGAGCGACAGCGCAGCACCATGGCAGCCGGCACAGCCGAGGGCGGCCGTGCTACAGGCAACAACAGAAACAGCAACAACCACAGCAACGGCAAGAGAGCCACAAAGGGCACAAAAACGGCAAGAACAACAGCAACAACACGCGGCTCGCAAGCGAGCCGGCTAAATGGGGAGGCTGCAGATAAATGGACTTCGATCCGAGCGGGGCAGAAGGATGAGTTTTCTTAGCGAGCTGAAGAGCTGGCCTGTCGAGCGGGTCCGGCAGATGATTGATTCTTCGACGCCGGCAGATGTCGAACGAGCTCTGATGCGCGAGAACCGGGAGCCGCGGGACCTGGCGGCGCTGCTGTCGGGGCATGCGATCCCGCGGCTGGAGGCGATCGCCCGGGAGGCGCAGCGGCTGACCCGCCTGCATTTCGGGCGGACCATCTCGATGTACGCACCGATCTACCTCTCGAACCTCTGCGGGGCGGACTGCACGTACTGCGGCTATGCCGTGCATTCGGGTCACAAGGAGCGCCGCCGGACACTGACCGAGGCAGAGCTGCGGCAGGAATGCGAGGCGCTGCGGGGGCACGGGTACCTGAGCGTGCTGCTTCTGACGGGGGAGGCGCCGCATGCGGTGTCGGCTGGGCAGATTGCCAGGGCGGTCTCTGTCGCGCACGAGTATTTCCCATCGGTAGGGATCGAGGTCTATTCGCTGAAGGAAGACGAGTACCGGGATATGACGAGGCGCGGACTGGATGGCGTGACGCTCTACATGGAGACGTATCACGAGCCGACGTTCGAGCAGGTGCATCTGCAAGGGCTGAAGCGGGACTACCTGTACCGGCTGGACACGATGGACCAGGCGGGACGAGCGGGGGTGCGGCGGCTGAGCGTTGGTGCGCTGCTGGGGCTGTACGACTGGCAGATGGATGGGTTCTGGACGGCGCTGCATGCGCGGTACCTCCAGCGGACCTGCTGGCAGAGCGCGGTGTCGATCTCCTTCCCGCGGCTGCTGCACACGCCGGCGCGGTTTTGCGTGCCGCACCTGGTGTCGGATCGGGAACTGATGCAGTTGATCCTGGCGTCGCGGCTGTTCGTGCCGGAGGCGGGGATCAACCTGTCCACGCGGGAGCGTCCCGCGTTCCGCGACGGCCTGGTACGTCTGGGGGTGACCCACATGAGCGCGGGCTCGTCGACGCGGCCCGGCGGGTATTCCATTACCGGGGAGGAGACGTTGGAGCAGTTCGAGATCGAGGACAGCCGGTCACCCGCCGAGGTCAGTGAGATGATCCGCCTGGCGGGCTACGACCCGGTCTGGAAGGATTTTGATCACGCATTCGACCCGCTGGCAGGATGAAAGGTGGCATTGTAAGCAAACGGCGGGCGATCGAGCCTGCGGCTGCGTTGGAGCACATGCGATGCGTATCGAGCTAAACGGTGAGGCGCGGGACGTGGCTGGGGGCATGACGGTTACGGCGCTTCTGGAGCTACTGGGGCTCAAGGCGATGGGCACGGTGGTGGAGCGGAACGGCGAGATCGTGGACCGGGCCGGCTTTGACTCCGTGGTCCTGTGCGAAGGCGACCGGCTCGAGCTGGTCCGGCTTGTCGGGGGCGGTTGAGTGACGCGCGCCGAAGGTTGGCCCGGTTGGGCATCAGGCCAGGGGTTGGACGGCCAGGCTGAGGTGCTCGCTCCAGTCCTTGCGGCGGGTAGCGTAGAAGGCGTAGAAGGTGCTGTCGTGGTGGAAGACGGAGCCTGTGCAGAGGGAGCATTCCCAATCGTGCTCCTGCATGAGGGCGAGGCCGTGGTGGGTCCAGGTCCGGAGGTCGCGGGAGTTTGGCTAAGATTCCGCATGGTTCTGCGTTGCAAGCATTTGCCGGGCCAGGGCAAGATTCGAACGCGTACTAAAGTCGTGACAGCCGGGGCGAATGCGCAGCATTGTCGTGACACTGCACCGTCGTGACATTGTCGTGACATTGACACCATGTGCTTATACAATAGGGGCTATGAAACGCTGCGGAACCGATCGAGTTCCGGCAGGTTCCCGCATCGAATCACGATGGTCTGTGGAGTGTTCGGGCATCCGCTGGTGCTTGAGTTTAAGCGGAAAGGCGCGTCATGACCGCGAAAAAAGGCAGAGATGTCCTAGGCGTTGGCTCCTCCGGCGGGAAGACGAACGAACCCGCCAAACCTGAGGCAATATCAGACGACGCCACCCGGAAGCCCGGAGAATCGCATGCCCCTGCCCCGCATGAAACGCCGTCCCGAGCGGACACCCACCGGCAGACGTTTCCGGTTGTCGGCATCGGCGCATCGGCCGGCGGGCTCGAGGCGCTGAAGGAGTTCTTCGGGGCCATGCCGGCTGACAGCGGGATGGCCTTCGTGGTGATCCAGCACCTGGATCCGCAGCACGACAGCCAGATGGCGGAGATCCTGGCGAAGTACACGACGATGAAGGTCATGCAGGCCGAGGATGGCATGGCGGCGGAGCCGAACACGGTCTTCACCAACCCGCCGGGGCGGGCCTTGAGCATTTCCGGTGGCCGGCTGGTCCTGGCCAAGCCGGCCGAGCGGCGGCACGTCGAGGCGGCCATCGACCAGTTCCTGATCTCGCTGGCGGAGGACCAGGGCGAGAGGGCCATCGGCATCATCCTGTCCGGCAGCAATGCGGCGGACGGCCCGCAGGGCATCCGGGCGGTTCACGACGCCGGCGGGATATGCGTAGCGCAGGACCCGCAGACCGCGGAGTTTCCGCCGATGCCGCAGGGGACGATCGATACAGGGCTGGTAGACTATGTCATGCCGGCAAGGCAGATGCCGGAGACGCTGCTGGCCTACGTGCAACACCTGCAGACCGCGGCCGCGAACGGCGATGACCCCGTGGCTGGGCCCGAATCGGACGATCTGGAATCGATCCTGCATCTGCTGCGCACCCAAGCCAAGGGCGATTACCGATACTACAAGAGGGCCACGGTCCTGCGCCGCATCCATCGCCGCATGGGGCTGCGGCAGATCGGCAGCATGGCCGGCTACCTGCGGCTGCTCCAGGAACACCCGGAGGAGCTGACGCAGCTGTCCAGGGACATGCTGATCAGCGTGAGTTCGTTCTTCCGGGACCCCGAGGTATTCGAGGCCTTTCGAAACGAGGTCATCGTTCCGCTGGTGGAGGGCAAGACTGACGATAGCCCCCTGCGGGCGTGGGTTGCCGGCTGCGCCACGGGTGAGGAGGCCTACACGATGGCGATGCTTCTGCTTGAGGCGACCACCGCCGCCGGCAAGAGAAGCCCGGTCCAGGTGTTCGCCTCGGACATCGATACGCATGCCCTGGACGTGGGGCGGGCGGGGATCTACCCCGAGAACATCGCCGATAAAGTGCGGCCCGATCGGCTGGAGCGATTCTTCACGAAGAAGGGCCAGACCTGGCAGGCGAACAAGCAACTCCGCGAGACGATGATCTTCTCCCGGCAGAACCTGCTGAGCGACCCTCCCTTCTCGAAGCTGGACCTGATCAGTTGCCGCAACGTGCTGATCTACCTGGAGCCGGCGGCGCAGAAGAAGATCCTGGCGATGTTCAGTTTTGCCCTGAACGTGGGCGGGGGCCTGCTGCTGGGGAAATCCGAAGGCGTGGCCGGCATGGAGGATCTATTCCAGCCGGTCTCCAGGCAGCAGCGAATCTACCGCTTGATGCAGGCCAGCCGCCGGGCGGTTGCCGAGATTCCGCTGCAGATGGGCGGGGCGCCGGTCCAGAGCCGTGAGCGGGCCTTGGCCCAGCCGACCGCTACCGGCCTGGCCCAGGCCAACCAGGAGGCGATCCTGCGGCATTTCAACGCCAGCCTGGTGCTGGTGGATGCGAAGGGGCAGATCCGCTACTTCCACGGCCGGACGGAGAAGTACCTGGGCCACCCAAAGGGAGTGGCCACGCTGAACATCCTGGACATGACAGCGGGCACCCTCTCGGCGAGGCTACGTCGGGCGATCGAGCAAGCCTGCCAGCAGGACGAAGCGGTCGTGATCTCCCGCGTGCCGCTGCCGCGGGAGGGGGCGCCGCTGGCGAACCTGACGGTGATAGGCCTGCCATCGCAAGTGGAAGGGGGCAAGCTGCTGGCGATCGTCTTCGAGGACGCCCAGCCGCTACCGATGCCGGGCGTCGGGGCACCTGCCTCGTCCGAGGGCGAGCCGTTGGTCAGCCAGTTGGAGGCGGAGGTCAAGGCCCTGCGGGCGGATCTTAGTGCCAAGGCCGAGGAATATGACGCGGCCAACGAGGAGCTCAAGTCCGGCAACGAAGAAGTGATGTCCGTGAACGAGGAGCTCCAGTCGGCCAACGAGGAGATGGAGACTTCCAAGGAGGAGATGCAGTCGATCAACGAGGAGCTCAGCACGGTCAACAGCCATTTCGTAGAGAAGGTGGCTGAGCTCACCGAGACCACCGACTACCTGGCCAATCTGCTGAGAAGCACGCACATCGCGACCGTCTTTCTGGACAAGAAGATGTGTATCCGACGGTTCACTGCCGCGGCCACCGAACTGCTCAACCTGATCCCGGGGGACGTGGGACGGCCGATCGGTCACATCACGCAGAATTTCGCCGGGGCGAATCTCGCTGCTGATGCCGAGAACGTGCTCAAGACCCTGGCCGTCATGGAGAAGGAAGTGCGGTCCGACGGCGAACACTACTTCACCGTCCGCATACTTCCCTACCGTACGCTGGACGACCGGATCGATGGGGTGGTCATCACCTTCTCCGACGTGACGCGTCTCAAGCAGGTCGATCTCGCGTTGCAGTACGACAAGATCTACGCCGAGAGCATCGTCGAGACGGTCCCGGATCCCCTGATCGTGCTGGATGGGCAGTTGCGGGTCACGTCGGTCAACTCCGCGTTCTACCGGATGTTCCAGGTCAAGCCCGAGGATGTTGTGGGGCAGCTGATCTACGATCTGGGCAACCAGCAATGGAATATCACGAGGTTGCGGGAACTACTCGAGGAGATCCCCCCGAAGCACGCCGTGTTCCGGGATTTCCGGGTGGAGCATGAGTTCCCGGGGATCGGCCGAAGGACGATGCTGCTGAGCGCCCGGCGGGTCCAGTCGACGGGCGAGATGCCCGAGTGCATCCTGCTGGCGCTGGAAGACGTCACTGAACGCGAGCGGGATCGCGAGGAATTACGGGCCCTTACCATGGATCTGGAGCATCGCGTGGTGGAGCGGACGGCCCAGTTGCAGGCCATGGCGGTGCAGCTGACCCAAACCGAGCAGCGCGAACGGGACCGGCTGGCCAAGGTTCTGCACGATCATCTGCAGCAGGTGTTGGTAGGAGCGAAGTTCCACCTTGGGATCCTGCGCAGCCAGATACCCGACGCCAATCTGCGCCAGACCGTGCAGAAGGTGAACGAACTGCTGGATGAGTCGCTGGCGGCATCGCGGTCGCTGACGGTGGAACTGAGCCCGCCGATCCTCCACCAGGGCACGATGTGCCAGGTCCTGGAGTGGCTAGCCGGCTGGATGCACGACAAGCACGGCCTGTCGGTCCACCTGGAAGCGGACGAGCGGGCCAACCCGAAGCGTGAGGAGATCCGCGTCCTGGTGTTCGAGGCGGTGCGGGAATTGCTGCTCAACGTCGTCAAGCACGCCAAGGTCATCTCTGTCTGCGTACGGATGACGCAGGCGGATGGCGAGCATACGCAGGTGGTGGTCGCGGATGAGGGGGCCGGCTTCGATGCAGCGCGCGTGCAGTCCAAGGATGATTCCAGATTCGGCCTGCTCAGCATTCGCCAACGTCTAGCGGCGCTGGCGGGCCGGATCGACATCGATTCCACCCCCGGTAAGGGCACACGGATCACCCTGGTCGTGCCGACAAACCTGGCGACGGGGAACGTTGCGACGGTATCGCCGCCAGCCGCTAATGGCTAGAGCGTTTTCCGATTATCTCTAGCGGGAGCGACAGCATGGTCCTGCAACGGCGCAGGACCATGGCACCCGGCACAATCGTCATCAACGACAATAATCTTCACCAAGACAGCCTCCTTCCATATCAAAACGGGGTGAACTCGGTGTCACCGCCGCCGGAGGGGGTCGGGCCGCCTGGGTCGGCGCCGTAGGGTTCGGGGGCCATGGAGAGGTTGTCGAAGCGGGTGGAGCGGCCGTCGAAGTGGAGTTTTATCGTGCCGGTGGGGCCGTTACGCTGCTTGGCGATGATGACTTCGGCGACGTTGGGCTCTTCGTTGGGATCGTAGTAGCTGGGGCGGTGCAGGAGCATGATCACGTCAGCGTCCTGCTCGATGGCGCCGGATTCGCGGAGGTCGCTCATGCGGGGGCGGTGGCCGTCGCGACCTTCCGTGCCGCGGTTGAGCTGGGCGAGGGCGATGACCGGCACGTTGAGTTCGCGGCCGAGGGACTTGAGGCCTCTACTAATGATGGCGATCTCCTGCTGGCGGCTTTCGGCGCCGGGGGTGTACATCAGCTGGAGGTAGTCGATAAAGACGGCCTCGATCTTGTGCTGCAGCCAGAGGCGGCGGGCCTTGGCGCGGAGTTCGAGGACGGTCATGCCGGGGGTGTCGTCGATAAAGAGCGGGGCGTCGCGGAGTTCGTCGCAGATCATCTGCAGCTGGCGGATCTCGTGTTCGTTGAGCATGCCGCGGCGGAGGCGGTGGGAGTCAACCTTGCCGCGGCTGCAGAGGATACGCTGGGCGACCTGCTGCTTGGACATTTCCATTGAGAAGAAGACGGTGGGCTTACCCTCATTGACGGCCATGTACTCGGCGACGTTGAGGCCGAAGGCCGTTTTGCCCATGGAGGGTCTGGCGGCGACGATGATCAGTTCGCTGCGCTGCAGGCCGCTGGTCATGTCGTCCATTTCGAGGAAGCCGGTGGGCAGGCCGGTGAGGTAATTGCCGTCACGGTCCTGGATCTGCCGGAAGGTCTCCTCGAGCAGGCTGGCGATACCGACGGCCTCGTTGGTGACGCGTTGCTCGGTGACGGAGAAGAACTTCTGTTCGGCCCTATCGAGGATCTCGGGGACGTCCTGGCGGGCGGAGTAGGCCTCGTCGATGATCTCGCCGCTGGCGGAGATCAGGTCGCGCAGGAGGGCCTTGTCGCGGACGATGCCGGCGTAGTACTCGGCGTTGGCGGAGGAGGGGACGGACTGGACGAGCTGGACGAGATAGTCGACGCCGCCGACCTTGTCGAGGACGGCGCGGCGGGTCAGTTCGTCGCGGAGGATGACGACGTCGATGGCGGATCCCTTGTCGTAGAGGTCGAGGACGGCCTCGTAGATGAGGCGGTGCTCGGGCTGGTAAAAGCGGGCGGAGTGGTGGCGCGGGATGACCGGCACCACATAGCCAATTGCCTCACGATCGAGCAGGAGGGAGCCCAGGAGGCTCATCTCGGCTTCGAGGTCGTGAGGCGGGATGCGATCGGTCCAGCTGAGGCGGCCGGGCGAAAGGGATTCGCCGGCGGCCGCCTTGTGTGAACCGTCTCTGTTAAAATCCTTACGTGTTTCGCGTGGGCTGCTCATCGTCGGCCTCGTCATCCTCGTCCGACTTTTCAGCCTGCTCGGCCACCTGCTCTTCGCTCTTGGCGACGATGACCTTGATCTCAGCGTCGATCTCTTCGCCGAGGTGCATCAGGACGGCGTGCTCCCCGACCTCGCGGAGGGCATGCTCCATGCGGACCTGACTGGGCAGCAGATCGGGGAAGCCGATCTCGGCCAGGCGGACGACGATGTCGCGCGCGGAGACTGAGCCGTAGAGGTGGCCTTCGGGGTTGGCGGCGGCGCTGATCGTGATGGTAGTGCCGGCCAGGCGATCGGCGACCTTCTTGAGGACCGCCATGCGTTCCTTGCGGGCCTTTTCGAGCCGCTCGCGTTCCTTGGCGGCGGCGCGCATCGCGGGGGCGGTCGGCGCGGCGGCCAGCCCCCGGGGCAACAGGTAATTGCGGGCGTATCCGGCAGCAACTTCCACGACATCGCCGACGTGGCCCAGATTCTCCACATCCGTCATCAACAGTACTTTCGTCTTCATGAGTCTACCGTGCCTCCAGCGGCGTAGCCAAGGACGCCACAGAAATCATCTCTAGTCAATCACACCGGGGGCCGGACCGGCCAAACAGGATATTCGGCGTCGGGCGATCCGGCCTTGGGAGGGCGGATCGGTCCAGCGGCACCCGCAACCCCGGGGTGCCTTGTTGGTTATCCCACAAACGGCATCAGGGCCAGGAAGCGGGCTCTTTTGATGGCGCGGCGTGCCCCTCGCTGGCACTTGGCGCAGTTGCCGGTGCGTTTGCGGCTGAGCATCTTGCCTTGGGCCGAGACCATCTTGGAGAGGGACTGCAGATCCTTGTAGTCGATCTTGGCGTCGCCGCCGCGGCAGAACCTGCACCGATTCCTATCCTTCTTGCCGAACACCTTTGCCATGGAGTTACTCCTCCGGGAAATCTAGTAAGCGTACTTGTCTGTTATTTGTTTCGATCACGTACGACCGGCCCGACTAAAACGGGATGTCGTCCTCGGGGCCGGCCGGCTCGGGGGCGTCGTAATTGGGCACTGCGTCGGCTTGCGAAGGCGCCGTGTGCTGGGCAGGGCGAGGGCCGCTGGGGGCGGCAGGGCCACCCTCGCTACGGTCGGCGGCGCCGACGAACTGGAAGTTATCGACGATGACGCTGTGCTTGGAGCGTTTCTGACCCTCGGGGGTCTGCCACTGACGGAGTTCGAGGCGCCCCTCGATGAGCACGGGGCGTCCCTTGGCCATGTATTGAGTGAAGGTCTCGGCTTTCTTGTCGAAGACCTTGCAATCGATGAACATGGGCTCGTCTTTCAACTGGCCGTCCGGCCCCTTGCGTTTGTGGTTCACCGCGAGGCCGAACTCGGCTACCGCCAAGTTGTTAGCCGTGTATGAGAGCTGCGGATCGCGAGTCAGGTTGCCCATCAGAATGATTCTGTTGTAGCTAGCCATGTGCTATACCTCCACCAATTGTAGACTCGCCAGCGGGCCAAGACCCGAACGTTTGCCAAACAAAGGCGATCCGCTTACGCGGCGCCGCCTTCGGTAGCCGGGGCGACCGGGGCGACCGGCTCGACGACAACCTCGGCTGCGGGAGCGGCCACAGCCACGGCCTCGGCCGCAGGAGCGGCCTCGGGAGCGGGAGCGGGCTGGGCCTCAACGGGCTGGGGCTGGGTTTCGGCCGGGCGCGGGGCGTACTCGCTCTGGGGGACCTCTTCGACCCGCAGGACCAGGACGCGGAGGACCTTCTCGGAGAGCTGCACATCGCGCTCGATGCCGACGACCTTTTCGGCTGGGCAGTTGAAGTAGACCAGCCAGTAGCTGCCGCGTTTGCGGTTATCGATCTCATAGGCCAGCCGGCGGTCTTCCCACTTGCGGCTGATGAGGATCTCGGCCTCGGCGCGACCGAGGATGCGTTTGATCTCGCCGTCCATCGCGCCGTTATCGGGCACGGCCTGGACGTCCATCACGAACATTGCTTCGTACAGTTTCAAGTCCAATCTCCTTTGCCACTCGTTATTTCGTCTGCGACTTTTATTCCTGCTCTGCCTTGGTATCCGTGTTCCTGTTGAAGCGGTTCATCGCGACCGCGGGGCCGTCGGTGATCCAGCACTCGGCGGCTTCGGCGGCCCGCAGCAGGGCGATCTCGACCGGCTCGTGCTCTTCCGGGCGAAACGGGCTGAGCACATACTCCACGGCGTCGCCGGAGGCGGGCCGGCCGATCCCGATACGAATGCGGGCGAACTCATCACTGGCGAGGCGTTGGGCAATATCACCCAAGCCCTTTTGCCCGCCGGCGGAACCCTTGGCCCGCATGCGGACCCGCCCGACGGGCAGGTCCAGGTCGTCGCTGATGACCAGCAGGTCCGCCAGCGGCAGTTTGTAGAACTGCACGACCTCCAGGACCGCCTGCCCGGACCGATTCATGTAGGTCATCGGCTTGAGCAGGGCGGCCGTCTGCCCGGCGATCGGCCCGCGGCCAAAGGCGGCATTGCCCTTGATCGCCAGGTCGATCGACCAACGTCGAGCCAGCAAGTCGGCGACCACGAAGCCGAGGTTATGCCGCGTTCGCTCGTATTGCCGTCCCGGGTTGCCCAGACCGACGATGAGTTTCATGCGTTAACCTTGGCGACTTCCACGTTCCGGCCCAGCATGCCCGACGCCACAACGAGAGGACTAGGCTTCCTCGCCTTCCTCGGCCTCGGCCTTGCCACGGGTGATGATTTCCGGCTCCACCGCGCCAGCCTCGGCGACGGCGGCCGCGGCCTCGGGGACGGCCTCCTCGCCCGGCACGCGGCAGAAGGCCACGACCTGCTCGGGGTCGCCCGTGGCGACGATGCCGGCGGGCAGCGGCACATCCTTGAGGTGCAGGGTCTGGCCGATGCCCAGGTCCGCCACGTTCACGCGGAAGTTCTCGGGGATCTGGGTGACCACGCAGTCGACTTCCATCTCCGCGAGGACCTGCTCGAGGACGCCGCCGTCGAGCGTGCCCTTGGGCGTGCCGCGCAGGATGATCTGCACGGTGATCTTGACGCGTTCGCTGAGGTCAACGCGGGCGAGGTCGACGTGCATCATGCTGGAGCCGAGGTGGTCCCACTGGACTTCCTTGACGAGCACCTGCTCGGTGACGTTATCCAGGTTGATCGTCAGGACGTGCGCGCCCTTGCGCAGGGCCTGCTCGAATTCCTTGGTCGGCAGCGCTACCACCACGGGGTCCTGCTTGTGGCCGTAGATGATGCCGGGCAGCCAACCGGTCGCGCGGGTGCGCTTGTTGGCTTTCTTGCCCTGGTCCCGGCGGATCTTGCCGTTGATCGTGACTGTCGTTACTTCGGTCATCCTACTGCTCCTATTGGCAATCCTCTAAGACTATCCTTGTAAGGCTCTCTGTAAGGCTCTCTGTAGACTCTCTGTAAGGCTCTATTTGACGAACAGGATACTCACCGACTCGTTGCGGTGGATCCGGCGAATCGCCTCGCCGAACAGCGGCGCGACGCTCAAGACCTTCAGGTTCGGCAGGCTCTGCCTGGTGGCATCGCAGATCTGGATCGTGTCGGTGACGACGATTTCGTCGATTGGGGCGGCGGCGAGGCGTTCGATGGCGGGGCCGCACAGCACGGGGTGGGTGGCGGCGACGCGGATCGAGCGGGCGCCTTCCCTCTTGACGGCGGCGGCGGCCTGGGTGATGGTGCCGGCGGTGGCGATCATGTCGTCGACCATGATCACGTCGCGGCCCTTGACGGAGCCGATGATCGTCTGGACTTTAGCTTCGGAACCGCTGATGCGGCGTTTGTCGATGATGGCCAGTTCGCAACCGAGTTTCTCAGCGTAGGAGCGGCTGCGTTTGACGTTGCCGACGTCGGGCGAGAGGAAGACCGGGTCCTTGACGTCGAAGGTTTTGAAGTATTCCAGGAAGACGGGTTCGGCCAGCAGGTGATCGACGGGGATGTCGAAGAATCCCTGGATCTGGGCGGCGTGCAGGTCGATGGCGAGGACGCGGTCGGCGCCGGCGGTGGTGATGAGGTTGCAGACGAGTTTGGCGGTGATGGGGACGCGTCCCTCGTCCTTGCGGTCCTGGCGGGCGTAGCCGAAGTAGGGCACGACGGCCGTGATCCGCCGGGCGGAGGCCCGGCGCAGGCAATCGATGAACGTCAGCAGTTCCATCAGGTTGTCGTTGACGGGGGCGCAGGTACTCTGGACAACGAAGGCGTCGCGGCCGCGGACGTCATCGACGAGTTTGACGATCAGTTCGGTGTCGGGGAAGTTCTCGACGTGCGCGCGGCCGATGGCTATGCCGAGGTAGTCACAGATGCGCTCGGCGAAGGCCTTGTTGCTGCGTCCGGAAAATATCTTCAGACCGTCCATTGATTTCTACTCTCCACGGCGGTTCGTCTCATGGGTCTTACCGTAGACCACCGAGCCGGGGTCCACCTGCGCACCGGGCGGCACCTGCAGTGGGGCGACCAGGATTGCGCCGTTGCCGATGTAGGCGTTGTCGCCGATCTCGGTGGGCTGAATCTGCTTGCCGTCGAAGTTGGCGATCAGCGAGCCGGCGCCGATGTTGACATTCAGGCCGGTGGTCGTGTCGCCGACGTAGCTCAGGTGCCGCACGCGCGTGCCGGCCCCGAAGACGGCTTTCTTGATCTCGGTAAAGACGCCGACGACCACGTTGTCGGCCAGGACGGTCCCCTCGCGCAGGTAGGCGAAGGGGCCGACGCTGCATTGTCGGCCGATCTTGACGTTGCCGTGGATGTACGTAAACGGGTAGACGGTGGTGTCCTGGCCGATCTGGGCGCGGGCGTCGATCCAGGTGTTGCTGGGATCGACGATCGTCACGCCATGGCTCATGAGGTTCTCCTGGATGCGGTCCTGCATGACCTTGGAGACCAGGGCGAGCTGTTGGCGGCTATTGACACTGATGACGTCTTCCGAGGCGACGGCGGTGATGGCGACGGCTTTGAGGCCGCGGGCGATCATGATGTGCAGGGCGTCGGTGAGGTAATATTCGTTCTTGACGTTGTTGGGGCGGACGTTGTGGAGGGCGTCCAGCAGGTGATGAGTATGGAAGCAGTAGTAGCTGGGGTTGATTTCCTTGATGTTCTTTTGCTCGGGGGTGCAATCGGACTGCTCGACGATGCCCTGGAGGTTGCCGTAGGCATCGCGGACGATGCGGCCGTAACCGGCGGGGTCCTCTAATACGCTGGTCGCCAGGGTCGCGGAGGCGTTTTCGGTCCGGTGCTTCTCGACGACGGTGCCGAGGACTTTGTCGCTGATGAGGGGGCCATCGCCGCAGAGGACGAGGGTGTCCTGCCAGCCGCCCTTGCGGAGTTCCTGTTCGCACATCATGACGGCGTGGCCGGTACCGTGTTGCTCGGTCTGCTCGATCCAGATGATGTCGTCCTGGCCGGCGAAGGCGGCGATCACATCATCCTTACGGTAGCCGATGACGACGAGGATCTTCTCGACGCCGACCTTGCGGCAGGCCTCCAGGACGTAGGCGAGCATAGGCCGGCCACACACCTCGTGCAGGACCTTGGGCAGATCAGTGACCATACGGGTCGACTTGCCAGCCGCGAGGATGACCGCTGCCAGACCGCCAGCCATATGTCTGCGCTCCTTTAGTCCGATGCAACCCGGTGAACGGACGGTAAAACACAAGCCCGCCTGGACTCGAACCAGGAATGCCAGGACCAAAACCTGGTGTGTTACCAATTACACCACGGGCTTAATGGTTTCACGAACGCCCGTCTTGTTGCGATACTGCCAAAGGCGGCAAGCCCGGCAGGGCGGCAACGTATGCCCCTACAGAGGCCTGAGGCGGAATCCACCAGGTTCCGACCCATTATCCGCGACAGCCGCGGACACGCCCCGCAGAGGGGTTGAGGATAGGTTTGACCCTACGCTCTATGCGCCAGAGGCGCTTACTGCTATGGCCCGATCCCACCAGGGGCCTGACCCGAGCGTAATGAGACTAGTGGTTTGGGGGCTGGCTGTCAAGCCGAAACGTGTTGAGCGAGAATCACAGTTGCGACGGCCAGGGTGTTTACCTATAATGAGGATCTTTGCGAATGCGTACGCCTGCGGGCAGTCGTTTGCTTCCCGGCAGGGGCTCCGCAGACAATAGCAGCACGTAGATACAGAGGTTGACCATGAAAAGCAAGATCCACCCGAAGTACGTAGAGTGTGCGGTGACATGCGGTTGCGGCAATAGTTGGAAGACCCGCTCGACCAAGGAAACGATCAAGGTCGAGGTTTGCTCGGGTTGCCACCCGTTCTTCACCGGCCAGCAGAAGTTCCTGGACGCGGCCGGCCGCGTTGAGAAGTTCCAGAAGAAGTACGGCGGCAACTACTTCACGAAGCCGCAGGCCGCGGCCCAGCCGAAGAAGGCCTAGGTATAAATCTATAGACCCGGCCGGTCGGGCCGTCCGCCGCCTTTGGCTGCGAAGGACGCCCCAGCAGGCCGGGTTTTTGCGCGCCGTTGGAGTTTCCGCTTTAGCCGGGCGTTTGTTGTTGTGGCAGTGATCGTTGCCGGCGTCCCGAAACCCATTACCTGGTTGTGCACCATGTCGGAAGAATTCGGCGAACTCGAATCGAAACTCATGGATCGCCTGGGCGAGCTGGCCCTGCGGTACGACGCCCTCAGCGATCAGATGAGCACGCCGGAAGTGGCTGGAAATGCCACCAAGATGACGGCGCTGCTAAAGGAGCAGGGCCGGCTGCGGCGGTTCGCCGAGCCGTACCAGAAGCTCAAGCAGATCACCCAGCAGATCGCCGAGGACAAGGCGATCCTGGAGGACAGATCGGCGGACAGGGACTTCCAGGACATGGCTCGCGAGGAGCTGCCCGGGTTGCAGAAGCAGCGGAGCGATCTGCTGGAGGCCGCCACCGACGCGATGCTGACCGACGAAGAGGCGGCGATCTCGTCGGTGCTGGTGGAAATCCGGGCCGGCACCGGGGGCGAGGAGGCGGCCCTGTTCGCCCGGGACCTCTTTGAGATGTACCAGCGGTACGCGGGCAGGAAGGGCTATTCCTTCGAAGTGATGGACATGTCCAGCAGCGAGCGCGGGGGTTTTCGCGAGGTGGTCGTCAACATCAAGGGCGAGGGCGTGTTCCAGGACTTCGGGTACGAGGGGGGCGGCCACCGGGTGCAACGGGTGCCCGAGACGGAGGCGCAGGGGCGGATTCACACCTCGGCGGCGACGGTGGCGGTGCTACCGGAACCCGATGAGATCGACATCAAGATCGACTGGGACAAGGACGTACTGGAGCACGTATCGCGGGCGGGCGGGCCGGGCGGCCAGAACGTCAACAAGGTTTCCTCGGCGATCAGGCTGGAGCACATCGAGACGGGTATCACGGTTTCGATGCGGGACGAGAAGAGCCAGCACAAGAACCGCGCCAAGGCTCGGCGGATCATGGCCAGCCGGGTGTTCGACCACTTCCGCAGCAAGCAGCAGAGCCAGATCGACGCGGCGCGCAAGACGATGATCGGCAGCGGTGACCGCAGCCAGCGGATCCGCACATACAACTTCCCGCAGAACCGCCTGACGGACCACCGGATCAACGTGGACCTGTACAAGCTCGAGATGGTCATGCAGGGCGATCTCGATGAACTGCTGGGGGCGTTGAAGATGCACGACCGGCAGAAGCGGCTGCAGAACCTGGCCAAGGAAGGGTTCGGGGCGGTGGCGAAGCGGTAGCCGCCGGCGCAAGGGCGGCCGGGCGAATTTCGGTTCGATGCAGACGGCCCTGCCGGTCAGCGCGAACTATGGCCAACTCGGGGCCGTCGAGGTGGCCAGTTACACGGTGCGGGCCGTGGCCGTCGACCAGGCGACACTGGATTTCCTGAGCGACTCGGCCAAGGGCTACATCCCGGCTCCCAGCGAGGCGAGCCTCTGGCGGGCCTGGGCCAGTTCGACCACGGGATTCATGGCTTGCAGCCGGCGGACGATCAGCGGCCCGTGGTAGTTCGCCTCGTGCAGGGATGCCACGTATTGGGCCAGGTCGAGTTCGCCGTCGCCCAGGGCCGTCTCGCGACCCAGGGGCGCGCGGCCGCCGTCAGCCTGACTACCCCGCCCGGCAATCGCATCACGGACGTAGGCCAGGATGATCTGATCAGCCAGGGGTCCGACTCCGGAAAAGGCCTCGAATCCGCCGAGCAGCAGGCCGGCGGGGTCGTAGCACACCTTGATCGTCGGCGCGCCCAGGGTGCGTAGCAGTTCGGCGAGCTGGTTGGGATCGGTATAGCCTGTCTGCAAGGCCAGGAAGGTCCCGGTGGCATCGGTCCGTTGCGCCAGGCGGCGCATCGCCTCGACGAGTTGGGCACTGTCGGGTACGACCGGCCCCAGTTCGATGGTCACGATCGGCACGTGCATTTGCGCGGCCATCTCGATCGCGCTGCGGGCGTGATCCACCCCTTCGTCGAGGCGCGACGGGTTACCGAAGCGCTGCCCGCCGATATCGACCTGCAAGGCGGCGATCTCGAGGTTCTGGTCGGCGACGAACCGCCGCAGGTGCCGCCTGGCCGTCTCGCCGAAGCGCCGCGGCTCGAACTCGGTGCCGACCGTGGCGATCTCGATCGTCTGGTAGCCCAGCCTGGCCGCCTGCTGGATCGCCTCCTGTGCCGGCATCCGCAGGTCGGCGATGCTCATGCCGATTCTGGCTCGTGAAGCTGACATGCGTGTCTCCTTGACCATCGATGAGATTGTAGTGCCATTCGGGTTCGGCCGCACATACCAGCCCCGCGCAGGAATTGTCATACTGTACCATGTCGAGGCCCCGCGTTCTCCGTCCGTCTTTACGTTCTTTTTGCGCCTCTGTCGCCACTTTTTACAGCATCTTCGCGCTCTTTTGGTCTATACTTTGGCGGATCTGAATCAGGAGGCATTGCGTCATGCAGGATTTGCTCTATCTGACACTGACTGTTGCGTTTGCAGCAGCGTCCCTAACGTTGGTGAGGCTCCTGGATCGGTTGGCAAGGTGAAGGTCATGGACACAATCTACATGGTCTGCGGCGTGGTGGCAGCGGGACTGATGGTCTACCTGTTTGTCGCCCTGTTCAAACCGGAGATATTCTGATGACCACCAATGGCATCATCCAGATAGCCTTGTACATGGCCGTCCTGCTGGCGCTGGTCAAGCCGCTGGGGGCGTACATGGCAAGGGTCTACCAAGGCCAACCTATCCGCCTGGACCGCGTGCTGGGGCCGCTGGAGCGGTTGATCTATCGGGGGTGCAGGGTCAAGCCCGAGCAGGAAATGGACTGGAAGGTCTACACCTTGTCAATGCTGGCCTTCAGCATCCTGGGCATCGTGTCGCTCTATGCACTTCTGCGGGTGCAGGGAATGCTGCCGCTGAATCCGCAAGGCATGGGGGCTGTGCCGCCGGACCTGGCATTCAACACGGCTGTGAGCTTCACCACGAACACGAACTGGCAGAACTACTCCGGCGAGACGACGCTGAGCCACCTGACCCAGATGGTGGGTATGACGGTGCACAACTTCGTTTCGGCGGCGACGGGGATGGCGATCCTGGTGGCGTTCATCCGCGGCCTGGTGCGGCACAATGCCCGGGCGATCGGCAACTTCTGGGTCGATCTGACCCGCAGCGTCCTGTACATCCTGCTGCCGTTGTCACTGATCCTGGCAATGGTGCTGGTGACGCAGGGGGTTGTCCAGACACTGGGGCCGTACAAGTCGGTGGCGCTACTGCAGCCGACGAAGGATGCCAACGGACAGATGGTTACGCAGCAGGTGCTGGCGATGGGGCCCGTGGCCTCGCAGGTGGCGATCAAGCATGTCGGCACCAACGGCGGGGGGTTCTTCAATGCCAACGCGGCGCATCCGTTCGAGAACCCCACCCCACTGACGGACTTGCTGCTGATCCTGGCGGAAACGCTGATCCCGGCGGCTTTGACGTATACCTTCGGCAAGATGGTTGGCGATACGCGGCAGGGTTGGACGATCCTGGCGGCGATGATGGTCGTACTGGCAATCTTCGCCTTGGCGACCTATGCGGCGGAATCGGCCGGCAACCCTCGACTGGTGGCCCTGGGCGTGGATCAGGCCGGAAGTAACATCAACCCGGGTGGCAACATGGAGGGCAAGGAGGTTCGCTTTGGGGTCGCCAGGTCCTCGCTGTTCGCCGTGGGGACGACGGCCACATCGACGGGGGCGGTGGACTCGATGCACGACTCGTACACGCCGTTGGGCGGACTGTCGATACTGATCCTGATGCAGTTCAGTGAGACGATCCTGGGCGGGGTGGGCTCGGGGCTGTACGGCATGCTGATCTTCGTGATCGTGGCGGTGTTCCTCGCGGGGCTGATGGTCGGCAGGACGCCGGAGTACCTGGGCAAGAAGATCGAAGCGTACGAGATGAAGATGGCGTCGCTGATCGTACTGCTGATGCCGCTGATCGTACTGGGCCTGACGGCAGTGGCGGTGGTGACCAAGGCGGGGGTAAGCAGCATCGCCAACCCGGGTGCCCACGGCTTCAGCGAGATCCTTTATGCCTATACCTCGCAAGGCAACAACAACGGCAGCGCGTTTGCCGGCCTGAATGGCAATACCACGTTCTACAACGTGACGGGCGCGCTGGCGATGCTGGTGGGACGATTCTGGCTGGCGATTCCGGCGTTGGCGATCGCGGGCTCTCTGGCTGCCAAGAAGACCGTTCCGGCAGGGCCAGGAACGCTACCGACGAACACGCCGCTGTTCGCGGGCCTGCTGGTAGCGGTGGTGGTGATCGTGGGGGCGTTGACGTTCTTTCCGGCGCTGGCCCTGGGGCCGATCGTGGAACACCTGATGATGGGCTCGATGTGAGGTCCGATTAATGCCTCGCCGGCTGGGGGTGAAGCCGGCAAGGAGGCTCCAAACATGAGAACATATGAAGAGAAGGCTCAGCAGACGCAGGAGCGCCGCATGTCAGGCTGCGACGTGCTGATGGAGTGCCTGCGGCAGTTGCACCCGGCTGTGCAGTTCGACCGGCAGTGTGGGTTCTTTCTCTACATCCTGTCGATTGGGATGGGGGGTGGCAGGGGTGGTCGAACTGCTCACCAGAGGCGCGGATGATGTGGTCCTGTTACTCGTTTCATTGACGTTGTGGCTTGCTACTGGGGGACCCGCCGGTCCAGCCGCCGTCGCCTGCGGCGCAGGTCGCGGACGGCAGGTGGCCTGAGACGCATGGGCCAGGCTGGCGAGGCTCGCAGACCGCCGATGACGGCAGTGAGAAGGAGTGGCAGGTGTTGCTGGAGGCAAAGGAATCATGACGACTAAGGCCAGGCCGCTGTTCGATGCGGCCATTCTCAAGAGGGCGATCCTGGACGCGATGGTCAAGCTCGACCCGCGCTACATGGTCCGCAACCCGGTCATGTTCATGGTGGAGGTCGGGGCGGCCCTGACGCTGTACCTGTTCGTCGCGGCGCTGCTCGGCAAAGGGGAAGCACCGGCGGGCTTCACCCTGGCCATTTCCTTGTGGCTGTGGTTTACGGTGCTGTTCGCCAACTTTGCCGAGGCGATGGCGGAAGGACGCGGCAAGGCCCAGGCCGAGACGCTTCGCAAGACCCGGCGCGACGTCAATGCACGCCAACTGTCCGCACCGCGACGTGATGCCAAGTCGCAGATGGTGCCGGCCTCGCAGCTGCGCAAGGGGCACGTCATACTGGTCGAGGCTGGTGAGTTCATCCCGGGTGACGGCGAGGTCATCGAAGGCGTCGCCAGCGTGGATGAAAGCGCGATTACCGGCGAGAGTGCCCCGGTCATCCGCGAGTCCGGCGGAGACCGCTCGGCGGTCACCGGCGGCACGCGGGTCTTGTCGGATTGGCTGATCGTGCGGATCACCGCGGATCCGGGCGAGAGTTTCCTGGACCGCATGATCTCGATGGTCGAGGGGGCCAAACGGCAGAAGACGCCGAATGAGATCGCCTTGAGTATCCTGCTGGCGGCACTGACGATCATCTTCCTGATGGTCTGCGTTACGCTGCTGCCGTTCTCGATCTATAGCGCCAATGCCAGCGGGCTGGGAAGGCCGGTGTCGGTGACGGTGCTGGTGGCGCTGCTGGTGTGCCTGGCGCCGACGACGATTGGGGGATTACTCTCCGCCATTGGCATCGCGGGCATGGACCGGCTGATCCAGGCGAATGTGATCGCCATGTCCGGTCGGGCGGTGGAGGCGGCTGGCGACGTAGACGTGCTGCTGCTGGACAAGACGGGGACGATCACACTGGGCAACCGGCAGGCGACCGAGTTCATTCCTGCAGGGAATGTGGCTGTGGAGGCGTTGGCGGATGCGGCACAACTGGCGTCGCTGGCTGATGAGACTCCCGAGGGTCGCAGCATCGTAATCCTGGCGAAGGAAAAGCACGGCCTGCGGGGCAGGGACGTGCGTGCCCTGGGCGCCACCTTCGTCCCGTTCACCGCCCAAACACGGATGAGCGGCGTGAACCTCGATCATCGCGAGATCCGCAAGGGAGCAGCAGAAGCGATTCAGTGCTACGTTCGTGCCAAGGGCGGAGAGTTTCCGGAATCGGTGCAACGGCAGGTCCAAGAGATATCGCGGCAGGGTGGCACGCCGCTGGTGGTCGCTGACGGGGCGAAGGTTCTGGGCGTGATTCGGCTGAAGGACATCGTCAAGGGCGGGATCAAGGAGCGATTCGCGGAGCTGCGGACGATGGGCATCCGGACGGTCATGGTGACCGGAGACAACCCTCTCACGGCGGCCGCCATTGCCGCCGAGGCAGGCGTCGATGACTTTCTGGCGGAGGCCACGCCGGAGGCCAAGCTGGAACTGATCCGCAAGTACCAGGCCGGAGGCAGACTGGTCGCCATGACGGGCGACGGCACGAACGACGCACCAGCGCTGGCGCAGGCGGACGTGGCGGTGGCCATGAACACGGGCACACAGGCCGCCAAGGAGGCCGGCAACATGGTGGACCTGGATTCGAGCCCGACCAAGCTCATCCAGATCGTCGAGATCGGCAAGCAGTTGCTCATGACCCGCGGGGCCCTGACGACCTTCAGCATCTCCAACGACATCGCGAAGTACTTCGCGGTCATCCCGGCTGCCTTCGCGGCGACGTACCCGGCCCTGGGCGCCCTGAACATCATGCGGCTGGCGACGCCGGCCAGCGCGATCCTGTCGGCGGTGATCTTCAACGCGCTGATCATCATCGCGCTGATCCCGTTAGCCCTGCGGGGCGTGCGGTATCGGGCGGTGCCGGCAGCGCAGCTGTTGCGGCGGAATATACTTATCTATGGGCTTGGCGGGTTGATCGTGCCGTTCATCGGCATCAAGATCATCGACCTGCTGCTGGTGGCCATGCACCTGACGTAATGAGAGACAACATGAATTACAGAGTGCAAGACATCCTTCGGCCAGCCCTGGGCGTGCTGATCGCGATGACGATCCTGACGGGGCTGGTGTATCCGCTGGCGGTGACAGGCCTGGCGCAGGTTTTGTTCCCTCGGCAGGCCAACGGCAGCGTCATCACCAGGAACGGCACTGCGGTTGGCTCGACGTTGATCGGCCAGCCCTTTGATGATCCGCGGTATTTCTGGTCGCGGCCGTCGGCGACCTCTCCTTTCCCGTATAACGCCGGGGCTTCCAGTGGCTCAAACCTGGGGCCGACGAACCCGGCGCTGGCGGAGGCTGTAAAGACCCGCATCCAGGCGTTGTGTCAAGCCGATCCCGACAATCATGACCCGGTACCGGTCGATTTGGTCACTACCTCGGCCAGCGGGCTGGACCCGGACATCAGCGCTGCGGCCGCTCTGTTCCAGGTCCACCGGGTGGCCCGTGCTCGCGACCTGCCGAAACAGCAGGTAAGGGATCTGGTGGCGCGATTCACGGAACCTCGCCAGTTCGGTATCCTGGGAGAACCACGCGTGAATGTGCTGGCCCTGAACATGGCACTGGATACCTTCGCGACAACGCCGCGGTGAGACAAACATGACAGAGACTCGACCCAATCCGGACCAACTGCTCGCCCGCGTCCAGCAGGAAGAGGCCCGCCAGGCCCGCGGCAAGCTGAAGATCTTCTTCGGCGCGTATCCGGGTGTCGGCAAGACCCACTCCATGCTGGAAGCCGCCCGCGCCAAGCGCCAGGAAGGTGTGGACGTGGTTGTAGGGCTGGTGGAAAGCCACGGCCGCAAGGAGATCGAAGCCCTCTTGCAGGGCGGCCTGGACGTACTGGACCGCCGAAGCGTGCCGTACCACAACGTCACCTTACAGGAGTTCGACCTGGATGCCGCCCTGCAGCGGCGTCCCGGGCTGCTGCTGGTGGACGAACTGGCCCATACCAATGCCCCCGACTCGCGCCATGCCAAGCGTTGGCAGGACGTGCAGGAGTTGCTGGAATCGGGCATCGATGTCTACACGACGCTGAACGTTCAGCACCTCGAGAGTCTCAATGACATCATTGCCCAGATCACGGGTGTCACCGTTCGGGAGACCCTACCGGACTCGACCCTGGAAATGGCGGACGAAGTGGAGTTGATCGACCTGCCGCCGCAGGATCTGCTCAATCGCCTGGCGGAAGGCAAGGTCTACCTGCCACAGCAGGCGCAGCGGGCCATGGAGAACTTCTTCCGTGTGCCGAACCTGACGGTCCTGCGCGAACTGGCCCTTCGAGTCACCGCGGATCGGGTCAATGCGCAGGTGCAGTCGATCCGGCAGGTGGAGGCGGCTGGCAAGACCTGGCCTACCGTTGAACGGTTGCTGGTGTGCGTGGGCCCGAGCCCCACGTCGAGCAAGCTGATCCGGGCGGCCCGCCGGCTGGCGACAAGCCTTCGGGCGGAGTGGATCGTCCTGTACGTCGAGACGCCGGCGCAGCTGCGGCTCCCGCCGGCCCAGCGCGACCGCGTGATTCAACACCTGCGTCTGGCCGAGCAGCTCGGCGCCGAGTCGATCACGTTGTCCGGGCAGAAACTGGCCGAGGAGATCATCAACTACGCCCGCGCCCGCAACGTGACGAAGATTGTGATTGGCAAGCCTGTCCGCCCACGATGGAAAGACTGGCTCTTGGGCAGTCCCGTTGATGATCTGGTGCGAAGCAGCGGGGACATCGACATCTACGTGATGCGCGGCGATGGGGGGCAGGTGGATTCGGCAGGACCGCCCCCGATTCCCACCAAGCCCCGTTGGGATGAGTATGGCTTTGCCCTGGCGGCGACCGCTGCAAGCACCGCGGTCGCCTGGCTGATATTCCCGCGCCTGGGGCTGGTGAACCTGGTGATGGTCTACCTGCTGGGTGTGGTGGCGGTGGCCGCGAAAACGCACCGGGGGCCGTCGATCCTGGCTTCGGTGCTTAGCGTCGTAGCGTTCGACTTCTGCTTCGTGCAACCACAGTTCTCGCTAACGGTGTCTGACACGGAGTACCTGTTCACATTCGGCGTCATGTTGCTGGTCGCCCTGGTCATCAGCCACCTGACGATCCGTACACGTGAGCAAGCCGAGATGGCCCGTCTGCGCGAGCGGCGCACGGCGACCTTGCACGCCCTCAGCCAGCACCTGGCCCGCACCCGAGGCACGGACGACCTCCTGCGGGTGGCCGTCCAGCACATCGGCGAGATCTTTGAAAGCCAGGTGGTGGCGCTGCTGCCGGATGAAAAGGGAGATCTGCGTGTGGTGGCGGGCAATGCGGCCGCCTGGGAACCCGATGCCAAGGAACGCAGCGTGGCCCACTGGGTGTACGATTTGGGTCAGATGGCAGGACGTGGGACACAGACGCTCTCTTTGGCGCAAGCCCTGTATGTGCCGCTTCGGGCATCCGGCATCCCGCTGGGGGTGCTGGCGGTCCGGCCAGCCGACCCCAATCGGCTGCTGATCCCGGAGCAGATGCACCTGCTGGAGGCCTTCACCAACCAGACAGCCCTTGCGCTGGAGCGGGGACAGTTGGAGGTCAGGGCTCGCCAGGCCCAGGTGCAGGTAGAAGCGGAACGCCTGCGGAGTTCCCTGCTCAGTAGCGTCTCGCACGATCTGCGGACTCCGTTGGCGACGATTACAGGTTCAGCCAGCACCATCCTGGAATCTGGCGAGGGGATGAAGCCGGAGACGCTCAGACAGCTCGCGCGCGACATCTATGAGGAGGGCGATCGCCTCAGCCGGCTGATCAACAACCTCCTGCAGATGACCCGGCTGCAGGCCGGCGCGGCCAAGGTGCAGAAGCAGCCGCAAGCGCTGGAGGAGGTCGTCGGAGTAGTGCTGGGTCGCCTGAGCAACCGCCTGTGCGGCCGGGACGTACAGGTGCATTTGCCGCCGGACCTGCCGATGGTGCCCCTGGACGAGGTACTTATGGAGCAGGTGTTCCTGAACCTGCTGGACAACGCCGTCAAGTATACGCCGCCAGGCAGCGCCATCGCACTGGCAGCCTGGGCTGATGGTCAGGACGTCGTGGTAGAGGTGGCTGATCGAGGCGAGGGGCTGGATGCGTCGGATCTGGACAAGGTCTTCGACATCTTCTACCGTGGCAGGAAACAGGCAGGTAACAGCGGAGCCGGGCTGGGGCTGGCGATCTGCCGGGGAATCGTACAAGCCCACGGCGGGCGGATCTGGGCGATGAACCGGCCCGAGGGCGGAGTTGCCTTCCGGTTCACATTGCCCCTGAATGGCTGACAGTGCGATATGGCGATCTCAACAGATACAACAGTTCTGGTCATTGAGGATGAGGCACCGATCCGCCGCTTCCTGCGGGCATCCCTGGAAAGCCAGGGACTCAAGATGCTGGAGGCTGCCGCGGGGCAAGAGGGCCTGTTGCTGGCCACATCCTACAAGCCGGATGTCCTGCTGCTGGACCTGGGTCTACCCGACATCGACGGTCTGGAGATCATTCGGCGCATCCGGGACTGGAGTGCGATGCCGATCATCATCCTGTCCGCCCGCGGCAAGGACGCCGACAAGATCGCCGCCCTCGATGCCGGGGCCGATGATTACCTGACCAAGCCGTTCAGTGTCGGCGAGCTGATAGCCCGCATCCGCGTGGCCTTGCGGCATACTGCCAAGGCCCAGCAGGCTGCCGAGCGGCCGGTCTTCCAGGCGGGAGACCTGCGCGTCGATTTCACCAAGCGGCAGGTGTGCGTGCGCGATGTCGAGGTGCATCTGACGCCGATCGAGTACAACCTGTTGGCCGTGCTGGTCCGCTACGCAGGGCGCGTCGTAACTCACCGGCAACTGCTCAAGGAGGTATGGGGTGCCCATTCGACTGAGCAGTCGCATTACCTGCGGATCTACATGCACCAACTTCGCCGCAAACTCGAAAGCGATCCTGCCAAGCCGGAGTTCCTGCTGACGGAGCCTGGAGTGGGTTACCGCCTCAAGGACGATAGTTGACGAACTATGTCCATATGCGTCTTTACGGTTTCTAAGCCGTGGCTGCTGTTACCGCTGGGCGATCGCCCATGACCGGGTGCGGCGGCCGGTGACCTGGCAGGTCAGTTGGCGGGAATGGACATTGCCAGGCTGGGCGACTCGGCCGCAGAAGGCCCGAAGACCAGTTCAACGGCATGCTCGCGCTGATCATTCACGAGCTGCAGAGTCCCTTGCAACTGAAGCTGGTCGTCGAGCGTCAGCCGGGCCGGGCCGCAGTGTGCCGGGTCTTGCCTGAACACGATGTGGTAGAAGGTCTGGTAGTAGCGGTAATGCACCTTGAACTGCGACCACGAGGCCGGGACCCGCGGCCGGAAATGAAGCACGTCCACCTGCCGGTCGATCCCAAGGATCACCTCGTGGAACAACCGGTAGAACCATGCCGCCGAGCCGGTGTACCAGGTCCACCCCCCACGGCCGGCGTGAGCGGGTTGGCTGTAGACATCGGCCGCCAGCACGTACGGCTCGACCTTGTAGCGTTCGACGGCCTGCGGGTCGAGCGCATGGTTGATCGGGTTGAGCATCGACACCAGGGACGATGCCTGGTCCTTGCGCCCCGCTAACGCGAAGGCCATCGCCGCCCACACCGCCGCGTGTGTGTACTGCCCCCCGTTTTCACGAACGCCCGGCAGGTATCCCTTGATGTAGCCTGGTTCGAGGGCGGACTGATCAAACGGCGGCGTGAAGAGCTGGATGATCTGAAGATCCGGGCGCACCAACTGGTCCCAGACGGCGTCCAGTGCCTGCCGGCGCCGCTCGGGCTCGCCGAGACCGCAGATCGTGGCCCAGCTCTGGGGAAGCGAGTCGATCCGGCATTCGGGGTTCTGGTGCGAGCCCAGCGGCTCGCCGCTGTCGAAGTAGGCGCGGCGGTACCACTGGCCATCCCACGCGTGCTCTTCTATGCTGGCAGCCAGCTGGCGGGCGGTCGTCAGGCATCGCTCGGCGAAGGGCGAATCGCCCTTGCGGTCCGCCAGGGCGGCAAACTGGGACAACACGTGGTGCAGGAAGAACGCCAGCCAGACGCTCTCCCCCTGGCCGAGGTGGCCGACGCGGTTCATCCCGTCGTTCCAGTCCCCGCTGCCCATCAGCGGCAGGCCGTGCGAGCCGAACTTCAGGCCATTGACGATGGCCCGCGTGCAGTGCTCGTAGAGGGTGCCGGCCTGGTCGGAACGGCCGGGAATGTCGTAGTAGCTCTCCTCGCCGTCCTTGAGGGGGCGGCCCGTCAGGTAGGGGATCTTCTCATCCAGGACGCCGGTGTCGCCGGTGAAGGCCACGTAGCGACAGGTTGCATACGCCAGCCACAGGTAATCGTCCGAGCAACTTGTGCGGACGCCTCGCCCGTCCGGCGGGTGCCACCAGTGCTGCACGTCTCCCTTCGCAAACTGCCGTTGGGCACTACGCAGGAGATGCTGCCGGGTCAGGTCGGGCATCTCATGCAGCAGGGCCAGGCAGTCCTGGAGCTGATCGCGGAAGCCATAGGCGCCGCCGGATTGGTAGAAGCCGCTACGGCCCCACATGCGGCAAGACAGCACCTGGTAGGGCAACCAGCCGTTCATCAGCACGTTGAGCGCCGGATCGGGCGTCTCGGCGTAGAGTACGCCCAGCTTGTCATTCCAGAACTGCCAGACCTCCTGCAGCGCGACGCGGGCGGCTCCCACGCCGCGGTATCGCTGGATCAGGGAGATGGCCTCGGCCGCGCTGCTGCCGGCGCCGAGGATGAAGACGATTTCCCGCTGGGCCCCTTCGGCCAGGTCCACCCGTACCTGCATCGCGGCACAGGGGTCCATACCCGGGCCCAGCCGCCCGCTCATGCGTCGCAGGCGCAGCGCAGCCGGGTTGGCGGGGTCGCCATTGCGCCCCAGGAACTCCGCGCGGTCTCCGCTGACGCTACGAACGGTTTCGCTGCAGTCGAAGAAGGCCACCGTGTCGGGAGACTCGCTGTTGTAGCTGTTGCGGGCGAGGATCGCCCCGGTCAGCGGCTCGCGCTCGGTCAGGATGTGCATGGCCTGCCGAGACCGCAGGTCTCCCAGGACAAGGTCGGCCGATGCGAAGATGCTGATGGTCCTGCTGAGCCCACTGACGTTCCTGAGCTTGAGCGCCAGGAACTTCACCGGTGCGTCGGCCGCCACGTACGTCGTCAGCGTCGACTCCAGGCCATCCTCGGCATGCTCGAAGATGCTGTACCCGAAGCCGTGCCTGCTGACGTACGGTGTCCGGCCGGGACAAGGCGAGGGTGTCGGGCTGAAGAACCGCCCGCTCCGGTCGTCGCGGACATAAATCGCCTCGCCGCTGGGATCGCTCACCGGGTCGTTACTCCAGGGCGTGAGGCGGTAGAGCTGCGAGTTGCCGAACCAGGTGTAGGCGCTGCCGCTCTCGCTGACGACCGTGCCCAGTCGGGGGTTGGCAATGACGTTCACCCACGGCGCCGGGGTCTGACGACCGGGTGGAAGCTCAACGATATATTCGCGCCCGTCGGGCGTGAAGCCGCCTGTTCCATTGGAGAAGATCAGGTCGCGCTTGGGGGGGAACTGCCCGTTACCCTGCAATAGCGCGACGCGCGACGGCGTCAGCAGCAGGCCATTGGGCGGCACGGATGCCTCCCGCCAACGGTCCAACTGCTGTTCGAGCAGGCCGTCGGTATCCCGGATGACGATCCGGGCCACCGCCTGCAGCAGCACTCGGTCCTCTTCGGGGAAATGATCGACGTGCCGAACCAAGACCCCGCCTGGCTTATCTACCAGCTGGGCCTCCGTACCGGCGGAGATCAGCCCCATGATCTGGTCGTTGAGCGTCTGCCGGTAACCCGACACATCTTCGTTCCAGATCACCAGGTCCGTCAACAGGCCCTTCATTCGCCAATAGGCGTGCGCCGTCAACAGGTCCCACACCAGCCGCAGATTGTCCGCGTCGCGGACGCGGAGCAGCACGATGGGCAGGTCGCCTGAGATGGCGTAACCCCAGAGCCCCGATTGACCTTTGCGGTTGCGCCGCAGAATACTGCTGGCGGCACGGCAGGCACCATTGGCGTAGATCACGCCCGAAGCCAACTGTCCGAAGTGCTGCGCCTGTGCCTCGCTGGCCCCCAGGTGGCCCAGGATGGCCTGGCTGTGGGTGGCTGCCACCTCGAACACGCGATCCGCCATCCGGTGATCCTGGTACTTTGTAATCAGGGCCATTGCGGCCTGGCGCGTGGGCGCCGCCCCGATGATCAGATCCACCTGTGCGCTCTGGTCAACGGGCAGCTCGACCGTGCGCCGGACAGCCATGCATGGATCCAACACGGGCCCGGTCGTCCCGGAAAGCGGGCTCCAATCGTCCATTGCCGCGGGCTGACGGGTGCTGCGACCTCGACCGATGAAGCGTCCGCGGTCCGTCTCGAAACTACACGTGTTCGTCTCGCCCCCGGCCGCCTGCAATATGCAGAACATCCACGGGGGCTGCTCCTGCGGCGAGCGAGGACGTCGCGTCGCCAGGATGGCACAGTGCTCCGGCAGGATCTCGGTCTGCACGAACAGGTTGCTGAACACCCGGTGCAGCTCGTCCGTCACGCCCGGCGCGAGCACGACCTCCGCGTACCCCGTGACCACGAGGCCGCGCGCCGCGGCGGAGCGATTGGTCAGCTTGATCCGGCGGATTTCGAGATCATCCTCGGGCGACACCGCGATCTCGGTGTGCGTTTCCACGTGGTCGTCCTGACGCCGGAACTCGGCCCGCCCCTGCGTGAAAATCGCCTCGTAACGGCTGCCGGCCCGAAGCGTCGGTTGAAACGCGTTGGACCAGTACCGGCTGGTTTGGCGGTCGTGGATGTAACAGAATACCCCACACGATTCGGACGTGGGATCCTCCCGCCAGCGTGTCAGCGCCAGGTCGTTCCATCGGCTGTACCCGCCACCGGCGGCCGAGACCATCACGTGGTAGCGCCCGTTGGATAGCAGGTGCACTTCGGGGACCGGGGGGTTCGGATTGGTGAACACGCGCATGGCGGGTTCGGTTACCTTGTCTTCCCGTCTGCGCGAGACCTGGGCCTCCCGCGCATACGGGTGCATCATCGCGATGGCCTTGGGAATGCGTTCCTGGAGCAGCAAGCTCGCGGCCCGCAGGTCCGGGTTGCCCAGGAACCGGCGCCGCATTCGCGGCCCGAGCACGGCATGCCCCATCGCCAGCAGGCTCATGCCCTGGTGATGGGCCATGAACGCCTGGATGATCGCGCGGGGCTGTCCGGCCGGCAGGCGCGCGGGCGTGAAGTCGATCGCTTCGTAGAAGCCGTAGGGTCCGATGCAGGCCTCTCGGGCCATGCGTCGCAAATTCTTGCAGGCACGCTGCGGATCGACCAGCAGGGCCAAGGTGGACGCGTACGGCGCGACCACCACGTCATCGCTGAGTCCGCGCTGCAAGCCCAACCCCGGCACGCCGAACGCGTGGTACTGGTAGTTGCCCTCAGCATCCGTCAGGTTGTAGCACGATTCCGAGATGCCCCAGGGCACGCCGCGCCGCCGGCCATAGTCGATCTGGCGGACCACGGCCGCCCGGCATGTCTGATCCAGCAAAGTGCTCTGGAAATCGGGCATCACCAGCAGCGGCATCAGGTACTCGAACATCGAGCCGCTCCAGCTCAGCAGCGTTTGCGTGCTACGCACCGTTGTCAGTCGCCTGCCCAGGGCGAACCAATGGTCAAAGGGCAGCTGTCCGGACGCGATGGCCACATAGCTCGCCAGCCGTGCCTCCGACGCCAGGAGGTCATAGAAGCCGTTGTCCAGCCGTCGATCCGCCACCCAATACCCAATGGACAGCAGCTTGCGCGACTTGTCGTAGAGGAAGGAGAAATCGGCATCCGCCAGACCCGTGCACCGCTCTGCCAGGACCTCCAGCTGCCGAATGTGCGACCCGATGCGCTGCGCGCCTGCCAGGAACACGTCGCCCAGACGCTGCCTGCCGTTGGTAGCGGGCTTTGCGGCCAGCACCTCGGTGGCCTGTTGCGCCAGACGGCCGAGTTCCTCAAGGCTGGATACGTGATCCATGTCAGCCAGCAGGCGCTCGGCATCACTGTCGAGTGACTCTGTGCCGGCGGTGAGCCACGGCGCCATCACCGTCAGGTCGTCCAGGAAGCCTCGTGCCTGCCGGTCGAAGGCCTGTGCCCACCAGGCAGCCTCAGGATGTCGCTGACCATCGAATGATCCAGCGAGTCGTGTTGCCGCCGTGCACAACTCTCTCAACCAGGCTACCGTGGCGGCGAGCCCGTGGGCTTCGTGCTGCAGAAGTTGGTTCACCGACTCCATTGCGGAACGGTCGCCGTTTGCGGGGGGATCATCGGCGGTGCGCAGGCGCACAGCGGGAGCCAGACTGACCTGCTCCGTCAGAAGACCGAACGTGTCGCGCAACCCATCCCTTGCTTCTGCCGGCAGCGCCGGAGCGCCACGCAGTTCGAGCAGCCCGCTCCGCAGTACGCGCAGGTGCCCGGCCAGATTGCCGCTGTCAACGCTGGAGACGTAGAGGGGCCGGAGGGGCTTGCGCGTGCAGGTATCGTACCAGTTATAGAAGTGCCCGCGGTAACGCTCTAACTGTTCCATCGATTCGAGCGCCTGGGCCGTCCGGTCCAGCAACTGTCCGCCGCTCAGATACCCCAGGTCATGCGCCGCCAGATTGGATAGCAGCGCCAGGCCCATGTTCGTGGGGCTGGTGCGGTGGGCCACGCGGTGAGCGGGATGCTCCTGGAAGTTGTCGGGGGGGAGCCAGTTGTCCTGTGGCCCGACAAACTCTTCGAAGTAGCGCCACGTGAGCCTGGCGGTGCGGCGAAGAAAGCCCACGTCGTGGCTGTTCAGCGGCCGGACGCCAGACCGAAGCGGCAGGCTGACCCACCAGGCGACCAGCGGCGAAAGGAACCACAGCAGCAGAACCGCAGCGGCCGAGACGGACCCGAATGGCGCGCCAATGACGACCAGAAGCCCTGCTGCTCCGACAGCCAAGGCTGGACCCACCCACATCCGCTGCAAGATGTCCAGGAGGCCCTCCACGGCTCCACTCTCGGCCGCCGCCGCCGTCTGCCACTCGAGGAGGCGCCGCCGACTGTAGAGCATCCGCCACATCGTCCGCACGGCGGCATCCATGGCCACCATCGCCTCAAACGGCAGGAACGTCAGCCACAACGCCGTCCGGGCCAGGCGACGGGCGGTGGATTGGCCAACGGCAGTCACATGCACCCACAGCGGAAGCCGGGCCGGGCGCTGCATCAACGCGGCCAGGCTTGGTAGCAACTCCGGTACGAACAACAATCCCGCGACCCACAGGGTCCATGTCAGGGGAGCCGGCAGGACAACCCACCCCAGCACGAGCAGCATCGTATAGGCGGGTGTCACATAGGCGCGGCGCAGGTTGTCGAAGATCTTCCACCGCCCCAGCGCCGCGATCCATGGACGGCCACGCCGCCCCGCGGCATCCGAGATCGTCGCGCCCAACCACGGGGCGATCTGCCAGTCGCCGCGCATCCAGCGGTGACGGCGGCTGACATCAGCCAGGTACCGCGAGGGGGAGTCCTCCAGCAGTTCCACGTCGTTGCACTGGCCGGAACGCGCGTAGCACGATTCCAGGAGATCGTGGCTGAGCACGGTATTGTCGGGAAATCGCCCGTCCAGCAGCCGGCGAAAAGCCCACACGTCATAGATGCCCTTGCCAATGTAGGACGCCTCGCCGAACAGGTCCTGGTACAGGTCCGACACGACGCGCGTGTAAGGATCGAGGCCCACCTCGCCCGCCAGCAGACGGGAATAGCGGCTCCGCTGCGCGCTGCGGAGCGAGATGCCGATGCGCGGCTGGAGGATTGCATAACCACGGACCAGGCGCCGGCCGCAGGTATCCATCATCGGGCGGTTCAGCGGGTGGGCGGCGGCCCCCACCAGTCTCCAGCCGGCCCCCCACGGCAGGTCCGTGTCGGTGTCCAGCGTAATGACGTAACGGATCGATGGCAACTCCGATGTGTCGCCGACGATCCTGCTGAAGCGATCGCGTCCCTCCCCGCGAAGCAGTTCGTTGAAATCCTCCAGCTTGCCGCGTTTGCGCTCGCGGCCCATCCAGCACCCCTCCTGCGAGTTGAAGAGCCGGGGCCGGTGGAACAGGAAGAATCGTCCGTGCGTACCGTTGCCGTACTTGCCGTTCAGTTCTTCGACCCCGGCCGCTGCCAACCGGAGCAGGTTGTCATCCCCCTCGACGTGCTGCCTGTCGGCGTCCCCGAAATCCGTCAGCAATGCGAACCACAGGTTCGGATCGCGGTTGGCCAGGTAGCGAAGTTCCAGGGCCTCTACAATCTCCGTGATTCGCCGCCGCCCCGTCAAGAGCGTCGGTACGACGACCATCGTGCGGCACTGGTCGGGGATGCCATGCTCAAAGTCCATCCGGGGCAGCGCCCGCGGCGTGCGGACGGTGGAGGCGTACCAATTGACAATCGCCACCGCGCACTGCGATGCCGCCAGCGCAGCGCATAGCGCCAGGATCGGCCTCGCCCATCCTGGGCCCTGCATGGCTTGCATAACCAGGGGAGCGGCGACGGCCGCTGTCAACAGCGAGACAGGACCGAGGTAGGTGAGAAGCTTCAGTCCCCGCAGCGGCCGACGGGGCGAGAGCCGCGCAACAGGGTGTCCGCGCAACGCCCGCTCCAGATGCCGCTTGCCTTCATCGACGAGCAGGTATCCCACGTGGGCCGCGACATCTTCGCTCTGCGCGACGTATTGCCGCGCGGCCAGCGACACCGCCGTCCGGGCCACTTCCTCTTCGTCGATGCCCCGCCGCCGGGCCAGGGCCTCAACCACGTGTCGGTACTCGTCGCGCGTACTGAAATCCATCTGACCATACACGCCCGCCGGCTCGGCTCGCAGGATCTTCTCCGTCTGGCTATGCGTCTCGACAAACTCGTGCCACTCGGTGGCGTTGACAAAGCGCAGGCTGGCGATGCTGTTGGCCATCGATGCCTGGTCCGCCGCCTGGCTCTGGCTCTCGGCGCGAACGACTTCCTCGATCGTCTGCCCTTGCTCGGCCAGGCGGTGTTCCAGCCACGCCAGGACGAAAGCGGTCGTCGGCCCGTGCCCTTGAAGAGCCTGGGTGAACTGTGCGACGAACGCCGTCGACAGGGGGGGGTTTTCGCGCACCATGTCCGCCAGCACCACAATGACGGCGCTTTCATGCCTCTGGCCGGATTCCTTGATCCGCTTCGCCCACTCCAGGGCGCGGTCTCGATGTGCCCGCTGCCAGCTGACGCTCACGGCGACGCGGCGCAGGTTCTCGATCAGGGCCAGGCGCAGCATGATGGCAACCGACCACAACTCCCCCAGGATCAGATGCGTGACGGACTGGTAAGCGGCGATATAGCGAGCCAGGGCCTCACCATCCACGCGGCCGTCCACGTGCCGGATGAGTTGCAGGATGATGTCGTAGATGCGGGGAAGACCCGTCGGGTCGCTGCCCTTGAGCCGGGGCAACTGACGGCTGTATCCCGGCGGAAAATGCCTCCGGGCCAGATGAACCTGCTCCTCAACGAGGTAGTGATTGTCCAGGAGCCACTCGGCGGCCGGTGTGAGCCGCCGTCCGGCGGCGTGCGCCTCGGACATCAGGTCGTGGCAGCGGGCGATTACTCGCTCCGATTCGGCCAGCCGCTTCAGAAGGTGATCCCTGCCACGATGGCGACCCGTCTCATGAGCCGCTGCCAGACTTTTGGCATGTACCTCCAACTGCTCGATCGTGAACATCGCCCCGCGCAGTGGCGGTTCGGTTGCGCTGGCCGGGTACAAGTTGTCCGCCCAGCGGTTGGTGTCCGCCCGCCTGAACGGACTTCGCATCCTGACAGCTCCAATGATTGCCCTATGAATTCCACGTCTCAGCGCACACCGCCTTGCGATACCGGAAGGCCCGCTCACGGATCAGATGTCCGTTCGATCTATCGGACAGATTTCTGGACGTCCTTGCCGGCCTGTTCCACAGACTTCCCCGCATTCTGTACTGCCTTATCGACGGCCTCGCCCGCGTTGTGTGCGGCCTTGTCGACCGCCTCGCCTGCCTTCTGACCAGAGTCCTTCTTCTTGCATCCACACAAACCGGTTGCCAGGACAACCGCCAATCCCATCATCATAAGTCGCCCTGCAAATTGCATATGCGTCTCCGTGTCTTCCCGTGTTCGCGGTGAAACTTGTGTAGAGTCACCATCTATATTCTCGCCACTCCGGATCAGCGCGTAACCCACGTTGAACTCATGCCGAATGTCCAGGAGTTCCTTCGTCGTCGCTGGCGATGATATTGCCGGGCGAGACCTGGGGAGCGTGACCCTGTGCGGCATGTCGGGCCTCGCACTGACGAGTCTCGGCCGTCGACATCGCGATCAGTCGGAGCGTCTCATTTCCTCGCGTGATCGAGTCGTCCAGGTGGAAACGCAGCATCGGAACCTGCCGGATCGCCATGGCGTCAGCCACCATGGACTGGATGCGTCCTTGCGCCGACTCCAGACCGCGGAGGGTCGCGGCCGCCTCCAACGCCTCGCCCATGACGCTCACGTACACATCGGCGTGCGCCAGGTCCTCGCTCACCCGGACGCGCGTGACACTCGCCAGGTGAGAGATCCGTGGGTCGGACAGCCGCGAGATGATAGCCTCGCCGATGATTCTTCGCACAATCGTGGCGATTCGCTCCGGTCTGTATCGCATTGGGAGTCTCCTCTATGACTTTCGCCCACAATCATCGTGGGCCGTTACCTATGCTTCCGCCTGGAAGGCAGGATCCGCAACAGCCCTGCCGTTCCAGGCGTCGCATCACAGCCATCGTGCCCGGCTCAATCCTTGTCCTTATCGCTGGCCGTCTTGAGCCCGCCGTCCTTCAGCCACTTGTCCAGCGCCTTACCGACGCCCTCGGACAGGTTTCTCGCACCGCTCGACGACGTCGCCTTGGAGCGCCCGACCAGCTGGGCCGCCGCAACGACATTACCACTTGCGTCGGTCAGCTTCGCGCGAACGACCACTTCCTCCAGCGGGCCGATCGCCGTGTCCACCGTGCTGCTGGATTCATAGTGGACGATCTGGGCGGACAACTTGAGCCCGGGCTGCCCTTCGGTCATCAGGCCTCTCTTTTGGGCAGCGACCGCCAACTCCATTCCGATCATGGCGGGCATCTCCGAAGGCGTTTGCAAGCCGGGCGCAACGGTGATCCTTTCGATGGTCAGAGCTTTGTAAGTCGCAAGGTGCGGAGTCATGCCAATCACAACCACCTTGCCAGAGGCGCCCCTGGCCTCGCCCACTCCCTCCGAAATGAGGCGTCCGCACCCGAGGGACAGGATGCTCAGCGCCACAGCCGTCAGCGTCATAATCACAGTCCTAGCCATTGGTCGTCTCCTTATGCCCGCACCCGCGATGGGTGGGGTGCACCTGTTCGTAGCCTGTGGCCGCACAAGACGCAGTCACGCGCTGTCTTACCACCGGTGACTAGATGCGCCCCAGGAGCAGCAGGATAATCAGAATCAGCAACACCAATCCAAGCCCGCCGCTCGGGTAGTACCCCCAGCTCTTGCTGTGAGGCCATGTAGGGGCCGCACCCACAAGCATCAGAATCAAGATGACGATCAAAATAGTGCCTAGCATGTCAGTTCTCCTTTTAGAAAAACACCGCATGAACAGAGTGCTCTGATGGGGCGTTTCACTGGTACGCCCCTTCCATGACAGTCTGACCGCCTTCCGGTTGCACCTGCTTTTCAGGCTCCGGCAAGAGCGGCCGGGAACGTAGCCCGATCCGCTCTTGCGCGTCTGCTAACGTCCCGACAACATGAGCGGATGGGCCGCACCCGATACGCTCTTTCGCCTTGTTCAGGTCACCTTTGGCGTTCCACAAACCCACAACCAGATTCAGTTGCGGGAATCGACTACGAAGACGCTTGCACAGGTACCGCGCATGCATCACGGCGGCAGGAGGCGTGGCGGAAATGCAAACCACATCAGCTTTGTGCTGTTCGACAAGATCCATCATCTCGCTGCCCGGGGCCGTCACGGAGACGGTGTGCACCTGGCATCCCCCTATCTCCAACAATTGGGCCAGCATCATTCCGGCGATCTCATCGGCCTCGTCGTAAGCGGGCAGGCAGAGGATGCAACGCTTCGCCGCGCCGGTCAAAGGGGCGAGAGCGGCATCGCCGTCTGCCTCTTTCGTCACCGCGGCATCCTCTTTCGCCTGCATTGCCTGCCAGCGCTCGCCCAGATCTTCAATTGACACCCTCAAACTCTGGAAGATGAACTGGTGCCTGCCCTCGTCGAGCTCGTCGCGATGCCAATGAATCTCGGCCAGGGCCAGCGCCGGGACGAGCACCGTGTCATAGACTTGGACGAGGGTCATGTGCTCAAGATATTCCTCGACCACTTCGGCCGCCTCCTCTTGATCTCCCGCCAGGAGCCGCTGATAGACGCGCGTCCTGGGCTCAAACACCGGCTCATTCCCCAGCAGAGTGTCCAGGAAGGATAGTTGGGGAACGTGCTTGCCGATCACCAGGAGACACACGGTCAACGGGGTCGCCACAAGCAGCCCTACAGGCCCCCATAACCATGTCCAGAAGACAGCCGCTACCAGGACCGCCACGGGCGAAACCCCGGTCTTCTTGCCATATAGCCACGGCTCCATGACGTTGCTGATGAAAAGCTCCAGGACCACGAACAGCCCAAGCGTCAGGAGGGGCGCCGCCCAGCCCGTCGAGATTGCCATGGACAGACCGATCGGTGCCGCCGCGGCAATCCCCACTCCGATGTATGGAATGAACCTCATGGCCGTGGCCAGGATCCCCCACAGGATGGCGTTGGGCACGCCGATGAAGTAAAGCCCGATGGCGACGGGAACGCCAAGAGTAATATTGATGAACAATTGCACCAGGAGGTAGCGACTGACCCGCGTGGCGGCGTCTTCCAGCGTCTGGGTGGTCATGGTCAGCTGGCCTCGTCCAACCAGGCGGATGAAGCGATCGCGCAAGTCCTCCCGTCGGACCAGGAAGAACATCACGAGAACGATGACGATGCCGGCCGATCCCAACACATCGAGGGCTGAGCCGAACATTCCAGAAATGACTTCTAGTGGACTCGGCGGCCAGGGGATCACGCGAACCGGGAAGGGCTGTTCCTCGCGCCCGTTGAGCTCTTCGGCCGGCACTGATTGCGAGAGATTCTGGCCAATGTCCTGGCTTGTTCTTCTGACCTTGCTCAGCACCGTGCTTAGATACTCATTCACCGAATGTAGTTTCGTTTGGATATTCTTCTGGTACGCAGGCATGTTGGGTGCCAGGTTGCCAATTTGAACCACGGCGGTCCATGCCACGGCGCCCAGCACCGCGAAGCCCAGGGTGGCCGTAACCAACACGGCCGGGACACGCCTCAGCTTCCGCCGCTCCAACCAGTCACAGGCCGGGGTCAGCAAGAAGCTCAGCAGCACGGCCAGCGTCAACGGAACCAGCACACCCTTGGCCAGGTAAAAGGCCGCAATAACCACGGCGATGGACGCCAGCGTCAACATCCACGATGACTTGGCGAAATGGTCCGGGGTTGTCATGCGATCCTCTCCGACGATTCTCATGAGCCGCCGCGGCTACACAGGCGGCCGACGACAGGCCCGGGGGCGGCCGAAGCCGCGGTCAGCGCTTCCACAAGCGGCCAAGCAGCAAGCCGACACCTGCCGCGATCAGTACGGACTTGAGCGGCTGTTCCCGGATGAATTGGTCGAAGGTGCGCTCTACCTGGCGTACTTTGTCTCGCCCGCGTTCACAACAGGCAGAGGCATTCTCCTGCAATTGTCCGAGCGTCTCCTTCGCAGTATCCGCTGCAATGTCGCCCATGTCCTTAAGACCTTTGCTTACAGAATCACTGACGGTAACCATAACGTTCCTTTCGCACGAGCGAGTGACCTCGTTTCGCGTCCCCTATTTACCAGGTGGCTCTACAACACTCTGCGTCCCTGAATCAGGCGGACGACCACAACGATCAGAGCCACCACCAGCAGGATATGGACCAACCCGCCGACCGTGTAGGAAGTGACTATTCCGAGCAACCACATCAGCAGAAGAATGAGCACAATAGTCCACAGCATCGTAATGTTCCTTTTCATGGTGTTGCACCGTGCATCGCACGGTGGGCGAGCCGGCGACGGGCATGATGCCGCCCGCCGCCGGCTCCACTTCGAACGCATCGCCCGGAGACTACGGAGCGACAACCTTCACCTTGAAGTCCACGGAGGTCGGCTCCCCGGTGGCCGGTGTCCCCTCTACATAGATCCGATACTCCCCGAGGGCAGCGTCCTTGGCCGCCGCAATCCGGAGCTGCACATCAGGCTTGTCACCGGCCTTGACCCAAACGCTGGTCGGTTCAACGCTGATACCCTTGGACGCTTTGATCTGCAGCTTCACGTCCCGCTTG
>JANYLN010000271.1 GCA_025357795.1 Planctomycetota bacterium
GCTCCATCGACCTTGACCTTCCCGCTTGAACGACGCTGCGCGAGCATAGAATGTGGACAGGGACGGCAGGAGGCGCGACGCCGCTGTCATTGCCGTCAGGCGTTGCCCCGCCACGGACACAGATATCGCTGCCGCGGTTGCCGTCCCTTGCGCAGATGAATATCATCTCGCGTCACGAAACCCGGTGGGCGGACTATTTTGGACAACTTCGTGTGTCTTTAGGAGTGACGACCATGCGTCAACTTGACGTCGCGGACGCTTTGAATTTTCTGTATCCCCAGCCGCTGGCGTTTCTGAGCGCGTCGGCCCCGGATGGTACGCGAAACGCCATGGCGGTCGGCTGGCTGATGCAGGTTTCCTTCGAGCCGCCGATCCTGGCGGTCGCGGTCTCGCCCAAGAACTACACGCACCGATTGATCGAGAAGACGGAGTCGTTCGTCGTCAGTCTTGCCGGCGAAGGGCAGATCGACCTGATCAACCGGCTGGGCAGCGTGAGCAGTGGCGGTGCCGACAAACTCGCGGAGGAGCACGTCGAGGCCATGCCCGCTCCGAACACGGGCTGCCCGATGATCGATGGCTCGGCTGCGCACTTCGAGTGCCTCGTCGAGCGCCGGGTGACGATCGGCGACCACAGCGTCTTCTTCGGCCGCATCGTCGCCGCCTGGGTGCCCGAGGCGCCGGTGCAGAAGATTGATAATTTCGGCTCGCAACGCTATGCCCCGGCCGAGCCAGCCGGCCGGTAGGAATGCCAACTGCCCGTCCATACCCCTCCCCTGGGCCGTCTCTTCGAGGTCGTAGGTTCCTTGTACGCCGATGCCGGCTCCTGATCACCAAATGTTAATGTTGCTGAGATAACTTGCCCCCCGCACTATACTGGATCAGGCAGTTGGACTTGGCCGGGAATCGCCGCCTGCCGCAGCCCCCCTGCCCCGCCATCCTTTACCCCGCCGTTCATGCCGCCTACGCTTGCAATAGCCTTGGACGGCGCAGCCGGCCTTGCCTAAGACGATGAACGACGCGATATTGGAGCACATAGACCGGCTGTCGTTTTGTCGCTGCACATCTGCACAAGGATCGTACGATGGAACAGACGCAGGGCAGTTGTTGGCGGTACTGTGCCACGGCGCAGTGGGAACCCAGTATTAACATCTGCGAATCCGCGCAGGCTTACCATGTCGCCGTGGACCTGGCCGGCATGCGGCGCGAGGACATCGACGTGCAAGTCCAGGGTGGTCGCCTGCTCGTCCGAGGCCAGCGCGCCATCCCCCACCCCGACGTCGAGAGTCAGCAGATCCGCATGCACCACATGGAACTCCAGCACGGCTCGTTCTGCCGCGAAATGGACTTGCCTGCCGACGTCAGCGCCCAGCAGATCGCGGCACGCTACAAAGACGGCATTCTGTGGATCGACCTGCCCAAGCACCCGGAGCGGCCAGAGCAATGAACCAGGACTCTCGTGCCATTACACCCGAGGATACCCAGGACAGCGGCGTATCCAGTCCAGTGGAACTGCCCATCGGCGGCGGGCCGGCCCGTGACGTCACCCCCGTCATCCCGGACATCCTGCCCCTGCTGCCGATCCGCAATTCGGTCATCTTCCCCGGCACGGTCATGCCGCTGGGGGTCAACCGCGAAAAGTCCAAGCGTCTCATGGATGCCGTCCTGGCCAGCGAGAGCAAGATGCTGGCGGTCGTCACGCAAAAGAATCCCGACATCGAGGAACCCACGTTCGACGACATCTACCGCACGGGCGTGGCTTGCCTGGTCATGAAGCTGCTGCGGATGCGCGAGGGGGGCCAGAACGCGATCATCCACGGCCTGGTCCGCGTCCGCATCGAGGAACTCGTGCAGACCGAGCCGTACTGGACCGCGCGGGTCACCGTGCTGCGCCCCGAGGTCGTGGACAACAACGAACTCGAGGCCCTGATCCACAGCGTCCGCTCGGGGAGCCAGCGCGTCATCGAACTGAGCCCCAACATCCCCGACGAGGCCGTCAACGTCCTGAGCACCATCGAAGATCCGTCCGCACTGGCGGACTTCGTGGCCGCCAACCTCGCCGAGTCCGTCGAGGAGCGCCAGGACCTGCTCGAAACCACCGACGTGCTCGAACGGCTCAAGAAGGTCAACGCCCGGTTGGTCCAGCGGATCGACGTACTGGAGATCTCCAAGAAGATCCAGGACCAGGCCCGTAGCCAGATCGAAAAGTCGCAGCGGGAGTACTTCCTCCAGGAGCAGCTCAAGGCTATCCAGAAGGAACTCGGCGAACTCGACAGCCGCCAGGCCGAGGCGGAGGAACTCCGCCAGCGCGCCAAAAAAGTGAAGATGCCACCCGAGGTCGATGCCGAGTTCAACCGCCAACTCGAGCGACTGGAACGCCTCCCGCAGGCCAGCCCCGAGTACTCCGTCAGCCGGGACCACCTGGAGTGGCTGCTCAGCCTGCCGTGGTCCAGCGGTACCAAGGACAATCTCGACATCAACCGTGCCGCCGAAATCCTCGACCAGGACCACTACGACCTCGAGCGAGTGAAAAAGCGCATCCTGGAGTTCCTGGCCGTCCGCAAGCTGCAGCCCGCCGGCCGGGGTCCGATCCTCTGCCTGCTGGGCCCACCTGGCGTGGGCAAGACCAGCCTGGGCCAGTCGATCGCCCGGGCGCTGGGGCGCAAGTTCCTCCGCATGAGCCTGGGCGGCGTACGCGATGAGGCCGACATCCGGGGCCATCGGCGCACGTACATCGGCGCGATGCCGGGCCGGATCATACAGGATATCCGCGCCGCCGGGAGCAACAACCCGGTCTTCATGCTCGACGAAGTCGACAAGATCGGCGCGGATTTCCGCGGGGACCCGTCCAGCGCCCTCCTGGAGGTGCTCGATCCGGAGCAGAACCGCAACTTCGTGGACCACTACCTAGGCGTGCCGTTCGACCTGTCCAAGGTCCTGTTCATCGGCACCGCCAACTGGGCCGATCCGATCCCCGCGCCGCTACGGGATCGCATGGAAGTCATCGACATCCCCGGTTACACGATCCTGGAAAAGACCAAGATCGCCCGGCGGTACCTGATTCTCCGCCAGGTCACGCAGAACGGCCTGCAAGCCGATCAGCTCGAGATCACCGACGAGGCCCTCGACGACCTCATCGGCAACTACACCCGCGAGGCCGGCGTGCGCAACCTGGAGCGCGAGATTGCCGCGGTCTGCCGCGTCGCGGCCGCGGACATCGCCCGAAACGGCCCCAAGACCCACAAGGTCACGCGGGAGAACCTCGCGGACTATATCGGCCCGGCGCGGTTCGTGCCCGAGGCCGCCCTGCGGGCCGGCGTGCCCGGGGTGGTCACCGGGATGGCCTACACGCCCGTAGGGGGCGAGATCATCTTCATCGAAGCCACCTCCATGCCCGGCACGGGCGGCCTGATTCTCACAGGCCAGATCGGCAACGTCATGCGTGAAAGCGCCCAGGCCGCCTTCAGCCTGGTCCGCAGCAAGCCCAAAGCGTACCTCGGCAAGAACAGCAAGAACCCCCTGCGCGGCCTGGACGTCCACATCCATGTGCCCGCCGGGGCGGTCCCCAAGGATGGCCCGTCCGCCGGCGTGGCGATGTTTACCTCGCTGGTCAGCCTGCTGTCCAACAAGGCCGCCCGCGTGGACGTCGCCATGACCGGCGAGATCACGCTGCGCGGCATCGTGCTACCGATTGGCGGGGTCAAGGAAAAGGTCCTCGCCGCCCACCGTGCCGGCATCCGGACGATCATCCTGCCGAAGCAGAATGAGAAGGACCTGATCGACATACACGACGAGGTCCGCCAGCAGATCACGTTCCACTTCGTGGAGACTGTCGAAGAGGTGATCAAGATCGCCTTGGGCAAACCGCCTGGAAAGACCGCGAAGCCTCGCGTGAAGCATACCGCCACAGGCAGCAACTCGTCTCCGTCCAAGCGCCTCCCGGCCGGGCGATCCGGGTCGCGCCCGTCGGCCTCACGGCGCTCGAGCGGACGGCACTGACGAGCCTGCGCTGCCGGTTCGATCGGAATTCGGACATACGCAAGATGCCGCCGTCTCGCCTCCAGGCGAGACGGCGCGTGTCCGCTTCAATGCCTGGCGCAGCGGCTTCTTTTTGTGTGAAAGCCTCCCGGATTTTGGCCATAGCCAAGTCGACAAAGTATCGTAACAGGCTAGCCAATCTCGACTTACGGTCGCACGACGCAACCCTCACTTGGCCTATACATTGCTGTAATCATTTGTTATTCTAGACCTTAGGAGGAAGCGATCCGCCCCGCAGCATTCCGGGCGGCTCTTGCGTATGTTCGGGAAGAAGCGACCGAGGGTTTTCCTGCTGCCGCGGTAGCAGCCCAGTACCGACGGCCACAGGCGGATGGGAAAAAGTCTTGCGCAGTTTCCGGTTGTCGATGGAAGGGCAGGTAGCGCCGCGACTGGCCCCCAATTGTGTCTTGTCGCGTGCGTGCCATTGGCAACATCGCCGGCCCTGTACGCCGTACTGGTGCGCTCTCGGCGGCCCGACTTCGATGTCCTCGCTGTCGCCCTTCTTACCCACACAAAAAGCGGCTGTATCCTGGCGGCCCTTAACACCAACTCTCCAGGCAAGCTGTTCAACCCGTGTCACCGTTCGTAAAGAGGAGTTCAAATGACTAGGAAAGCGACTTTGCTAGCACTGCTAGCACTGCTAGCACTGGTGCTGGCGTCCAATGCCGTCTACGCGGACATTGTGGCCCTCAAGAAGAGCCCCGGCCTGACGGTCGATATCGGCCTGGATGCGACAATCAAGGCTGCGATTGCAGGCGGCACCCTCGTCGTTTACAGCGGACCGGACATGGCGGGCGACACATACCTGTGGTCTGATCCCAACTACACCGACAGCGGGTACAGGAATTACGGGGCGACGGCCATCTATCCGTACGGCAACTACCCCTTCCTGTCGAAGTTCAAGGTCCTCGCCCTGCCCAACTTCGCCGGCGGCAAAATCCTCAAGGCCCAGCTGCGGATTTACTACACCGGCGGCAATACCGGCTTCGGCCTGACGGCCCCCGTCCTCTCGTCCGACTGGACGGAAGGCGTCGCCAACGCCGCCTTCCCCGGCGCCGCGGGAGGCGCCAGCCTGGCCCACCCGATGGGCAAGAACACCAGCAACCAGCAGGACGCCAACGGTCTGCCGGCCAGCAACCCGGCACACGGCCCGCTGCAGTCCTGGAGCGGCAATACCTATTTCACCACCGCCAAGGACGTGGGCGCCACGACGGTCGGCAGCACCAAGACCGGTTACACGGCCAATCTGCCCGATGGCAGCAACCCGACCTACGATGGCTTTGCCGTCATGGACGTCACACAATTCGTCCAGGCCTGGGCCGATGGCACTACGCCCCTCTACGGCCTCTGCACGTTTGACAGCAGCTGGAACTACAGCCCGCACTTCAGCGAAACGACCGTCGGCGCCGACTTCCAGCCGGTCCTGGTGATCAACTACCAGCAGAACGCGGCCCCCAACCCCGTTACCGATCTGGCCATCGTCAGCACCGATTGGTACAAGGTCAACCTCCGCTGGACCGCCCCGAGCGATTCGCCTCCGGGCCCGGTCAGCCGGTACGAGGTCCGCTTCTCGAACAACCCCATTAACGAGGGCAACTGGGACGCGGCCACGGTCTGCGCCTGCGGCGTGGCGACGCCTGGCGCCACCGGCACCGTTGAAAACCTGACGATCAAGGACCTGCTGCCGAGCACGATTTACTACTTCGCGATCAAGTGCTTTGACATCACGAACCTGGTCAGCCCGATCAGCAACGTCGTCAGCGCAACCACGCTGCCGACCGATGCGGTGGCCCCGGCGGCGATCAGCCTGGCGGCCCCGAACGTCAAGCCCAACTACGCCGTCCTGACCTGGACCGCCGTTGGCGATGACGGCGTAACCGGCGTGGCCGCCGATTATGACCTGCGCTACAGCACCAGCCCGATCAACGAAGCCAACTGGGCGAGCGCGACGCGGATCGCTGGCTTGGCGGCCCCGAAGGTCGCCGGCTCGGCCGAGACCTTCACGATCCACGGCCTGACCCCCAGCACGACCTACTACTTCGCCATCAAGGCCGGTGACGAAGTACCCAACTGGTCGCCGATGAGCAACCTGGTGACCTTCACCACGCTGGGCGAGGACCTCCTGGCCCCCAATGCCGTGACCGACCTGAAGGTCAACGCCGCCCATATCCGCACGGTCTACCTGGCCTGGACCGCCCCCGCTGACGTCGGCACGGCCGGCATGGCTGGCTACGACATCCGCTACTCCACCAGCCCGATCGACGCCAGCAACTGGGACAGTGCCAGTCAGGCCCCCGGCGAACCCTTCCCGGCCACCGCCGGCGCCGTCGAGCACTTCTCCATCAGTGGTCTGCAGGCTGACACGACCTACTACGTCGCGATGAAGTCCTTCGACTACGCCGAGCCGGCCAACGTCTCGGCCATCTCGAACACCACCAGCGGCAAGACCATGCAGCCGGTGCTGCCGATCACGATCAAGAACCCGTGGGTGACTAACGATCGCGTGGCCGACACCCACAACATCGCCGCGATGGGTAGCACCTACGTCAAGGCCTACACCCCCGATGGCGTGATTGCCCCGACGTCCGACGAGGACAAGGCGATCAACATCTACAACAACCAGAAACGCCGCTCCTACCACTGGGCGGACGAACCGCCGAACGGCCTGGGCACCGGCATCGACGATCCGACCTACACGCAGAACATCTTCGGCTGGAACCTCTGCGGCCGGCATGCCTCCCAGGCCTGCACGATCGTGCAAGCCGCTGGCCTGACGCCGCGTAAGATCGGCCTGCCCGGTCACTGGGTCTACGAGGTCCAGTACGCCGATGGCACGTGGCACCTCTATGACACGATGACCACGATGTACATCTACAACCGCGCCACTCCCCGCAAGGTGGCCAGTTGCGACCAGATCCAGGTCGACAATAACCTGATGCTCAACGCCGTGGCCGAAGGCCGGGCCTGCCCGGGCTTCCTGCTGTGCGGTGACACCCCGGCCTGGTTTGCCGACGCGGTCAACCACTACAGCCCCTCCGGCAGCGGCGTAGTCCCCGCCCTGTGGACCGGCAACATGGATGTGCGTATCGGCGAGTCCTTCAACCGCACCTGGGAGTCCTGGGTCAACCAGCACCCGACCCCACGGACGAATGCGGATGGCGCGGCCGGCAACGACCCCCCCTACCACCACGAGGCCAACAAGGACTGGAAGGATACGGCCAACGCCCCGTACTGGGAGCCGTACCAGTTGACCTCCGCCCAGAACACGGCACTCAACATCCCCCTGAGCCCGACCTACCGCCGCTGGTCCAACGGCACCTACACCCTGGCCCCGGACTTTACCAGCCAGGCCTACCAGGCGATGCTCGAGCCGATCAGCACCAACCTGGCCACGTATAACGATGACGGCCTGGCGCCCAACCTGCACGTGGCGACGGTCAACACCACCGCCAATGCCATTTTCAAGATCAACATCCCGTTCTACCTGACGGATGCCAGCATCAGCGGTGCGTTCTACAAAAAGACGGCCAGCGATGTGACCAAGCTTTACTTCTCGACCAACGGCACGTCCTGGACGCAGGTCTGGGACAATACCGCCACCGGTACCACGCAGCTGACCAACCTGTCCCTGCGGGGCAACGTGCTTGGCCAGTGGATCTACTACGTCAAGGTCGAACTCAAGGCGATCGGCGCCAAGAACGACGCCGGTGTCAGCAACCTGGTCATCAACACCACCTTCGAGCACAACAAGGGCGCGATGGCCTACCTCGATAAGGGTGTCAACAACATCACCGTCACCTTCGACAACCCCGCTGACCTGGCCAGCGGCCGGGCGGCCTTCAAGGTGACCTACAAGTGGAAGGAATACGACGGTACCGGCTGGAACGTGGACAAGTCCTTCGAGCAGTACGTGACAGCTAGCCCCACCACCTTCTCCATCAACGTCGCCGGCACCAAGGTCCCCCGGACCGAGTACATCAAGATGGAAGTGACCGAGCCGCCGACCCCCGACAGCTACGCCCCCGACGCCGTCAGCGACCTGAGCATCATTCAGGTGGACGCCGCCAAGGTCACTCTCCACTGGACCAGCACCGGCGATGACGGCAACGTCGGCCAGGCCACTTCCTACGACCTGCGCTACAGCACGGCCCCGATCACGGCGGGCAACTTCGATGCCGCTACCGCGGTCGTCGGCGTGCCGGCCCCCAAGGTCGCCGGCAGCGCCGAGACGTTCGTGGTCAAGGGCCTCACGCCCAACACCACCTACTACTTCGCTATGAAGGTCCGCGATGAAGGCGGCAACCTCAGCGCGCTGTCCAACGTCGTGATGCCCACCACGCTGCCGCCGGATGTCACGGCCCCGGCGTTCGTGACCGATCTGCTGGCCAAGTCCAGCAAGACAGCCGGTGCGGTCGATCTGACCTGGACCGCCGTCGGCAACAACGGCTTTACCGGGACCGCCGCCAGCTACGACCTGCGCTACAGCACCAACCCGATCGATGACAGCAACTGGGCCGCGGCGACCAAGGTCAACGGCCTGCCTGCCCCGAAGACGGCCGGCCTGGTCGAGTCCTTGCAGGTTGCCGGTCTGGTCGGCGGCACGCGTTACTACTTCGCGATCAAGGTGACCGACGAGGCGCCCAATACCTCGGAGATCTCCAACATCGCCGAAGCCAACGCCCCCACAATCGGGGAGAAGACCCTTCAGGTCGGCCTCGACGGCTATGTGGGCTGCACCGATTCCTACTACATGGGCAATAGCGCCAACAACTACTACGGCATAGAACGTATGACCGTCTGCGGCTATGCGGACCTGGGCGTCGGCAACATCCAGCGCGGCATTTTGAAGTTCGACCTGGCCAGCATCCCGGCCGGTGCGACCCTCACCGGTGCAACGCTGTCGCTGTACTCGTACGATCCCGCCCAGGTCAGGGGTAGCACCGGCTTCTACGGCGTCTACCCGGTCAGCAGGGCCTGGACCGACAGCCAGGTGAACTGGACCGTCGCCAAGACCGGCACCAACTGGACGACCGCCGGTGGCGACTTCGCGGCCACCGCGGATGC
>JANYLN010000283.1 GCA_025357795.1 Planctomycetota bacterium
GGTGCCGACCCGCTGCCAGTACCTGACGGCCTTCACGGATGTGCACGACCAGGTCCTCTACTGGATGATCTGCGCGTGGGAACCGAACTTCACCGGGTACGTCATCGATTACGGCACATGCCACGACCAGCACAGTCCGTCCCAGCGGCGTAGCCAAAGGCACGGCGGCTTGCCGAGAACAGTGCGGGAGTCCGCCGAGTCATAGCCGCAGCCACATTCCGGACAGAGCCCTTGGCTCCTGTTAACCAGCGGATAACCACACTGCCGACAGTAAATTGAAGGAATATCTGTTGCATCCGTAGCCATGGATGCTGACTCCGATCATGCCATCTTGCAGGGCGAGCCCCCTCGCACCTGCTCTTCCTCATTCAAATAGCATCGCCATTGCATCGAGTCTTGCTTTCCTCTTTTCACAATCCGCAGCTTCACGCTGTAAGAGCCTGTTGATACGCAGCTTGCAGCACTCAAATGAAATATCGCGTGCGCCATTGTACGCATTATAGCAGATGTTATAATACGTTTACATACTAGGCGAAACACTTTGTCGCCGATACGCTTCCGGAAAGGAACGTCATGGGCAGTGAGGTGACATCTGAAGCGATTCCGTCCGATTACGCGGACTTCATCGGAAGGCTGCGCGGGCGCCTCGGCCTCACGCAGACAGAATTCGCGGCTCGGCTGGGCGTATCGTTCGCCACGGTCAATCGCTGGGAGAACGCGCAAACAAAACCCTCGCCTCTGTCCTGGCAGCAGATTCTTGCCCTGAGCGGAGACCAGCCAACCGAAAGGCCAACGCAGCCGGCGACCGCCACGCCACGGCTCATGGACTTCACCAGCTCGCCCGAAGTTGTTCGGGTGCTGGCCGAGGGTGAGCGGTTGTCGTTCGGCCACATGTTCAATCCGGCCTTCGCTACTGAGATATCGCAAATCGATCCGCTGCCGCATCAGCGCATCGCGGTCTACGAGCACATGCTCAAACAGTTCCCGCTGCGGTTCCTGCTTGCCGACGATGCCGGTGCTGGCAAGACCATTATGTCGGGGCTGTACATCCGCGAAATGAAGACCCGGCGCCTGATCAAGCGCATCCTCATCGTCCCGCCGGCCGGGTTGATCGGCAACTGGGAGAGCGAACTGGCGACGCTGTTCAGCCTCCGCTTCCGCATAGTCAGCGGCCCGGAGGCCCGCAACAGCAACCCCTTCATCGGCGACGACAGCAATTGTCTGATCGTCAGCGTCGACACCCTCACCAGCGAGCGGATGTTCTCGCGACTGCGGGAGCCCGGCGTCCAGCCTTACGACCTCGTGATCTTCGACGAGGCCCATAAGCTCTCGGCAAATCGCGGCAACGACCTGCGCGTTCGCAAGATCGACCGGTATGCGCTGGCCGAGGCACTGTGCGGCGTGGCCGATGTCCAGGATGCCTGGCGACTGCCGTGGGCAGCCCACCACGTGCTGCTACTGACCGCGACCCCGCACCAAGGCAAGGACTATCCCTATTACGCTCTCTGGCGTCTGCTCGAACCGGAAGTCCTGGCGACCCCGGAGGCCTTTGACGAATACCCGGCCGACCGGCGACAGGCCCACTTCATCCGGCGCACGAAAGAGGAGATGGTCCAGCTCGACGGGAAGCCGTTGTACCCGAAACGTATCTCCGACACCCTCGGCTACGAGCTGACCAAGGGGCCGATCAGCGAGGAGACGCTCTACAATGAGACGACCGACTACATGCGGCACGTCTACAACCGGGCCAAGCTGCTGAACCGCTCTGCCGCCCGCTTGGCGATGAGCGTGCTCCAGCGCCGCCTCGCCAGTTCCACCTATGCGCTTCTGCGTTCCTTCGAGCGCCGCATCGATAAACTCGACGACCTGATTCGCCAGGTACAGGAAGGCACGCTCACAGAGGAGCAGCTCGTCGTGCTCCAGCGCCGCCTGGCCGAAGAGGACGATGTTCTCGACACCAAGACGGCGGACGAGGAAGGCACCGTGGACGGCCGCGAGGAGAGCGAAGTCTCCGAGGAGCGACTGCTCGCCGGCGTTATCGCCGCGTCGCTTACGGACCTGATCGTTGAGCGGGAGCAAGTCGTCGGCCTCCGTGACCTGGCCCGCAAGGTGTATGAGCAGGGGGCGGAGTCGAAGTTCGACAGGCTCCGCGAAGTCCTGACCGACCCGCGATTCGTGGGCGAAAAGCTCATCGTCTTCACCGAGCACCGCGACACGCTTGATTATCTTGTCCAGCGCTTAGGCGGCATGGGCTACACCGGGCAGATCGCCCAGATCCACGGTGGCATGTACTACACCGAGCGCCAGGAGCAGGTCGAACGCTTCCGCCTGCCCCACGAGGACGGCGGCGCCCGGTTCATGATCTGCACCGATGCTGCGGCCGAGGGCATCAACCTCCAGTTCTGCTGGATCATGATCAACTTCGACGTGCCATGGAACCCGGCCCGCCTCGAACAGCGCATGGGGCGCATTCACCGCTACGGCCAGAAGCATGACCCTGTGCAGATCGTCAATCTCGTCGCGCCGAAGACCCGCGAGGGCATGGTCATCGAGACGCTGCTCAAGAAGCTCGAAACCATCCGCGACAGCCTGGGCACCGAGAAGGTGTTCGACTCCATCGGCCGCCTGTTCGAGGGTGTCTCGCTCAAGACGTACATGCAGCAGGCCATTGAGGGCGACGCGGCTGACGTGGCCCATCTTCTCGAAGGTCGCCTCACCACTGAGCAGGTGGAGGCCCTGGCCGCCAAGGAGCGGATGCTCTACGGCGACGGCGGCGACGTGAAGCGTCAGCTCCCTCGCCTCCGCGACGACCTTCAGCGGGAGACGTACTGCCGCCTGCTGCCTGGCTACGTCCGCCACTACGTCCAGAATGCCGCGCCTCTGGTGGACATCGAGATCGATGGCGACCTGGACGACTGCTTCTCCATGCGGCCCGCCAGCAGCGGCGCGGTCGATCCGTTGCTGCACACGCTAGAGGTGTATCCTGCCCGGCAGCGTGACTGCCTGACGGTGATCCGCCCCGGCCCGGACCAGAAGACGTCGCGAATTTGGGTCCATCCCGGCGAGCCGGTCTTTGAGCGATTCCGTGCCATCGTCAGCGACCGCCTGGGGGACCAGGCCCTACGGGGCGCGGTCTTCATCGACCCGACGACTGAGAAGCCATACCTCTTCCACCTGGCCCTTGTCAGTGTAGTGCGCCAAGCCGATCCTGAACTACCCGACCTGGCTACCGAGGAAGTCCTCGACTGCCAGCTCATCGGCGTCAAGCAGTTCGAGGGGGCCGAAGTCTCGCTCTGCCCCGTTGAGCACCTGCTGCTACTCAAGGGAGGCCACGGCCTTCCTGCCGCTGGCCAGCGACTCGCCGCTGCGGCCGAGAAGCTCAAGGAGCAGGCCGAGGCCTTCGTGGTCGAGCGTGTCGCTCGCGAGCTCGCCCTGCAGCGCCGCGGCGCCCTGCTGGACACGCTGTCCGAGCGGGAGCAGTTCATCCGCCGCGGCTTCGACTTCCAGGAGGCCGAACTTGCCACCGCGAGGGTGATGCAATCGGAAAAGTCCCGCTCGGGCAACGCCGCTGCTATCAAGGCCCTGAAGGACATCAAGGACCAGCAGCGGTCCCTGGCCCAGCGCCGCGACACCGCGCTGGCCACCATCCGCCGCGAGCCCGAGCTGATCGCCCCCGGCCGCCTTACCTTCCTGGCCCATGCGATGGTCGTGCCCTCCGCCAATCCCGATGACCTGGCCCGCCACGACGCTGAGGTCGAGAAGGTGGCGATGGACCTGGTACGCGCGTTCGAGGAAGCTGCCGGCGTGACGGTCAAGGACGTTCACACGCCGCCGCTGGCCCGCGCCGCCGGCCTGACCGACAATCCAGGCTTCGATCTGCTGTCGATTTACCCCGAAGGCGACGCTCGCGGGCGTCGTGCCATCGAGGTCAAGGGCCGGGCCGACACCGGCGACGTGGAGGTCTCATCCAACGAGTGGGCACGTGCCGCCAATCTGCGGGATGGGTACTGGCTCTACACCGTATATGACTGTGCCACGCCCGCGCCGCGGTTAGTGCGGGTGCAGGACCCGTTTGGCAACTTGCTGGCAAAGGCCAAGGGCAGCGTTCTTATCAGTCCAACCCAAGTTATGGAGGCTGGGGAGAAATGAACGTCCTCCAAGCATTCGGTTTGAGATTGTGGAGTGAGCAGAATGACTAAGACTGGCCGCAACAGCCTGTGTCCGTGCGGGAGCGGCAGGAAGTACAAGCACTGCTGCCTGCGCGCCAAGTCGCCGGCGGTCCGCCCACACACGGCCGTGCCTGAGACTATGGTTGCCGAGGTTGGTAAAAAGCTTCGCCGGGAGACTGTAAGGCGGCAGCAGTTGGGCGAAGTCCGACCAATGATCCACGCTAACTGGAAAGGGAAGAAGTGGATCGCAGTCGGCAGCGAGCTGCACTGCTCAGATAAGTGGAAAACTCCCATCGATTTCTTCTTCGACTATCTGAAGTACAAGCTCACTCCGGAGTGGGGGAAGAACGAGCTGACGAAGCCTCTTCCCGAAAGGCATCCCGTTCTTCAGTGGTATGATCGTTGTTGCACGCTCCAGGCCAAGCAGACGCCTGGTCCGGATGGGATAGACGGCGTTGTGCCGAGCGGCCCCATGCGCGCATATATCCTGTTGTCTTACGACCTGTATACTCTGCAGCACCATGATGCGCTGCAACGGACGATCATTGAGCGACTGAAGCACAAGGACCAATTCCAGGGGGCCAGGCACGAGCTGTTCGCCGCGGCGACGTGTATCCGCGCCGGCTTCAAGATCGAATATGAGAACGAAAGAGACGGGTCGCGACGGCATACGGAGTTCACCGCGGTTCACAAACAGACCGGCCAGAGGATCGCCGTGGAGGCCAAGAGCAGGCATCGCAAAGGAGTGCTCGGACAGCCAGGCGAGCGGACACCCGACGAGGATGTGCGTGTCAGAATTCGGGGCCTCATAAACGACGCCATCGCGAAGCCTGCCGATCATCCCTTCATCATCTTCCTGGATCTGAATATGCCCCCGGCGTCTCTGCCCCACATGACCCAGGAATGGTTCGAGAAGATCGCTGGCCCCGTCCTGGCTGACTGCGATAAGAAAGGGGACTCTGATCCCTGGAACCTCCTGCTGTTCTCCAACTTCCCCGATTACTACGCTGAAGATGACAGTCCCGCACCTTCGGGGTACGTGGTAGGCATGTTTGGCAAGAATCCCAAGATCGTGCCTGCTCACCCCAAGACTCTTAGATATGTCTTTGATGCCGCTCTCAAGTACGGCAACATACCCGCTCGCTTTGAGGATCTGGAGTTATCATGACCGACAGGCCGCGTCTTATAGAACACGCATTCCCGCTCAAGCAGACTTCGTTGGACTCTGTCCACGAGAAGAATGTCCGTCACGGGCATATCTCGACGCTGCATATCTGGCCGGCCAGGCGGCCGCTGGCGGCTTGCCGGGCGGCGCTGATCGCCACGCTGCTGCCGGACCCTGGTACGCCAGAGAAACGCAAAGAGCTGTGCGAGAAGATCGCGGGCAAGGTCGTCAGGAAGATTGAAAAGAAGAAGATGCCCAACGGCCAGACCGTGGAGCGCATCAAGGAGGAGACCGAGGGTGGCATCCTGCACTGGGGCCGGGAGACGGAAAACGCCGACACGCTCGAATGGTTCCGCCAGGAAATCCGCAAGGCCTACGGCGGGCGCGCGCCCAAGGTGCTCGACCCCTTTGCCGGTGGCGGCGCGATCCCGCTGGAGGCAATGCGCCTGGGCTGCGAGGCCACGGCCTCGGACATCAATCCCGTCGCCTGGTTTATCCTCAAGTGCACGCTGGAGTATCCGCAGAAGTTTGCCGGCCAGACGCGCCCGCTTCCCGAGTTCAGCCTGAAGAACAAGGACTTCATGACCGCCTTCCTCAAGGCTAAGGGCCTGACTGGAGCGCAGGTCGCCCGCAAGCTG
>JANYLN010000296.1 GCA_025357795.1 Planctomycetota bacterium
CGCCCTTGCCGGCCTCGCCGTTGTAAAGCAGTTCGTACACAAAGCTCTGCCCGCGTCCCCCGCGATGCACCAGCACGTATTCCAACTCCACCAGCTTGGCCAGGTGGGTGCGCACCACAAAGTCCGACCAGCCCACCTGCCGCCGCACGTCCCGGCGGGTGAAGCGGTAGTCGGCCCGCTGCATCTTCTGCCGCTTGCACTCATCGGCCACGTGCGCATCGAGCATCACCAGCAGTCGCCTCGTCTGCGGGGATAGCTCATCGAGGCTGCGCCCCAGAACCTCGTGCGTGAGCCGATTGGCCACGGCGATGTCGGCGGGCGTCACCTCGATGTACTCGACGAACTGGCCACTGGCTGGTGGATGCTCGATTGTCTTACGTGGCCGCTGGTACTGGTGCAGCAGCGATACCGTGCGGATCAGGGTCAGGTACTTGGTGTGGTCGCGCCGGGTGCGGGTGCGGGCGTCCAGGAAGGTCAGCCTCTCGGCGAAGGGGTTGGCCACCAACAGCGGCCGCAAGAGCCGCTGGGCGTTGCGGTGGACCTTCAAGATGTTCTGACCCTCTCGATGCTCCAACAGGCCGGCCAGCGTCTGGCGTTTACGCTGCATGACGTGGATGGCCCGCGTCTGGATGCGGTCCTCATCGACGCTGAGCACCAGACAGCGGTTCAGTAACTCCTCATCAATCTCGGCGGCCGTGGTGGTCAGGAAGATCATCACCGGCCCCTCGACGTGGTACTGCTGGGTCATCAGCCGGCCGGTCTGCGGGTCTTTGCCGGTAGAGGCGATGGTCAACTCGCCCTCGCTCTGTAAGAGCTTGAGGGCGTAGCTGGCCCGCTCGGCCCCTTCTTCCTCCACGATGGCCAGAACTTTGTGCTTGAGATTGGATTCCTGCATGTAGAAGAGGCTCTGGCCGGTCATGGCGCTGAACTTGGTGACTTCCTCCGGCGGCAACATGGCCAATATCGCTTCCATCAGGCTGCTCTTGCCGGCGGCGCTGCTGGACTGAATGACCACGGCCAGCGGCTGTTCCAACTTGCGGCTGACGGCGGCCAGGTAGCCCACCAGCTTGTTGGTGGCTTCGCCCACCATGCCGCAGCGCTCAAAGTCGGCCAGGATGCGGTCCAGCAGGTCGGGCGATTGCAACAACTCCAGCGCCGCCACCCGCTCGGCTTCGCCGATGGTGGGCACCGCCTCCTTGGGCTTGAGGGTTTCGGCCACCTGTTGTTCCTGGAGTTCCTCCAGTTTCAGCAGCACCCGCCCCATGTCGGCCTTGATGACCGTTTCCTCCACGCCCAACTCCCGCGCCGCCTCGGTGATGTACTGCCTGCGGGCGCGGGCGGCATACAGATCCAGCGTATCGACGTGGAACCCATGGGCATCGCCGCGTGAGGCCAGCAGGTTCACTTTCAAGGCGTCAAAGCCCAGATTCTTCCCCAGCCCGCGCACGTGATAGCGGCGGTCCTCGACGGTGATAACCACCTCCTGCTCGTTGACTTCCGCCGGTGATGATGATGGCGGCAATGGAGCCGGGGCCGGCGGATCGGCGGGCGGGGCCTCGGTGGCGGTTGGGCAAGCAGCTAAAGAAGGAAGGGGTGGCGTGGGCGGTAACGGCGCATCGGCCACGGCGGCCGGCGGGGATGATGGTGGCACAGGTTCAACAGAAGATGGGAATGGTTTGGTCGATGATGACGATGGCGGCGATGCCTGGGGACTTTCTTCTTTAGCCGCCGGCGCTGTCGCTACCGCCACGGGGACGGGCGCGGGCGTTGGACGTTGCGGTGGTTGCCCTCGGCCGAGCCACACCGCTTTGCGCACCACCAGGTCCAGGCTCAGATTGGCCGGCGTCAACTTCAAAGCATACTCGTTGGCATCCATCCCCTTGGGGAACTGCACCCGGAAGCACTCCATGCCCTGGGCCATCAGCTTGGGAGCCAGGGCCTCGGCGGCCGTCTCGCCGGCCTCGTCCCGGTCATAGGCGATCAGCACCCGTTTGACGCGGTAGCGTTGCAACGCCACCAAGTGGTCAGCGGTGAACCCGTTGGTGCCGTAACTGCACGTGACGTTGCGCAAGCCATTGCACCAGAAGGTCAGGGCATCGATGATCGATTCACAGAGAATCACTTCCTCGCAAGCCCCCAGGGCCTTCTCGTTCCACACCCCCTTGTGCTCCCCCGGCAGATACAGGTGTTTGGGAAGCCCGGCCGTCAGCCGCTGGCAGGTCTTGCGGCCGTACACTTCGGTGACGTGCCCGGTGGCCGGGTCGATCACCGGGAACACGACACAGCCGTTGAAGTGTTCGCGCCCCGTCGGGCGATACAGCCCCAGCTTTTCCAAACGGGTGCGGATACTCTCCCCGGCCTTGTACTGCTTGTTGGGCAGGCGCAGGCCCAAGGTACGGTCGGCGTAACCGAGTTTGAAGTGGTCGATGGCCTCGCTGTTGCCGATGCCGCGTTTCTGGAGGTACTCCAGGGCCTCGGGGGACTGCTTGAGCCGCCGGTGGTAATAGTCGATCACCTGGCTCATCAATTGCCAGTCCTCGGCGTCGAAGCTCACCGGGGAAGCCAGGCGTTTGGGCGGCAGGGCAATCGCGGGCGCGGGTGCGGGCGCTGTCCCCCCGGCAGCGCCCTGCATTTCCCGCAGAACCTCCACCGCGTGGCGGAAG
>JANYLN010000039.1 GCA_025357795.1 Planctomycetota bacterium
CTGGCAGATGCGGTAGCCCTCTTGAACGGAGTGACGCTGCACCTCCACGGGAATCAGGATGATTGGTGCGAGCCTCCGCTGCTCGGATGAATCCGTTTCGTACCAGGCCAGGAACCCCAAGGCTAAGTACAGGGCGCTGGCCCCGCCTTCCTCCATGGCCGTGCGAGCGGAGCGGTAGATACCGGTCAGCCGGCTGTTCAGATCCTGAACGGGCAAGTCCGCCCGCAGTCGGCGTGACTCGAACTCGCTCAGTAGCAGCTGGTCGATTGCGTCATCTCCCGTGCGAAGCCGGTGCAACTCGGCGCTGCGTGCCGTACCGGGTGCGAATTCCTCGGGACGATGCAGGATCTGGAACTCCAGGCCATCGGCCAGCGAGTCTTCGAGCGAGCCCAGCGTCGGACACAGCAGTGGCACCGTGCTCTTGGTCTCCTTGAAGTTGATCAGTTTGTTGTGGAGCGTCAGGTTCAGGAGCTTGCGCTTCCAGCGATCCAGCCGCGTGGCCGGTGTTTCGGGCTGCTTCTCGGAAGTGGGGCTGGCTGTGCTGCCCAGCTCGAACACGGCGTCGTTCGTGTCCAGACGTGTCAATGCAGTGGTATCTATAGCCGCATCGCCTGTCCGACGGGTAGGTAGCGGCCGGATACGGCTTTTGCGGCAGCGGTGAATGTCGATTGCGGATTGGAAGGCTTGCTCATCCCCCAGATGCCGCTTGGCCGCCGCCACGGCCGTCGCGAAATCGTTGGGTGGCGGCGCGGTCGTCAGCGTTGTCTCGAAGACAAGGATCTCGTTCAGCTCGACGCGTTTGCGGACACGCAGCAGGTCGTCGGTGGCGCAGTCGGGGAAGCAGTCCTCGCTCGTCCAGGCGCCGACGAAGGCGTGGCCCTGGATGAACACTACCAGCGGGTGAAGACCCGCTTGCTCCAGGCACGCTGCCGCCAGCACAGCCAGATCCAGACAGGTGGCCAGCCGGCTCTCCAGGATGCGGTCCGGCAGGCGGATCTTCTGGCCGGTCGATTCGAAGCTGGCCGGCGGATTGCAGTAGCGAATGCCACGGGCTTGGATGGCCTTGAAGACGGCCTGGGCGATCTCGCCGACCCTTTTCGGGCTGCGGGTCTGATACCCGGAAAGCGACGAGCTGCCGGTGTTGGACCCTAGCCACTTGGCCGCATCCGAGAGGATCTCCTCGACAGCCGGGTGGTTCGGCAGGACGTACGCTGCCAACAGCTCGGGCAGCGAGCGGGCCAGGCCGTTCCACTCGTCGAACGCCAGCATCTCGATCGGCTCAGCGTGCCGGCAGAGCGACTCCGTCCCCCGCACGACCTCGGCATGGATGCAGCCGCTGACTCGCTCGGTCAATCCCATCAGGAGGTTGGCGGACAATCGCAGGTCAACGGGACCGAGGGTGTATGTCCCGCCAGGCGCGATCGCCGAGACTGTCGTCTCCCAAGCTGGGAATAGCTCCGGCTCGCTCGACAGCCTGACTCGAATGCCCTCCAGGGGCGACGCGCCGGCGTTCATGACGCGGATCTGTCGAATGATGGGCACGTCGTTCTGCTGCATCGCGAAGTTGATGGTGCGATCGCAGTCCAGCTCCAGACGCACAACCGGTTGACTCGCTGCCATGTCGCTCAACGCCATTCCTCCCTCGATGTGTAGCGTCCGGAGGCGATGCGCCTTTGTGCCGGGCACGGTCATTATAAGCTGAATCGGCACCGGGCCAAGCCCCGGGGCAGATGTGGTCCCGGTAGGCAGAGCACGACAGCCGGGTTGTCGCCAGCCATACCGATTCCAGCCACTGCTTGCATGACGACCCATGCTCTTGCACAATGTCTATACCTTTCCTGACGCGGAGATTAGGGATCATGAGTGTTCGCATCTTATGTGCAGGCGATGTGCATCTGGGACGTCGGCCGGCTGGTCTTCCGGCTGGCCCGGATATGCTCGCATGTTCTCCTGCAGTTGCCTGGCACGCCCTGGTGGACGCGGCGATCGCACGCCACGTAGATGCCGTCGTCCTGACGGGGGATATGGTTGATGAGGCGAATCGCTTCTACGAGGCGTTTTCGGTCCTTCATGCTGGCGTCGAGAAGCTCGTTCGCGCAGGCGTGCCTATCTTCGCTGTCGGCGGAAACCATGACCATGACGTGCTGCCACGACTGGCCGAGCAGATATCAGGTTTCCGGCTCCTGGGGGCAGGCGGACGATGGCAAGAGGAGGCGCTCGAACTCGACGGCCGGCCCGTGCTTCGGTTCCAGGGCTGGTCCTTCCCCCGCCGACATGTCACGAGCAGTCCTTTGGCGGGCTATGTGCCTGCCTGCGATGGCGTGCCCACGGTAGGGCTTCTGCACTGTGATTGTGGAGCGGCAGCAAGCTCGTATAGCCCCGTTGCGCTAGCGGACCTGAAGACCTTGGGTCCGCAGGCTTGGATTCTCGGGCACATCCACAAGCCGGCGGTCCTGTCCGCCGGGGATCCTCTCATCCTGTACCCGGGTTCCCCGCAGGGCCTGGATCCCAGCGAACAGGGGGCACATGGTGCCTGGATCATTACCATACATGCAGGGGAGACGCCGACCCTGGAGATGCTGCCGCTGGCCGTCCTGCGATGGGAGCATGTGGATCTGTCAGTGGATGGGCTATCCCAGGAGGCAGTCTTGCAGCAGCGCGTGGTGGAGGCCATTCGCGACAGGCACGAGCATGTTCGCGAGGAACTGGGGCCGACCCGGAAGGTTGGCTGCCGGCTTTGCCTGGCCGGTCGAACATCTCTGCATCGTCGCGTTCGCGCGATAGGCGCTCTGATCCAGCAGGATCTGAACCCAACCTTCGACGGGGTGGACTACTTCATCGAATCCTTCGAGGATCTCACACGGCCCGACGTGTCCCTTGGAGACCTGGCTCGGTCGAACGATCCAGCTGGCCTGCTGGCTCAGCGACTGGTCCTGCTGGAAAACCGCCAGCCGACCGACGATTACCGAGCGCTTATTGCCGATGCGAGGGACGCGATCGAGGCACAGTCATCGGCGCCAACTTTCGCGTCACTGCCCGGTGTTGCAGAGCCCACGTCGGATGAGCAGGTTCGCTCAGTGCTCCTGAAAGCGGGACTCCGTGCCCTCGATCATATGCTGGCTCAGAAAGAGGCTCAGGCATGAAGCTTCAGCGGCTGACAGTTCGACGCATGCCAGGGTTTCCCGACCGGGGCTTCTCCCTGAACGATCTGGCCGATGGCCTCAATTTGGTTGTTGGCCCGAATGGTTCAGGTAAGACAACGGCCTGCCGAGCCATTCGTGGCCTCCTCTGGCCGGACACGCTACGCGGCCAAGTACCAGTATCCTTGCTGGGGGAATGGCGTCAGGATGGCCACCTTGTAACGCTGGAAATGGAAGCGGACCGGCTCATCTGCCAGATCGATGGTACGCCAGCTGATCCGCCGTCTCTTCCCGACGCGCACCTGGCAACCTGCTTTATCATTACGGTGGAGGATCTCTTTGCGGAGGACGGAACCGATGCGGCTCTGGCGTCACGAGTGGCCCGCGCCATGGCGGGCGGATATGACATCGCCGCCGTCCGGGATCTCGACATCTTCGCGATCAGTCGTCGCCACGGAAGACCGGAGGCTGACGCGATACGGCAGGCCCGGCTGAAAGTCCATGCCATTCAGGCCGAGCAGGAGTCCCTCCAGGCAGAGGAGCGCGAACTCGGCCGCCTACAGGGCCAGGAGAGCGCAGCTCGTATCGCTGAGGTGCGCCTCGGCCGGCTCAAGGATGTCCGGCAGCTCATTGAAGTACGGTCACAGATCGCCCAGGCCAAGTCCGTGCTTGAGGGCGTTCCCCGAGGGATGGACAGGCTGCGGGGCAACGAGGGGCAGATTCTTCCTCAGATCGAAACAGACCTTGATGCGGCGACGCGGGAGCTGCGAGCTGCCGACGACAGTGCCCAGCGGGGGGAATCGCTGAAACACCAGGCCTCCTTGCCGGAGCAGGGGATCCCCGAGGACCGCATGGCCGAGCAGTCGGCGCACCTTGAGGAACTCCGCAAGTTGGAGGAGCGGTCCCTGGACCTCCGCCGAAGGATCGGCGAAGCGCGAACGTATATGGAAACAGCCGCCGCGCCCCTTGCCGGCATCATAGATGGACTGGATCTGGTCCACGTCGACCTGCCTCGCCTGGACCAGGTCGAAGCGTTCCACCGCCAGATTGAACGTGTTAAGGCGCAGCAGGCTGGCCTTGAGGGAAGGTTAGCGGCTCTGGGGCAAGAGGAGAACCCGGAAGACACCGATGTTCTGTCCACAGGCATCGGCATCTTGCGCGAGTGGTTTGAGACGCAGGCTCCTGCGGTGCCCGTGCGAGACAGGAGCCGCCTGGTAGTGTATGTGCTTGCGGTGTTACTGGGACTGATGGGCGTGACTCTGGCGCTCTTTCTCAGCCCATGGTGGGTATTCCTGTCGGCGTTTGCCATCGCGGCGGTGGCCTTTTCGACCAGGTCGCGCAGTACGCCTGGTCCAGACCCTCGACAGGTTTGCCAATCCCGGTACGGTCGACTATCGCTCGAGTTACCGAGCTCATGGGACCCCGAGGCCGTGGGTAAACATCTGGGATCGCTGGAGCAGCGGCTCGCCCATGCGCATCAGGCAAGACAACGCCAAGCCGAGAGGAGGTCATGCCAGGCCCAACTCGGGCAAGTCCAGGAGCAGGAAGCGGTCCTGGCTGCCCGGCGAGCGGACTTGCTGGGACAGGGCACGAACTTGCCTGAGAATTCGGACCTGACGCTCGTGGTTCTGGCCACAAACCTTCTGCGGCACCGGGACGCTCAGGCGTCCCTGACTTCCCTCGAACGCGAGATGGCGGAATTGGAGGATGCCCAGCAGAGGAAGTTCCGTCAGGTCAACGACTACCTGCTGGAATTTGGAGCGGAGTCGTGTAACTCTTACGAGATCGGTCGTGTCAGAACCGAGGCGATCGCCAAGCGGGCGAGCCTGTACCGGGAGGCTTGCACGACGTTGCACGCGGCACAGCACGCCGCGGCCGGAGCAAAGGACAAGATCAGCCTGCTTCAACGGCGACGTGGGGAACTATTCGCCTGTTTGGGGCTGTCGGATAACGATCGTGCCGGCCTGGACGAGAGACTGGCCCGTCTCGAAGAGTTCCGCGGGATTACCGACCGACTGGGACAGTTGGAGGCACAGCGGACAGCATTACAGGTAAGACTGGCGGATGCTCCGGACCTGGTGGACATGACAGCGGAACAGGCCAGCGAGGAAGAGGGTCGCCTTAACGCCTTGGCGGAAGGGCACCAAGGCCTGGTGGAAAAGATCGCGGACATCCGCAATCGAGTCGACCGGGCAGGCCGAGAGACGCGTCTCGAGGAGGCGTTGGCGGAGCTGGACGGGGCGACGAAAGGCCTGATATGTCGGCGAGATGAAGCTGTGCTGGCTGCGGCAGGCACCTTCTTGCTGAACCGGGTCGAGGCGGCACATG
>JANYLN010000052.1 GCA_025357795.1 Planctomycetota bacterium
GCTCCAGCCAGGTTTCAGCCCCGGGATAGAACGCGATGCCGGCTGACATACGAATCCCTCCAATGCGGCCATGGGCTTTCAGGAACAAGATGGGTCGACGCGTGCCCGGTCCTGCCTGTAATGTTACCTGCTTGCGAGGCGAACCGCTACCTCGCCCGGGCAGCGCCACTGCGCAGGCTTTGTACGCATGAGGCGGTGGCATCCATCGCCAGGCCGACTGCCAGGATCAGGCTGGTTCCGAGTCCGATTGTCGTTTGCAGTTCACTCATCTGCGGTAGCGAGTCACACCGATCGCCTGCTTGCGGGCTGTTCCTGCGGGCGTCGCATCTGCGTGCGTTGCCTGTAGTACACCGCCAGCACGCTTCCGGCGGGAGACCAGCCTCTGTCCGGGGGCCTATTGATCCACGGTCGGCTCGTCGGCAAGGCTGTTGGGAGAAAGCTGGCGGGGTTGGCAGGGTAATCGCATGTCGTGGCACGGGCCTCTTGCCCGTGAGTAACACGGGCATCAGGAGCACGATTCTGTCGGCCCTTGCGGCCGCTACGGGCGGGACGCCTGGGATGTTCATGGCCAGGATGGCCATGCCACACGTACATGCGATGGCCCTGTTGCCCTTGCCTACGCCGCTGTCGCTGACTTGCCGATCGCGGCCGCGCAACCATAATGGCCCTTTTCGGGTCGATCCTGTAGCCAAGAGCGAGACAAAGCATGAGTAAGTACATACCCAGGCGGATCATCAATGCCCACACCCACTATCACGTCGGCGAGCTGGAGATGACGGCCCAGCGCTGGCAGGCCGCCGGTCTGCAGAAGACGTGCATGTGCGGTATCGGCGAGCAGAACAGCCTGGATACCCTGGCCTGCGCCAAGCGGTTTCCCGACCTGGTCGTGCCATTCGGCCATATCGATCTGTCCAAGCGCGATCCCAACGAGGTCGACCGGCGCAAGGAGCAGGGCTTCACGGGCCTGAAGTTCATTGTCACGCCGGTGCCCTACGGCGACGACAGCCTGATGCCAATCTACGAGCGCGCGGCAAAGTATAACATGCCCGCGGTCTTCCACACCGGCTGGGTGGCCGGCGGCGGTGCCGTTCGCAGCCTGAACATGACGCCCTCCGAACTCGAGCCGGTCGCCAAGCACCTGCCGGACTGGAAATTCGTCATCGCCCACATCGGCAACTGGTGGGCCGAGGACGGCATCTGCTTCCTGCAGCACCACAAGAACGTCTACGGCGACCTCTCGGGCGGCTTCCTCCGCTGTCAGCCGCCGAGCTGGCTGCGCGGCCTCTTTCTGCGCCAGCCCGACAAGAACCTCCGCGTGATCGACGAGGTCGTGGATTACTCGCTGTTCAAGAAACTCGTCTTTGCGACCGACAATCCGCCGCTGGAGGAACTCCTGGAGTTCTACGTGAACCTGCTCAACTGGCTGCAGGTGCCCATTGAGATCCAGGACATGATCTACTACGGGAACATGGCCGCCATGTTGGGGCTTGAGGCGGCGACCGTCCAGTCGGCAAAACTGTAAATCGACCGCAAAGGAGAGCCGGGGGTGAATACCTATCGTCACAAGTGGGCCGATCCGCTGACCGAGAAGATCCGCGCGCTGGCCGAGTGGGCGAACCTTCGCAAGGAGCAGGGCGCAGCCGGCTTCGACAGTCAGCTGCAGGAACTGGATCGACAGGTCGCCCAGGTCCTCGAACGGTTCCAGTGCATGCAGCCCTCGGCCCAGTCGCCGCGCGCGAGCCGAGCGACCTGGTCGAGATCCAGCGCCAGCGCCCCACCGGCCCGCGCACCCTCGCCAAGCCAGGCCTGGCGGATTACCGCCGCCGGCTGCACGGCGCGGTCATGGCCCGCTCCGCCGGCTGCATCCTCGGTTCAATCGTCGAGTTCTGGTCCATCGAACAGATGGAGCAGTGGGCGGCCTACTGCGGCGATGCCTTCCCGCCGGTGGACTACTGGTCGGCCGCCAAGAACCCCAACAATCTCCGCTACAGCGTCAGCTCGTGCGACGGCTACACCCGCACGAAGATGACCTGCATGGAGGCCGACGACGATCTGATCTACACCTGGCTGGGCCTGCTGATCCTCGAGGACTACGGCGTCGACTTCACCCCTGCCGATGTCGGCCGGGCCTGGCACAAGTATCTGCCCCACGCCTGCACCGCCGAGAAGGTCGCCCTGGAGAACTTGAGCAAGGGCGTCCCTGCCGACAAGGCCGGCGAGGTCAACAACCCCTACATCACCTGGATCGGCGCGGACATTCGCTCGGACCCGTGGGGCTATGTCTGTCCGGCCATGCCGCAACGGGCCGCCGAACTCGCCTACCGCGACGCCTGTATCTCGCATCGCGGCTATGGCATTCATGGAGAGATGTTCTTCTCGGCCGCGATTGCGGCCGCCTTCGCCGTCGACGATCCCATCAAGGCCATCGAGATCGCGCTGACGGAGATCCCGGCCGGGTGCCGCATGGCGGGCGATGTGAAGTGGGCGCTCGATACGATGGACTCGGTCAAGGACTATCGCGACGGGTACCAGAAGGTACGCGCCAAGTTCGACGGCACCAGCGGTGTGCATACCGGCCCCAATGCGGTCTTGACGATCTTCGCCCTGCGGCTGGGCAACAAGGACGTCACCCGCACGATTGGCCAGTGCGTCGCGATGAGCCTGGACAACGACTGCACCGCCGCGACCGCTGGCTCGATCCTCGGTGCGGTCGTCGGCATCGACAACGTGCCGG
>JANYLN010000063.1 GCA_025357795.1 Planctomycetota bacterium
CGCCGCCCCTTCGAGCCCTTGCCGCGACGGCTCGTGCTGGCCTCCAGTGCATCCGCATCGACCCACTCCTGCCCGTCCGCCCCCACCAGCACCGGCGCGTCCTTGAGCTGCTGGATCTTGTCGCGCAGCCTCGCCGCCGCCTCGAACTCCAGCCGCTCCGCCGCCTCCAGCATTTCCTTGGTCATCGCCTCGATCAGCTCCGTGCGGTCGAACGTTTTGGGGTCCATGTGGACCGTCTCGCGCGCCTTCCGGCTGCCCGCCAGTTCCATCTCCAGACCCCGCCGGATCTCCTTGCGGATCGTAGCCGGCGTGATGTTGTTGTCGCGGTTGTACTGCAGCTGCACCTCGCGCCGCCGGCTGGTCTCATCGATCGCACCCTTCATCGAAGGCGTGATCGTGTCGGCGTAGAGCACGACTTCCGCGTTGACATTGCGGGCGCAGCGGCCGATCGTCTGGATCAGAGACGTCGTGCTCCGCAGGAACCCTTCCTTGTCGGCGTCCAGGATCGCCACCAGGCTCACCTCCGGCAGGTCCAGACCCTCGCGCAGCAGGTTCACTCCCACCAGCACGTCGAACTTGCCCTCGCGCAGTTCCCGCAGGATCGCCACCCGCTCCAGCGTCTCCACCTCGCTGTGCAGGTACTGCGTCTTGAGTCCCTGCTGCTGCAGGTAGCTCGACAGGTCCTCCGCCAGTCGCTTGGTCAACGTGGTGATCAGGACGCGCTCCCCCGCGGCCGCCCGCTGCTTGGCGGCCTTGAGCAGGTCCTGCACCTGGCCCCGGGCCGAGCGCACAAAGATCGGCGGATCGACCAGACCCGTAGGCCGGATGATCTGCTCGACCACCTCGCCGCCGCTCTTCTCCAGTTCGTACTTGTTCGGCGTGGCCGACACGAACATCACCTGGTTCCACAGCCCCTCGAACTCCGGGAACCGCAAGGGCCGGTTGTCCAGGCAACTCGGCAGCCGGAAGCCGTGCTCGACCAGCACCTCCTTGCGGCTGCGGTCCCCCGCATGCATCGCGTGCAGCTGCGGGATCGTCACGTGGCTCTCGTCGATGATCAGAAGGAAGTCCTTCGGGAAATAGTCGATCAGCGTGTATGGCCGCGAGCCCGCCGGCATGCCCGCCAGATGTCGGCTGTAGTTCTCGATGCCGCTGCAATAACCCACCTCGCGGATCATCTCCAGGTCGTACTTCGTCCGCGCCTGCAGCCGCTGCGCCTCCAGCAGCTTCCCCTGCCGCTTCAGCTCGCCCAGCCGCTCATTGAGTTCGACCTCGATGCCCTCCAGCGCCCCGGCGATCTTCTCCTCCGGCATGACGTAGTGCACGGCCGGATAGAGGAACATCTGCGTGTCGCTGGCGATCGTCTCGTTGGGCACCGGGTGGATCATCTCGATCCGCTCGACGTCGTCGCCCCACAACTCGATGCGGTAGGCGAACTCCTCGTACGCCGGCCACACCTCGACGGTGTCCCCCCGCACGCGGAACGTCCCGCGCTTGAAGTCGATGTCGTTGCGCTGGTACTGCAGATCCACGAACCGCCGCAACAGCTCGTCCCGATCGACCTTCGTGCCGACCCGGACATTGATCACGCTGCTTTTGTAGTCTTCCGGCGAACCCAACCCGAAGATGCACGAGACGCTCGCCACCACGATCACGTCCTGCCGGCTGGTCAGGCTCGTCGTCGCGCTCAGCCGCAGCCGGTCCAGGTCGTCGTTCCGCGAGGCGTCCTTCTCGATGTAGATGTCCCGCTGCGGGATGTACGCCTCGGGCTGGTAATAGTCGTAGTACGACACGAAGTACTCGACGGCATTGTTGGCAAACAGAGCCCTGAACTCCTCATACAGCTGCGCCGCCAGCGTCTTGTTGTGACTGATGATCAGTGTCGGCCGGTTTAGCGCCGCAATGGTGTGCGCCATCGTGAACGTTTTGCCTGACCCAGTCACACCCAGCAACGTCTGGAACCGCCGATCGCCGCCGAAGCCCTCGACCAGTTGCGCAATCGCCCGGGGCTGATCGCCCGCCGGCCGCATGCTCGTCGTCAGTTCAAAGTGGTCCATGTATGCCCTCTGCTTCACAGCCGCCGCCCAAACAAGCTGCGGCACAATCGGTATATCCTAGCGTGAAGATCCCGAAAATCGAAGCCAAACGCCACCGCCGGGCGCTCCAGGCGGTGGCGTCGGTTCGATATCTCGGTCCCCGGGGTCGGGCAGGTCGTTGACCGGCGGGCTACCCGGCCGTGTCGGTAAACAGCAGCACCAGCAGCTGCGCGCTGATCACCCGCAGGATCATCGTCAGCGGGTACACCGTCGCGTACGCCACCGACGGCGCCTCCGGCCCGGCGATCGTGTTGGCATACGCCAGGGCCGGCGGATCGGTCATGCTGCCGCTCAGCACCCCGCAGATCGTCAGGTAATTGGCCTTGAGGAAGACCCGCGCGATCAGGCCCATGGTCATGATCGGCACGAACGTGATGACCGCCGCCATCCCCATCCAGTACAAGCCGTCCCCCTTGGTCAGCGTCTCGACGAACCGCCCGCCGGAGTTCAGCCCCACGCACGACAAAAACAGCACGATGCCGCTCTCGCGCAGGGCGTAGTTGGCCGAGGTCGGCAGGTACCATACCAGCGGCCCGATCCGGTTGATCCGGCTCAGGAGGATCGAGACCAGCAGCGGGCCGCCCGCCAAGCCCAGCTTGACCGCCGCCGGTACGCCCGGGATCGGCACCGGGATGCTGCCGATGACCACCCCCAGGATGATGCCGACGAAGACGGGCAGGATGTTCGGGTGGTCGAGGTCCTTGATCTGATCGCCGAGTTTCTTGGCAACCTTGTCGATCGCGGCCGGCTCGCCGACGACCTGGACGCGGTCGCCGAACTGCAGCCTCAAATCCGGGGTCGGCAGCAGTTCGACCTCCGCGCGGATGACGCGGGTCGCTACAACATTGTAACGTTCGAGGAAACCCAGTTCATCGACGGACTGGCCGACCACCGCCTTGCGGGTGACGATCAGCCGGCGGGTGGTGATGTCGCTGGGCAGGGTACGCAGGTCCACGTCGCTGCGGATGCCCACCACCAGCAGCATGCGTTCGAGCTTGTCCTTGGGCCCGACCGTCAGCAGCACATCGTCGACCTGAACGGCGTCCTCCATTTGGGCGACGCGGACCTGGCCGTTGCGCATGAGCCGCGAGACGATGATGCCGGCCTCGGTCAAGGTGGGGATATCGCGGATGGCCACATGGTTCAGGTTGGCGTTGGTCACCTGGACGCTGATGGCGGCCAGTTGCGCGCCGCCCTCGACCTGCTGGCGGCGCAGCGCCTCGTACTCCTCCTGCGGCTTGATGCGGAAGATCGCCCGCAGCAGCAGCATCGTCAGGATGATGCCCAGCACCCCGAACGGGTAGGCGATCGCGTACGCCATCCCCGGCAGCACCACCATCTCCTGGCGCTGCTGGACGGACAGACCCGCCATCTCGCGCAGCGCCTGCTGCGCCGCTGCCAGGCTCGGCGTGTTGGTCGTGCCCCCGGAAAACAGGCCGACCGCCGCGGGCATCGGCACGCCGCCGAACTTGCTGATCAGCAAGGCGATGACCGCCCCGAAGATCACGATCCCCGCCGCCATCAGGTTCAGTTTCAGCCCGTGCCGGCGCAGCGACGAGAAAAAGCCCGGCCCCACCTGCAGGCCCACCGTATACACGAATAAAATCAGGCCGAATTCCCGCGCGAACTCCAGGATGTGCTCGTTGATTGCCAGCCCGTAATGCCCGGCGACCAGCCCGGCAAACAGCACCCCCGCGATGCCCAGCCCGATCCCCTTGATCCGGATCGAGCCCAGCGCCAGCCCGGCGGTAATCACCAGGCCCAGGACCACAACGGCCTGGGCCACCGACTCACCCCAGAACAATCCCGAAAACCAGTTCAGCACCGGTTGCGTCTGAACGACTGCCAGCATGACCTGTCCAATTCCTAGAGGCGGCGATGAACCTGCTCCTTGCCGCGAACTACTGCCGCTGGATTGACTCGATGACCACCGCCTGCTTCGGCGCGTCCTCGAACGGCATGGCCCCGTGCGGCGTCACGAACGTCTCCGCGCCCGTCGGAGTGTTCTTGATCTTATCGACCACGTCCATCCCCTCGACCACCTTGCCGAAGACCGCGTAGCCGGCCCCGCGCGGACCCGCCCCGGAGTAATCCAGGAAGCCGTTGTCCTTCACGTTGATGAAGAACTGTGCCGTCGCCGAGTTCGGATCGTTCGTCCGCGCCATCGCCAGCGTGCCCCGGCTGTTCTTCAGGCCGTTCTTCGCCTCGTTCTCGATCGGCGAGCGGACCTTCTTCTCCTTCTTGTCCGTGCCAAAGCCGCCACCCTGGATCATGAAGGTCGCGATCACCCGGTGGAAGACCGTGCCGTTATAGAACTTGTCATCGACGTACTTCAGGAAGTTCTCGACCGTGACCGGCGCCTTGTCCTCGTACAGCTCGATCACCACCCGGCCCATCGAGGTCTCCATCACAACCCGCGGATGTCCCTGGGCGGGTTGACTCGCGGGCTGGCTGGCGGCACCTTTCGACTTGTCCTGGTTCATGCTGGGCTCCTTGGCTGGTTGACTGGCCGAAGCGGACCGCGCACTGCTGTCGCTCGATCCGGCCGGCTGGGCCTGCGCCTGCTGAAGATTGACGGTCAACGATACGAGTGCGAGCACAACCACCGCACTGCAACTCAGGCAACGCATGAGCATGCTCCTTCTCTTGTTCCTTTTTTCACACTCCACGCAGACGGGGCATTATACCGATCCGCCCCGGTGTGGGTAGGCCCTCGCCCGGAGGGTTTACGCCCACCTCAATGATTGATGATAGCGATCCTCCGGCGCATCTGCGATCCGGCGGACTCGCCGCCCGAGCCAAAAAGCAAGAGGCTGCACCCTTCTTGCAAAGGGCACAGCCTCTCTCGGAATGGAGAATCGTAAAATACCACCCCCACAAAACCCATCTCTTGTGCCCGGTCCGCTTGTCCTTCAAGCTAGCCGGACCGCATCCACATCGGATGGGGACAGGGTTCCGTTCCAGCGCTGCCTCGCTCGGGCCGACCTCCCGCCTCTCCAGTCGTCACCGGCGAAGGAGGAGGGAGGCTGTGCCATTCAACACAGGCGCAGCCTCCGCTCTGGAGCATTGTCTCACCAGGCCCTGCCTGAACTGCGCCGGTAGTGGTTACCGACCAGCAGTACCACCGACGAGGCCAGTAGCGCCACCGTCGCCGGATCGGGCACTGGTGCATAGTCGAACATCAGGACCGCCTGCGGCTTCGCAGCGATCCCGCCTGCATTCCTGTCGCGGTCCCCGTTGGACCGTTCCATCGGCCGGGGGCTTGCCGCGCCCGCGTCGATCTTGGCCCTGGCCATCATCGCCTCGGCTGCCGGTGCGCCGTTCACGCCCGGACTCGTCAGGGCGTCGGCGGCTGACAGGGCAAACATCGCCACAATCACCGCCACAAGCGCAAATATCCCAACCCGCCGACTCATCCAGCCTCTCCTTCGAACAACGCCGCTTTCCCTTGCCAAGCAACCCGCGGGGCTAAGGCCTCGTTCTTCCGCGGTGGTCGAACCCCTGCAACCGTTTGCCCGTCCGCTTAATACACCGGATAAATAAGCAAGAGACGCGCCACTCCCGAAATGAGGCCAAAAAAGTGAAAATAGGCAGCTAAGAGGGGTCGTACCGGGTGTTTATCCGTCGCTCGCCAGTCGGCATGATGCAATTCGGCAACCAACCCGTTGCCCAGAAGAAACATATGGCCGACACCGGGCGTCCGCACCGGAACACCTTTGCTGATCACCGATGCGATTTGGCAACATGCATGTTAATTATGGGAATCGTTCGGACCGAAGGACTTGGCCTTCAAGGCCATCAGTCGTGCTTGGGCGGGTCTTCCCCCGCCTCCGTCCGGACCCAATAGGCCACGAGGGCCATCATTTCCGGGTCTGCCACCATCCTCGCCGACGATCCGAGCCCCATTATCCTAGCACCCGCCTGGAACACACAGCCGCTCTGTCATCATCGGCAACTGCGCCGCCACACAGGTTCTTCATGCCCTGCAAGATTGTAACATATGTAATAGTAGTGCCTTATGGTGTGCTTACCTGGCTTGCCTGCCCCTGCTGCCCACGTCTGCCTGTGCCGAATGTTGCCGCCAGACAACACCGTCCCTGCTGCAAAACGCCCGCCCGTCATCCGCCCCATAATGCCTGGAAGCAACACGCCAACGACCCCAGTCCCCGCCACCCGGTACACGCCGCAGCCACCCCCGGTTCCAGCACCGCACGATGTCGGCAGGGCAAGAGGTCGTTATTCAGTCGCCACCATCACCCTTGCCGAGCGTGTGATTGAAGCCTTCGTCCGGCGAGGACCGGTGGCAGACCGCGCAGGTGTCGATCTTGCCCGCATGACCCTGCAGGGCAATAGCCTGCCGGTTGTCCTGCTCGGTGACCGTCGGAGTGATCGCATGCGGGCTGCCGTGACAGGCCGAGCAATGTACCCCGTTATGACCCTTGGAATTCCGATACAGGGTGTTGGCTTGCTCGAACTGGAACTCCCCCCGCTGGTGGCAGCTGCTGCAGCGCGGCTCGTCCGCCCACGGATGGCGATTCGGATCCGCGACCGCCGCCATCGAGCCGTGGCACGTCTCGCACGTCAGGCCGTGCGCATAGTGTACGTCCCGCAGACATTTGGTCTGCGTGCCGGGGTGGCAAGCGTAGCAGACCGTCCCGCCGGTCTGCCCAACCACCGGCCCCATCCGTGAGGCGTGCGAATGATGCATCGCCCGCGAGAGCGTCGCCACGCTGGAGTTGCCCGCCAGCAGCCCCGCCAGCGGCGGCTGGAGGTGGCACTGCCCGCAGGACACCGGCTGACGCTGCTCCAACGGCGGACTGACCTCCGGGTGCAGTCGATCGTGCTTGCGCAGAATATCCGTCGCCACCGAAATACCCGCCGTCGTATGGCACAGGTCGCAGCTGATCTCCCAGGAGACCGGCACGACCGCCTCCGTGCTGGCAACCTCCTGGCCGTTCCGGCTCACGCTGATCCGCGCCAGCGGATACGGATCCAGCTGCCCCTGGTCATTGAGCGGCGTGACCGGTACGCCCGTGGCAACCCAGTCGTTCGTGCTGCTCGGCTGCATCGTGCCGCTCAGCCCGTTGCCCGTCAGCCCGATGTTCGCCGCCGGCGACACGCCCAACAGCCCCTGGGCATATTGCCAGAAGTTGGTCTTGTCCGCCGAGTGCGTGTTGCCCTGCAGGGCATAGCTGACCGTCACCCCGCTCGTCACGATCCGCGGCCCCTCCCCGCTACGGTCGATCACCTCCGCATGCACATTGTTAAAAGGCGGCAGGATCATGAATTGGCTGAAGTCCTGGTTCATGCAGTGCATGCCCAGGTCGTTGTAGCCAATCACAACCATCTGCTGGCTGGCCGCCGGGACCGTGCCGTCCCCGCCGGTCAACGATCCCGTACAGCTGATCAGCAAAATCCCGCCCACCGCCGCACACACCGCCACCGCGCCGCGCACGCTTAGCCGGATACACATGGAAAGGCCCTCTCCGCCCCCGAAGGAGGCACTGCTGTAATTCTAGGCGCCGCACCTGCCGGATCAACCGCCCCGCCCCGCCCATCCAGGGTGACATGTGGTATGGGTATTATGGCACACTTCTTCCGCCCGGCCCTTGGGCTTGCTTGCCCTTCCCGCTACAATGTTGCCCATGCTTGCCCGTCTACACAGTCTCACATTGCTGGGAATTGACGCGGTCGCCTGCGAGGTCGAGGTGGATGTCCTCTCCAAGGGCCTCGCCCCGCCGACGATGGTCGGTCTGCCCGACCCCGCCGTTCGCGAGAGCATCGACCGCATCCGCTCCGCGCTCTACAACTGCGGCTACGAGTTTCCCAAGACCCGTTGCGTGATCAACCTCGCCCCGGCCGACATCCGCAAGGAAGGCCCCGCCTTCGACCTGCCGATCGCCCTGGGCATCATGCTCGCCAGCCGTCAACTTGCCAGCGACACCGTGGACGACTACCTCGTCGCCGGCGAACTCGCCCTCGACGGCTCGCTCCGCCCCGTCAAAGGCGCGATCTCAATGGCGATCCTGGCCCGCCAGGAGAAACGCCGTGGCATCATTCTGCCCGCCGCCAACGCCCGCGAGGCCGCCATGGTCGAGGGCCTCGAGGTGATCGGCGTCCGCCAGCTCAACCAGGCCGTCGCCTTCCTGGCCGGTGTGCTCACCATCGATCCCACCGTCGTCGACGTGCAGCAGACCCTCGCCCAGGCCAGCCGCTACGACGTCGACTTCGCCGACGTTCGCGGCCAGGAGCACGCCAAGCGCGCCCTTGCCATCGCCGCCGCCGGCGGCCACAACATCCTGATGATCGGCCCGCCCGGCTCCGGCAAGACCATGCTCGCCAAACGGCTGCCGACGATCCTGCCGCCGCTCTCACCGGAAGAATCGCTGGAGACGACGCGGGTCTATTCCTCCTCCGGCAAGCTCCCGACCGACACGCCGCTCCTGGCGGTCCGCCCCGTCCGCAGCCCGCACCATTCCGCCAGCGCCGCCGCCCTCATCGGCGGCGGGTCCATCCCCCAGGCAGGCGAAGTCTCCCTCGCCCACCACGGCGTGCTGTTCCTCGACGAGTTCCCGGAGTTCACCCGCTCGATCCTCGAAACCCTCCGCCAGCCGATGGAGGATGGCTGCGTCACGATCGTCCGCGCCAACGGCCGCATGACCTTCCCCGCCCGCTTTATGCTCGTGGCCGCGATGAACCCCTGTCCCTGCGGCTACTTCACCGATAGCCAGCGCCGCTGCCGCTGCTCCCCCCACCAGATCGAGACCTATACCAGCCGCCTCAGCGGCCCCCTCGTCGACCGCATCGACATGCACGTCGAGGTCCCCGCCGTCCCGTTCACCGAACTGCGCAGCCAGCGCGACGGCATCGATTCCGTCACCCTCCGCGCCCAGGTCCTCGCCGCCCGCGACCGCCAGTACACCCGCTTCCGCTCGCACGCGACCGTCAACGCCCACATGAGCGCCCGGCAGGTCAAGAGCCACTGCAAACTCGACAGCGCCGCCGAGGCCATCCTCCGCCAGGCCGTCAGCGAAATGGGCCTGTCCGCTCGCGCCCACGACAAGATCCTCCGCGTCGCCCGCACCATCGCCGACCTCGAAGCCGCCGCCGACATCACCGTCGACCACCTCGCCGAAGCCGTCCAGTACCGCAAACTCGACCGACGACTCTGACCAGCCGCTTCTGACCGCTTCTGTCGTTGCCCCGGCCGTTGTAGCCGTGTCCATCCGTGGCTGTCGTTGTCGTTGCCGTAGTTATTGTGGCCGTTGTTGTGGTTGTGGCTGTTGGGTCGCCTCGGCCGCGGCCCGGTGGCACGCCTCCCCGTTCCGCAAGAATACCCCCGCCCCATCAGGCTCTAAACGCACCCGCCCGCGCATCGCCCCTCTCTCATTCGTATCGACCGTCGCCGAAATCGTTTGACATGTCCTGGCCGCGACTGGATACTGGGCATCGCTGGCGAGGAACCCACGGAGGCATTACTGTCATGAAACGTGAACGCGAACTGCTCAAGGGACCCGCCCCGATCGCCCTCCTGGAGATCCTCTCGCGCGGGGCGGCGTTCGGCGGCCAACTGTCCCAGACCCTCGCCTCTGTCGGCGACGAGATCCTCCCCATGGGGCACGGCTCGCTCTACCCGCTGCTCTACAACCTCGAGGCCAAGGGCCTGCTCAAGGGCAAATGGCACCAGGCACACGACGGCCCCCGCCGTCGCTACTATCTGATCACCCCCGCCGGCAGGGAACTGCTGGCCCACCATCAGACGTGACAGGCTGTCCGATCGCCGCGCCTCTGTCCTGTGCTCAGTTTTCTGGAGGTCACCGCAATATGCTCACGCGCCAGACTGCCTCGCACGACCTGCCCGCCTGCGTAACCGACTACATCCGCGCCGTCGTCAAGCGCATGCACTACAAGCCCTCCGTCCGCGCGGAAGTCCGCCAGGAACTCCTCGATCACTTCAGCGACACCCTCGCCGACTGCCCGCCCCAGCAGCGAGACCAGCGCGCTACACAGCTCCTCGCCGACTTCGGCGACCCCAAACTCCTCGGCACCCTCATCCGCCGTGCCAAGAAACGCGCCCGCCCGCTCCGGCGCAAGGTCCTCATCCGGGTCTTCCAGGTCTTCGCGGGGCTGTTCGTGCTGCTGAGCGCCTACGTGCTCTGGATCGCCACGGGCCAGCCCACGTTCCGCATTGACTACGTGGCCCAGCTCAACCGCATGAATCAGGCCTCTACCGACGAGAGCCTCAACGCCTGGCCCGACTACGACCAGGCCATCCGCGCCCACCGCAAGTCGCCGGTGACCGTGCCTCGCCCGACTACCCCGTCGGACGAAGACGAGCTGAACCCCCCCGAACCCCTCAGCTGGCAGCAGGTCGCCCTCCTCGATCGCCCCCTCGCCGCCATGCAGCCCTTCGAGCAGCAAGCCGTCCGCGCCTACCTCGACGACAATGCTACCGCCTGGGACCACTACCTCGCCGCCAGCCGCAAGCCCCTCTGCTGGGTCCGGTACACGCTGGACCCTGCCTACGCCTCGGTCCCGGCCATGTACGCGCTGCGCCCGCCGGAACTGGGCAACTTCCGGGAACTCGGCCGCATCGGCATCTGGCAATCCCGCTTCGCCCGCCAGGCGGGCCGCCTCGATGAGGCCCTTGACGACTGCCTCACCGTCGCCCGCGCAGGCCGGCACTGGCAGAAGCCCAACGACGTCCTCATCTGCCAGTGGGTCGGCTTGGCAATCAGCAGCCTGGCCCACCAGGAGATCCTCAACATCCTCGCTGCCGAGCCCCTGTCCCTCGAGCAGCTCAACCGCACGCAGGAGCAGCTCGAGGCCCTCTATCCCGCCGGCTACCCGCTCATCAGTCCCACCGCCGAGAAGTTGTTCTTCCACGATGCCATGCAGTGGCTCTTCACCGAGGGCGGGCCCGGCGGTGGCCACCCAGTCCCCCACAACCTCCAGATCGCCCTGGGTGCTGGCATCTGCCGCTGGGGCGAGAATGGGCCGCGGTTGCTCGACGCGCTGTTCGCCGCGGTCCAGGCCGGCCGCACCGCTACGCTCCAACAGGGCGATGCCATGTACGACCTGGTGGCCGAGCAGTTGGCCACCTCGCCCTACCAGCGCAGGAACGACACCCGTAATGTCGACAACATGCTCATGCAGTTGCCGCGCTGGCGCTACGTTGCGTTATACGTCATGATCCCTTCCTTCGACCGCGCAGGCGTGACCGCCTTCCAAGGCCGCGCCTTACACCAGGCCACCCTGACCGTCCTCGCCCTGCATCGTTACAAACGGGAGAAAGGCGTTTACCCAGAAACGCTCGACAACCTGGTCTCAGCTGGCTACCTCAAGCAGGTGCCCGAGGACCCCTACACCGCGGGCCCGCTCGTCTATCGTGTTACAGGCGATGCCTTCACCCTCTACAGCGTCGCCTCGAACTTCGCCGACGACAGTGGTACGCCGATTGCCGACGATGGCTGGGACCCCGACCCCCGCGGCAAGGCAGGCGGCGACCACGTCTTCTGGCCCGTCCAGCCCTACAAGGCCCCAAAGGACGAGTGACCCCCGCCCGGATCAAACTACGGTGTCTCCCCCGGCTGCGCACTCTGCCCGCTGCTCTTGGCCCCCGCATCCTCATGCGCGATCCCCAGGATGAGCGCCACCCCCACGCTCAGCACCGTCAGGATCATCTGCTCGTCCCAACCCAGCCCAAGTTGCCCGGCATATGCCGCCACCACCGTCGCCAGCGCCACCCGCACCTTGCGACTGCACAAAGGCTGAACCACCAGTGATACAAGTCTCTTCACGATCTCCCCCTTACTCCGCCGTTCCCGGCGTTGCCGTTACTCAGTCCTCGACCCTCGGTCCTCAACCCGCAGCCGTTCCGCTTCACTCCGCAGCCGCACCATCTCTTGCGAGTCTCCCGACCACAGGTAATACACCGGCTCCGTCGCCATCAACTGCAGGTACCCCGCCGCCAGTTGCCGGCTGGTCATCCGCTGCATCTGCTCGATCGTCCGTCCGGTCGTCGCCCGCAACCACGTGTGTACGCTTCGCGCTACCACTGCCCGCACCTCGCTACGAGCCGTCACCACCTCTTCGAAATCCTTCGCCAGCGGATCGACCCTCAGCTGCTGTAGCGCCTCGCACGCCCGCTGCTGCCGGGCCGGCACCCCCGCCAGCCCCAGTCGCACCATCCCCGCCCGCTCGAACACCGGGTTGACCGCCCCCATCGCCGCCAGACACTCCACGTACCGCCTCCCGACCTGCGGCAGCGTCTGCGCCACCAGCCAGTGCGCCAGCCCACACCCCCGAATGTCCGGATGCACCACCAGCCGGCGCAGGATCCGGAAGTCTCTATTGATGGCCTTTCCCGCCCGGTGGTACACCCCCCCAGTCACGGCGTTCCGCAGCCGTAGCGACAGCGGCGCATAGGCGTACACCGCCACCCCCAGCGCCTCCCCGCCCACCCCGTCGCGCAGCACGAAGATCTTGTCCAGCGGCCCCAACCCCTCTCGTTTCCGATAGTGCATAGCCTCGAATAGCTTGTAGTCGCTCAGCCGACCCGCCCCAATCCACAACCGCCTGAAAAAGCTGATGGGTTGTTCAGTCAGAACCTGCGGCCGACTGTCAAGTGGCGCCGGAAATGGCATTTTCAGGACCCAATCCGGCTGTAGATCCGCCTGCAAATCTTCGTGCGTAGTCGCCGCGATCAAACATAACCCACTAGCAGATATCATTTTACGAAGATTGAACGCCATCGCGCACGCCAACCGCCGATGCAGAACCGCACAGAACTCATCCGCAATCAGCGCCCCGCCCCGTGCCCGCCCCGCCCCAATCCCCATCGCCAACCGCACCCGAAACTGCTCCCCGTCCGACAAATCCGCATACCGCCGAAGCCACAACCGCGGCTCACCCAGCCCGCAAGCTGTTAATATGGATACAGCTTGCGACAAGGGCAGATCCGGGGCCACCTGGTCCACAATGGCCGAGCGGTTGTCCGGTACCTGTCGGCTGACCCACACCGCCCGCCGGCCCAGCTGCCCCGCCAGGCACCGCAACGCATGGCTCTTACCCGTCCCCGATGGTCCGGTCACCAGCAAAATCTGCCCCGGCTGCAGCGGAACAACCACGTTGTCGACCAGCAGCATCGGATCAGACTGCGGAGCCATCCCGAACTGCCGGCACACCTCCCGCACCCGCCTGCTGGCCGGCAGAACAGTCGGCCGGACCGAAACCCGCACCCGCAGCCCCGCCTTGGCCCGCCCCGGCCCGTTTGAACCTCGCGTCCTGACACCCTTCGCCCTCCGGTTGCCCCGTTGGATTGTCCCGTCGCTCGTCATGATTGGCCCTCCCCAACCAGGAAAAGGCCTTGGTCGGTTGCCGCGACTCGTTTGCCTTGCGGTATTTGGCCACGCAAATCGCGTTCTACAGTAGCGATCCCGCCGGGTCTTGATCACTGCGGCGGTCCGTCAGGCCCCAGACCCAAGGTCACAGGGCCGACCGTATTTGCAAACCCTGCCCTGGAGGTGTACGCTACCGCATCGGTCGTACAGTCACAGGGTTTTGCAGGGGTCTCTCGCCCGGCAGCAGGAGCTACCAGACATGATCGTGGGTGTACCGAAGGAGTTGAAGGCGGACGAATACCGCGTAGGCATGATCCCGGCCGGCGCCGAGACGCTGATCAAGGCCGGCCACACCGTCCTGATCGAGGACGGCGCGGGCCTCGGCAGTGGCATCACCAACGAAGAGTACGCCAAGACCGGCGCACAGATCGTCCCCCGCGCTGATCAGGTCTGGGCCAAGGCCGACATGGTCGTCAAGGTCAAGGAGCCCATCGCCCGCGAATGGTCCTGCATGCGGGCCGGCCAGACCGTCTTCACCTACTTCCACTTCGCCGCCGATCGCGAACTGACCGACACCGTCATCAAGAGCGGTATCACCGCCATTGCCTACGAGACCGTCCATGACCGCAATGGCCGACTGCCGCTGCTGACCCCCATGAGCGAGGTCGCCGGTCGGATGTCCATCCAGGAGGGCGCCAAGTACCTGGAAAAGCCGATGCTGGGTCGCGGCATCCTGCTGGCCGGCGTGCCAGGCGTTGAGCCAGCCATCGTTATGGTCCTGGGCGCCGGCATCGTCGGCACCAATGCCGCCAAGGTCGCCGCCGGCCTGGGCGCCAGCGTGATCGTCCTGGATATCAATATCGACCGGCTCCGTTACCTCGACGACGTGATGCCGGCCAATGTCACCACGATCTACTCCGACGTGCAGATGATCCGCAAGTACCTGGCCCAGGCCGACCTTGTGATCGGCGCCGTGCTGATCCCCGGTGCACGTTGCCCGGTTTTGGTCCGCCGCGAGCACCTCAAGCTCATGAAGCCCGGTGCGGTGATCGTCGATGTCGGTGTTGACCAAGGCGGCTGCTGCGAGACGACCCGCGGCACCACGCACGCCAACCCGACCTATGTCGTAGATGATATTGTGCATTACGGCGTGACCAACATGCCCGGAGCGGTTGGCCGCACGAGCACCTTCGCCTTGACCAACGCCACGCTGCCGTATGCCTTGCGGCTGGCGAACTTGGGTTGGACCAAGGCCGTCGCCCAGGACCCGGGCCTGGCCGAAGGCGTCAACATCGTCGCCGGTAAGATCACCAACCGGGCCGTAGCCGACAGCTTCGCGCTGCCCTACAGCCCGCTTGAAACAGTGGCTTCGGCGCGCCTTTAATTTCAGAAGCGGCTGTAAAGGAACGCGGATCGCATGAAACGTTGGATCGTTGGGCTTGGATTAGCGGTGCTGCTGGTGGGCGGCTTCGTCTACTACGTCAACAGCGGCGGATTGAAGCTCGACTTCGCCCAGCTGCAGGGTGAGGTCAAAAAGGCGCAGCGCAAGAAGCTGAGCATCCCGATCCGGGCCAGCGGCCTGATCGAGCCGGCCAGCACGCCCATCGAGATCAAGAGCAAGGCCAGCGGCGAGGTCGTCCGGATCTACGTCAAGGCCGGTGACATGGTCCGCAAGGACCAGATGCTCTTCGAACTGGATCCCAAGGATGAGCAGCGGGCCGCCGATCGGCTCACCGCCGGGCACGATCGGGCCTTGGCAAACCTCCACCGGGCAGAGATCGCTCTCGAACAGATCAAGAAGGATCTGCCTAGCGACATCAAGATGGCCGAGGCCGAGGTCAACGCCGCCAAGGCGGGCCTCTCGCAGATGGAGTACCTGCTGAAGAAAGAAGAGCGCCTCAAGGGCACGGACAGCGGGCTGACCACCCAAGACGCCCTGCGCCTGGCCCGGGACAACTACAACCAGGCCAAAGCCCGCGTCGACCAGATGGAGGCCGCCCTCGAGAAGCTCCGCAACAGCATGGGTGACCAGATTCGCCAGTCCGAGCAGAACGTCGCCCTGGCCCGGGCCGATCATAATGCCGCCAGCAAGGACTTGGAAGAAGCCAAACAGCGGCTGAGCGAAACCAAGCGCTACGCCCCCATTGATGGCATGATCACCAAGATCAACGTTCGCGTCGGGGAGATGATCCAGTCGGGCACGACCAGCCTGACCGGCGGTACCATGTTGATGACCATCGCCGACATCGGCGACCTGTACGTCACCGCCCAGGTCGATGAGGCCGACATCAGCACCGTGCTGGATCTGTCGCCCACCGAGGCTCGGCCCGGCATGCAGCGGGTCGAGGCTATGGCGAAGTCCGGCTCGGCCTCGGTTGCCCAGGCCGACACGCCTCAGGCGGACGTGGTCAACTCGGCCGCCAGCACGCGGCCGGCCTCGCTGGTCCAAGGCAAGCCCGTCAAGATTACCGTCGAGGCCTTCCGCGAGGAGTCGTTCGAGGGCCACATCGAACACGTCTCGCCCGAGCCGCTCCGCCAGCAGTCAGTGGTCACCTACGATGTGCGGATCAAGCTCATCAGTGCCAATCGGAACAAGCTGCTGCTGGGCATGCAGGCCGACGCGGAGTTTACGCTCGAAAGCATCGACGCTGTTGTCATCCCCGTCGATGCCGTGCGGATTCTTGACGGCGATACAGAAAAAGGTAGTAAGGGCGAGCGCGGCGTCTGGATGCCAGTCAAGGCCGCCAACGGCAACAGCGCCTCCCCGAAGAAGGCATGGCGGGCCTGCCGCTTTGGCCTGGATGACGGCAACGAAATTGAAGTCATCAGCGGCCTGAAGGATGGCGACGAAGTCTTCACCAAGCTGCCCATCATCCTCGACAAGGACAAGGACAGCGAGAACAACCAGAAGTAACCAGGCGGGAAGGTCGCTTTGAGCACCCAGTCGATGACAACCCAACCGTCCTCCGCCGTGGCCGCGGACGTGATGATCCGCCTGCGCGGACTGACCAAGCACTACCAGATGGGCCACTCGCTCGTGAAGGCCCTCGACGGTGTCGAGCTGGAGATCCGCCGCGCCGAGTTCCTCTCGATTACGGGCGCCTCCGGTAGCGGCAAGAGCACGATGATGCACATCCTGGGTTGTCTCGACCGCCCGACCACGGGCACCTACGAGCTCAACGGCGAGATGGTCAGCAGCCTCTCGGATCGCAAGCTGGCGATCGTCCGCAACCGCCAGATCGGCTTTGTCTTCCAGACGTTCAACCTGATCAACCGCACGACCGCGCTGGACAACGTGGCCGTGCCGCTGATCTATGCCCGCCAGTCCAATACCCGCGCCGCGGCCAGGGCTGCCCTGGACCGCGTCGGTCTGGCCCAGCGGGCCCGGCACAGGTCTTCGGAACTCTCCGGCGGCGAGCGCCAGCGCGTCGCCATCGCCCGCGCCATCGTCAACAACCCTGTGCTGTTGCTTGCTGACGAGCCCACGGGCAACCTCGACACCGTCACGGGCGAGCAGATCATGGGTATCTTCCACGAGCTGCATCGTAGCGGGGTGACGATCGTGCTGGTCACCCATGAGCCGGACATCGCTGCACAGGCTCAGCGCATCATTCGCATGCGCGACGGCAAGATCATCGACGACAACCCGGTCCCCCATCCGTAGGCGACGCCCGCGCCGGGTTGTCCGCCTGGCGTCAGCCCCAGTGGGATCGTGAACTCGTCATGGTCCGTTGCCTTGCGGTAGCCCTTGACCGCGACAAAATGGCCGACACCCCGCGTTTTCCCGGTCGCAGGTAGACGGGCCGGCTGTCGCAACCCCCTTCGCCCAGAGCGGCAGCGATTGCCCGCCCTCGTGATGTGTGTCCTGCACGATCCGCCAAAACAAGAGTGCCACCGGCTCATCACCGATGGCACTCTCGCGTATCGATCGTTGGCCGGAGCCAGCGCTTCGGGCCGTTCTATTATAGGACCTTTACTTCTCTTCGTCGTGCTGGGTCGCGGCTGTTAAGGGAGCCGCTTCCATCGGCTGAGTCGCCGGTGCGGGCGCGCCCGCGACCGGAACGATGTCCACCGGCACGATCAGGTTGACGTTCCACTCCGGCCGGAAGTTCATCTGAGCGGCCCGCACGCCGACGTACCGGTCGACCATGCCTTCGAGTTTCTCCGCCAGTTCGGGAGTCGTCTGCACGTAGGCCACCGCGGTGTCCGTCGCCGGGTTGACCAGACGGTACAGCTTCGGCGTGTTCAGACCCGTGAAAACCCAGCTGGCCTTGAGCACGCCCTGGGCGTCCCAGCCGCGATCCTTGTTGGGCTGGCTGGCCGGACTGGGCAGCGGCCGATTCATGATGTCAATCTCGCTCTTGAACAGCCGATCGGCCCGCTCAATCGCGTCCAGCACATCCTTCTGGCGGTTGATGTTGCTCAGGTTCTCGACACGGATCTTCGCAGCCGCGGCGATGGCGTCATCCTCGTTCTGGGCTGCCAGGGCCTGGTACTTGGCGGTTAGCGCATCGAAATTGCGCTCGCCGATCGGCTTGGCCAGTTCCATCTTCACGTCGGCTTCCAGCAGGTCGAACTCCTGCTGCCAGTTGTGGCCGCTGGCCGCTGGTGTCGCCGTGGCCGACGCCGAGTGGGTCACGCTGCTGACTCGGGGTTTGCTCGACTCGCGCCGGATGATGCCCGGGGTGTTGCTG
>JANYLN010000091.1 GCA_025357795.1 Planctomycetota bacterium
TCAACGGCAACACCAGCCTGGATCGGATTCTGTTTATGTGTAGCGTCAGGCATGAGCGCTGGGTGCCATTGGTCCTGCGCTGTTGCAGGACCATGCTGTCGCTCCCGCTAGAGATAATCAGAAAACGCTCTAGCAGAAACGACAGGGCACACGGCGGAATGACGGTTCACAGGAAGATGTGACGATGGGCAGTGAGCAGCCGAACATCCTGTTGATCGTGATTGACTGTGGGCGGTCGGACAGGCTCGTGGGGCCGGGGCGGCACACAGTGACGCCGAACCTGGATCGGCTGGCGAGCGAGGGCATCTGCTTCCCGACGACGATCACGGAGAAGAGCTGCACCTCGCCGAACTTCAGCAGTCTCTTGACGGGGCTGTACAGCCCGCGGCACGGCGTGCAGCACGTGTTCGGGTGCAAACTGCCGGAAACCGTGCCGATGCTCACGCGGGAGCTGTCGCAGCGAGGCTACCACACCTACGCCGAGGTGAGCGGGCCGCTGACCGACGCGATCGGGCTGGGCCGCGGCTTCGACCAGTACGATTACCGCTTGCCATGCGACTACCTCGACACGCGATGGGGCGAACTGTTCCTCGAGCGGATGCGGGGCGGATACTACAAGGGTCCCTGGTTCCTCATGCTGCACCTGTGGGAGTTGCACTGGCGCCGCCGGGTGCTGCCGGAGTTCGACAAGCCTGAGGCGGGGCGCGACCAGTACGAGCGGGCGGTGTCGGGGCTGGATGCGCAGTTGGGTCGGGTGCTGGCGGCGATCGGCGACGACACGTTGATTGCGGTGACGGCGGATCACGGGGAGTGCGTGACGGCGGACTCGTATCGAGCGGGGACGGCCGTGGACTACACGTGCAAGTTGCTGGGCATCGACGAGACGCAGGGTTCGCCGCTTGCGGTGGGGTACGTGGCCGGGCCGGGGGTGTTGCAGGCCTTCGAGGCGGATTTCCAGGAGCGGATCAAGGGGATGCGGTTCCGGGACGGGCTGGTCAAGCCCACGTTCACGCGGTGGGATCGCTGGGCGGATCGGCTGCGCCTGCTGTGGCTCTTGCCGTTCGTCTGGACGCACGACCTGTTCGCGCTGCGCTCGCCGGTGAAGCTGACGGCGATGCTGAAGCGGCGAGGCGTGCTGGACGAGGACCGTTCCCGCCGGCGAGTGCAGCGGCTGGTGCGGTTCGTGGGGCACGAGAAGATCCTGCAGATGCAGATGCGACTGTGGATCAGCAGCTACAAGTCCTTCCTGAAGGAAGGTCACACCGTGGCCGTATACGACTTCCTGACCAAGGTGCCGCTGGTGCTCCGCTGGCCGGGGCGGTTGCCAGCGGGGCGGGTGATCGACCGCATGGTCCGCCAGGTGGACATCGTGCCGACGATCCTGGACCTGATCGGGGTCCACGGGCAAAAGTCCGGCCAGATCGAGGGGCAGTCGCTGCGGCCGCTGATCCAGGGCGGCCCGTGGGAGTCGCGACCGGCCTTCCTGTCCGTCTCCGGGGTGCTGGAGGACCTGGAAGTGCATGGCGTGCGGACGGAGGAGTTCTGGTACACGTATGGCCCGTACAACCCGGACATGCCTGAGGAGTTGTACGATCTACGGGCGGACCCGGACCAGATCACTAACCTGGCCGCTGCGCAGCTCGATCGGTGCCGGGAGCTGCGGACGCTGGCGGCGGGCTTCGTGCCGGCCAATGGCGCGACGCCGATGGACCTGATCTCGATCAAGCCGGAAGACGAGCAGCGCATCGAGAAGCACCTGCAGGAGCTCGGTTACATCGAGTAGAGCGCCGGGCCGCTGGCTATACACCGGCAAGGGCCCAGCCACGTTCTGGGTCTCGGCCTGGACCTCCCCCACACAAAACAGCGGGGAGCCAACGATCTCTTTGCAGCAACAGGGCATGTACCTGCGCATATCTCAAACGACCGGAAACCAGGACGCGAAAGGAAGAGTCCTATGAAAGCGATGATGCTGACGGGTATCCATCAAATGGAGATGCGGGATGTGCCGACCCCGGCCATCATTCATGATAGGGATGTCCTGATTCGCATGACACGGGTCGGCGTCTGTGGCTCGGATGTGCACTACTACACGCAGGGCCAGATCGGCTCACAGATCGTGCAGTACCCCTTCACCGTCGGGCACGAGGGCGCCGGCATTGTCGAGCAGGTGGGCCCCGCCGTCACCCGCGTCAAGGCGGGCGACCGCATTGCCATCGAGCCGGCGATGCCCTGCGGGCAGTGCGACCAGTGCCTGGTAGGCCGGCCGCATACGTGCCGCCAACTCAAGTTCCTCGGGTGCCCGAAGCAGGCGGAAGGCTGCCTGTCGGAATACCTCGTAATGCCGGACGCGTGCTGTTTCCCCATCCCGGATGCCATGTCATTCGATCAAGCCGCTATCTCCGAGCCGCTGGCCATCGGCGTCTATGCGGTCAAGCAATCGATCCCCATGCAAGGCGCTGCCGTCGGCATTCTGGGCGCCGGCCCCATCGGGCTCAGCGTGTTGTTGCCCGCGAGGGCGCAAGACGCCCGCCGCATCTTCATGACGGACAAAATCGATGCCCGCCTGGCCTTGGCGCAGCGCGCCGGCGCCGACTGGGTTGGCAACCCCGATACCCGTGACGTGGTGGCCGACATTACCACGCTGGAGCCGGCGCAGCTCGATGTCGTCTTCGAATGCTGCGGCAAGCAGGAGGCGCTGGATCAGGCCATCGAGCTGCTGAAACCCGGGGGCAAACTGATGCTCGTCGGCATCCCCCCCACCCTCGAACGGGTCTCCTTTGGAATCGACAAACTGCGCCACAAGGAAATCTGCATCCAGAACGTACGCCGCCAGAACCACTGTGTGCAGCCCGCCCTCGATAAAATCGCTCGCGGCGACTGTAACGTGGATGTCATGGTCACCCATCGGTTCCCCTTCGAGCGGACCAAGGCCGCCTTTGATCTGGTCGCCGCCTATCAGGACGGCGTGGTCAAGGCCATGATCGATTTCGCGTAATGAACACTTCAAGGCTGCGGGGTCAAAGGCTGCCACAAGGCAAGGCTGCGGGGTCAGAGCTTGAATAGTGATTAGCATAGCCCGACGCCACCCGGCGCAGCTGGACAATCTGCGCGTGCCGCGTCTTTCGAGCCGATCAGCTCGCCAGAGGGTAGAGTCGAGCGGTGGCGCGGTGGCCGAAGGCAAGGCATAGCGTGTTGGCCGGCCCGTTCGCTTGCCGGGGCCTGAGTATCTTCACCTGTGCTCCGTTTCCATCGACCGCTCATCGAACCGGACGTGCGGATTTCCCGCATCCGGCTCTCGTCCAAGAGAGTCATTCTTTCGCCCACGGGAAGGTCCGCGTCAGCCTAGGGCAATCGCACCGTGTCCGGAATGCCCCGCGTCGCTCCCGCCCAGCTCCCGCATCCCGCCCATCTTCACGCTGCCACCGACTGGCCCAGAGCTGTTTAGTGGCGCCGTTGGTGGCACCCACTAACTGTCCGAAAGACCGCTCCTTGTTGCCCCGCGGGCAGGCCTACTTCATTGCCTGGGCCTGGATA
>JANYLN010000147.1 GCA_025357795.1 Planctomycetota bacterium
CATTGTCCCACTTGTCTCCAACATGCACGAACGCGATCGAGTTGAGCGTCTTGCCATCAATGCCGTTGCGGTTGTGCGTGTTCTTGTAGTACTGCGTGATCAGGCGGAAATTGTTCAGCAATACGCGGGTGGTCGTGACCACGGGCGGTACGGAAGTGCTGTTCGTGGACTGGCACCACAACCTGCGGATTGCCAGCCTGTCGATATACAACACGTACGAAGAGCGGCTGACCTACGACGGCAGTGTGCGGACGATCTGCGGTTCGGTGGACGGCCGGTACTTCGCCTACACCGACACGAGCAACGACAACAATCTTCACGTGCTGGATCTGGTCGATTCGTCGAAGAACAAGACGTACGCGCTGTACATGCCATCGATTGATGGCGGGGATACGACCAGCCTGCTGGAATACGCGGACGTGATGGACTTCGACATCTCGAACGCGCATGTAATCTTTGACGCACTCAGCAATTTCCAGTTGGGCAGCACGGCGTACGAGTTCTGGAGCGTGGGTATTCTGGACATCGGCACGGGCAATGTTTCGAACCTGATTTCGGCGCAGCCGTCAGGCGTGGATATCGGCAACCCGTCGGCCTCGAGCACGCAGGACTGGATCATCGCGGTCGATGTCATCGACAACAACACCGGGATGTGCGAGACGCGGGTGGTGAACCTGCAGACGGGCAAGAGCGGCCTGGTCGGCGAGCAACTGTTCGTCGAGCAACCGGGCGCCGAGTCGCTGAACGATGGCCTGGGCTGGCCGACGTTCAACGGTGATGGCACGTATGTTGCCCTGCAGTACAAGCAGCCAGGCGAGGTGGAGGCGTCGGTCATCAAGGTACCGATCAGCGCGGACAGCGACGGGACTGTGGCTGGGGACTTCAGCCATGCGGAGTCGATCGAGTACAACGCGTACCGGCCTCGCTACTACCGCAGCGGGCAGAGCGGCGGGCAGGCGCACATCGTCGTTTCGAGCAATACGCTGGATTTCGGCAGTGTGCTTGTCGGCTCGTCGGCGCAGCGGCTGGTTACGGTGGGCAACACGGGCAGCTACCCGCTGATGATCACGGGTTATGCCCTGTCGGACAGCGTGCAGTTCATGCACGACGGCGGGCCGATCGAGATCCCGCCTGGCTACCAGATGGACGTGAGCGTGGTGTTCACGCCGGCCGGGGAGGGGGCGCAGTCGGCGGTGCTGACGATCCAGTCGGACGATCCGGAAGTCCCGGAGGTCCAGGTGAACCTGGCGGGGCAGGCCTACACGGATGGCAGCGCGGGTGGGGGCGGCAACACGAGGCGCGGCTGCTTCATTGCGACGGCGGCGTACGGCAGTTATCTCGAGCCGCATGTGATGGTCTTGCGGCAGTTGCGCGATGAGCACCTGCTGACGAACGGGCCGGGGCGGGCGTTTGTGGCGGCGTACTACCGCTGCTCGCCACCGATCGCGTCCTTTATCGCCAAGCACGAGAGTCTGCGGACGGCTACGCGCGGCGTGCTGACGCCGGTGGTGCTGGTGGTGCAGTATCCCGAGCCGGCGCTGGCGATCTTCCTTGCCGTTGCCGGTGGCGGACTGGTGTGGCGCAATCGCCGCAGTGCCTGCCGGAAGAGCAGGGGGTAGGGCGGCCGGGGTCTGGGTATCGGGGAATAACAACAGCCACGGGCTCTCTTTCGCCAGTGGCGTCCATGGAAACAACCGCAGCTGGGACGCTGCCGTCCCAGCCGCGGGGTATGCGGCCTGGTCCGTCGTTCCATGGGCCATCGTCATGTAGATGTCCATCCCCGTGTTTTCCAGGCTGCGGATGAAGTGGACGCGCTCGTAGATGGACAGGCGGTCGGGATGCTGGAACCGGATCGCACGCGGGAGGATTTCGCGGCTGGTCATCCTTTCCCCCCCCCCGATTGACACAGGAATCCAGACGTTCCGTCAGTCCCTACGGGCTTTCAAGGTCAACGGCATTGGTGGGCGGTGCTCGCCCTACGTTTCCGTCTGGCTCTTTGCTGCTTTCTCGGCGCGTCTTGTCCAGGAACCGGATCACCTTTTGCTGATACGCGGCGAAGTCGGTGGACATGATGTTACTGTGCGGTCCGGGGCCGAGCCACTTGTCCTTGGGGCTCTTGGCACAGTCAAAGAGGATCTCCATGTTGATCGACGGGATCAATATGTCCTCGGTGCCGTGGATGAACAGTATCGGCCGGGGGGCGATCGCCGCCACGGCGGGCCGCGCGTCGACGTCCCAGAGGCTCCGGCCGGCATGGAAGGACGCGGCCGCCGGGATCAGCCTTGCCAGCAGCGGGCCCAGCAGGGGGATGAATTGCAGATGCTGCTGGACCAGCAGGGGCGCGGAGGCGAAGCAACTGTCCAGGACGACGGCTTCGATGCGAGGGTCCTTGGCGGCTGCTCGGGCCAGGGACATTGCGCCCATCGAGGAGCCCAGGGCGTAGACGTGCCGCGCCTGCTCGGGCCGTTCTTGCTTGAGCCAGTCGACCGCCGCCCGCACATCCAGGTCTTCGTAGAGCCCGAACGTGCAGGTGTGGCCTTCGCTGGCCCCGTGGCCGCGGAAATCGAAGATCAGGCTGTTGTAATCCTGGTAGCGGAATACCCGCATGTACTCGACGAAGTTGGACTTGTTGGCCCCCGCGCCGTGGCAGATGACCACGGTTGCATCGCTCTGGCGGTCCGGCAGGAACCAGCCGGACAGTACCATGCCATCGGTGGTGCGGAAGGTGACTTCCTCGACCGGGAGATTGGAGCGTCCTTCCGCATCGGTGCGATTGCCGATCTTGATCCGGTGCACCAGCAGGCCACAAACCAGCGGAACGAACACGAACAACGTCAGCATCGCGCGGGCCGGTCGGATGAGTCGCG